>JBEKYE010000001.1:0-45180 GCA_049511275.1 Bryobacteraceae bacterium
ATATCGAAAACCATGGCGGCCGCGTGGTTCCGGTGGAAACCGGCGCCGACTTCCAGCCCGATATCGCCCGCATCGCCGCCGCCATCACGCCGCGCACCAAGGCGCTGATTCTGAATTCGCCCAACAACCCCACCGGCGTGATTTATGGCGCCGAAGTGCTGCGCGCACTCGACCGCATCGTTCCCGAGCCCGTGCTGATCATCAGCGATGAACCGTACCGCCCGCTGACTTTCGACGGCCTCACGCCTCCGGAAACGCTGCCGCTGCTGCGCCGCGCCGTGCTGGCGTGGAGTTGGTCCAAGGCCATGGCGATTCCCGGCGAGCGCATCGGCTACCTGGCCATCCCGCCGCGCCTGCCGGAAGCCGCCGAGTTGCGCAACGCCTGCACCTTCGCCAACCGCATTCTCGGTTACATCAACGCGCCCGCCATCTGGCAATTAGTAGTCGCGCAGGCGCCCGACGCCGCCATCGACGTGTCCCCCTATCAGGCCCGCCGCGATCTGCTCTGCGACGCCCTGGCTTCCATGGGCTACGACGCCCCGCGCCCACAAGGCACGTTCTACGTTTTCCCCAAGACTCCCATTCCCGACGACGTTGCCTTCATCCGCATATTGCAGTCCGAAGGCATCCTGGCCGTCCCCGGCGCCGGTTTCGGCCGCTCTGGCTACATGCGTCTCTCGCTGACCATTCCGCTCGATTCCATCGAGCGTTCGCTCCCCGGCTTTGAGCGCGCCATTCGAAACTGCCGGTAGGACAGGCCTCCTGGCCTGTCATGCCGATTGGCCGCGTCCTCCAGCGCGGCTCCCGATTCGTTAAACTCGATGATCAGCGCTCGCCCGGCGACGAAGCATGAGAGACGCAACTATGAAAAAACCTCCAACTAAGCGCCGTCCCCGCGAGATGAGAGCGGAATACGACTTTTCCGCTGGCGTTCGGGGCAAGTACGTGGAACGATACCGCCAGGGGACCAATGTAGTGCTCCTTGACCCGGAATTGGCCGATGCATTTCCAGACTCGAAATCGGTCAATGATGCACTTCATGCGCTGGTCGCGATTGCAGGGCGAGCCGAAACCCGCAAACGTGCATGATCGCGGCCCTGGTCGTCGCCTGTGACGCGACAACACCGAAGGGGGCGCAGTCGCTATATACGCTGAACCAATCTCGGATTCATAGCGCACGTGGATAGCATCGCCGCCGGCCGCCTACCGCGTCACCACCCGTCCCGGCAGCGCGTTCGTCATCTTCCCGCCATCGATCACCGGTACTCCGTTCACCAGCACGAACTGCATCCCCTCGGAAAGCTGATTCGGATTCTCAAACGTCGCCACATCGCGAATGGTCTCCGGATCGAACACCACCACATCCGCCCACATCCCGGCCTTCAAGACGCCGCGGTCGGCAAACCGCATCCGCCCCGCCGGCAGCGCCGTGAATTTCCGGATTGCCTCTTCCAGCGTCAGCTTCTTTTCTTCCCGCACGTACTTTCGCAGAATGTGCGGAAACGCGCCATAAGCGCGCGGATGCGGATGCTCCTTGCCCAGCAGCCCGTCCGTCGCCGTTCCCTGCGAATCGTTGCAGACCGAAACCCAGGGCTGCTGCAAGGCCAGCGCCACGTCCGGCTCCGACATCAGGAAAAACGCCACCTGGGTGAAGGCTTCATCCTCGATCAGCAGATCGAAAACCGTGTCGATGGGATCTTTGTTCCACAGTTTCGCGATCTCCGCGATGGTCTTTCCCTGCAGCGGCAGTAATTTCGGATTCTGCACCGCGCCCACAATGAAAGCTTCCGGCCCGCTCACCTGCTGCCATTCGTTGTTCCAATCGCCGCCCGGCGTCTCCATCTCCTTGCGGATGCGCGCGCGCTGCTCCGGGTCCTTCAGCCGTTCGATCAGCTTCTTGTCGCCGCCATCGTGCGCCCAGGGCGGAATGACGGCCGAAAAAGAGTTGAACGCGGCTGTGTACGCGTAGGTGTCCGCGGCCACATCCACTCCCGATTTCCGCGCGGCTTCGATGTGCCCCGCAATCTCCGCCATCCGTCCCCAGTTCGATTTGCCGGCCGCCTTGAGGTGCCAGATCTCCACCGGAATGTTCGCTTCCCGCCCGATGCGAAAGGCCTCATCCAGCGCCCTGATGATGCCATTCCCTTCATCGCGGATGTGCGAAGCGTAAATGCCGCCCGACTTGCCCGCTTCCGCCGCCAGCGCGATCAATTCCTCCGTGGTGGCGTACGGCGCCGGCGCGTATTGCAGCGATGTCGACAGCCCCACCGCGCCTTCCCGCATGGCGTCCCGCACCAGCGCCTTCATGCGCTCCAGTTCCACCGCCGTGGGCGCGCGGTTGTCTTCGCCCACCACCACGCGCCGCACTTGCGTTGCTCCCACATAGCTCGCCAGGTTGATTCCCATCCCCTGCTTCCGCAGGCGCGCGAAGTACTCGCCGAACCTCCGCCACGTCGGCTGAATGCCGTAGTGCTCCCAGGAAACGTGGTCCAGCTTGACGACCGCGTCGTTCAGCGGCGCGATCGACCCGCCTTCCCCGGTCACCTCCGTGGTGATGCCCTGGTAGATCTTCGAGGGCAGGTGCGGGTTCACCAGGATGCTGGTTTCCGACTGCCCCAGCATGTCGATAAATCCAGGCGCCACCACCATGCCGCGGGCGTCGATGCTGCGGCGCGCCGGCTGCCCTTCCAGATGCCCTACCGCGGCGATCCTGCCGGCCCGGATCCCCACGTCCCCCGCGTACCACGGTGAGCCCGTGCCGTCGATGATGCGCCCATTGCGAATCACTATGTCGTATGGATTGGCCGCGGCGGCGAACAACAGAATCGGAAGCAGAAATGTCATGGTGTGATGTTACCAGCGGCACTCAAGGTCAAGGGAAAGTCGTGCATGATCCAGATCCGTTGTGGAAGAGTTTCGGGAATTGGAACGTGACGCGCGGCGCTGGCCCGCTCCATGGCGTCCTCCGGAGAGACTCCACGAGCCACCAAAAGGCCTGCCGCGATCAATCCCGATCGGCCGATTCCCTGCCGGCAGTGCACCACGAGATTCTTGCCCCCGGCCAACTCGGCATCCAGTTGCTGAATGAGGCGCATCGCTTCCGACTGGGAAGGCACACTGCGGTCAACGATGGGAAAAGGGCGGAAGGAGAGTCCGTTGTCCAGGCAGAGTTTCCCTTCCGCCTCGAGATCGAGGGACTCCTCCTCATCCGGGGTAATCAGTGAAACCACCGTATCAATCCCGTCCCTGCTCCAGCCCCTTAGTTCGTCCTCGAGCCAGTCCCCTCCCCGCGGGCGCGCGGATATGGCCAGCCTCCCGGGCCACGGTCCTTCAATCCAGTACAGTTCGGTGTGCACTTGAGTCTCTCACTCTTCCCATTCGGGCTTCCTGACAATATCTCTTGGCAGCGCGTCCACGTCAAAGCCTCGCGCGCGCAAAATATGAATTCGGTGATGGCCCTCCAACAGGGTTCCATCGGGCCGCGCTTTCAAGCAGTTTTTCTCGCCGGGCAAGAGCGAGCGCATGAGTTTGTCCGTTGTGAGACGGTCGAGCTGGCCCGACTTCACTTTGTTAAGCGACGCATCCGAATGAAGAGGCCGTAAGGGGGGCAGCGGCATCGGCTCACCGCAACCAGTATAGTCCGCCCGCCCGTGTTTTACGGTACCCTGATACCTCATGCCCCAGAACGCATTCACCGCCAGTGAACGCGCGGTCTTCCGCCGCTTGCAGTCTCCCGAAAAGATCCAGCGATTCCTCGACGACCTCGGCTACAACCAGGAACCGCACGGCCACACCTGCCGCTCGCCGCGCAGCGTCCTCAGGGACCGCACCGCCCACTGCATCGAGGGCGCCCTGTTCGCCGCCGCCGCTCTGCGCATGATGGGCGACCCACCCCTGTTGCTCGACTTCGAAGCCGTCCGCGACGACGATCACGTGCTCGCCGTCTTCCGCCGTTTCGGGCATTGGGGCGCGCTGGCGAAATCCAACTTCGCGGGACTCCGTTTCCGCGAGCCGGTATACCGCACGCTGCGCGAGTTGGCGATGTCCTACTTCGAGCACTACTTCAATCTCCGCAAGGAAAAGACCCTCAGAAACTACTCCCGCCCCGTCAACCTGCGGCGTTTCGATTCGATCCACTGGATGACGGCGGAGAAAGACGTCTGGGAAGTGCCCGAATACCTGTGCGAGGTCCGGCATACGCCGCTCCTGCCCGCGCGGTTGGTGCCCCGCCTGGGACGCGTGGATGACCGCCTGTTCGCCGCCGGCCTGCTCGGCAGGCACGCTTAGACCAGAGTATTACAGGTTGTCTGAATCTTCCGCCGCTCGGAAGATTTCATTGCCCTCGTGGCGCGCGCACTCGTGCGTGCCGCGTCGACGCTCTTTGTCGACGCCCGGCGGCATCTCGGTCGAACCTGCCGCTAGCCCGCCCTGCGCCGTTCCCTGACCGCGTGAATCGCGGTCGGCAGCAGCGAGAGGCAAATGATCGCCAGTATCACCGCATCGAAATGGTCGTGCACGAACGGCTTTTTGCCCAGCGCATATCCCAGCATGGTCAGCAGAAACACCGAACCGATGCCCCCGCAGACGCTGAACGGCAGGAACCGCAGGTACGGCATCTGCCCCACGCCCGCCATGAAAGCCGCGAAGCTCCGCACAATGGGCAGGAACCGCGCGAACAGAATGGTCTTGCCGCCATACCGCTCGTAAAAGGCCTTGGTGCGGGCGACGTACTCCTGTTTGAAAAACAGCGAGTCCTTGCGCGTGAAGATCCGCGGGCCGGTCTGCCGGCCCAGCCAGTATCCCGTGGAATCGCCCAGCATTGCCCCCAGCATGAGCACGGCGTTCACGGCGAAGATGTTCAACTGCCCGGCGCCGGCCACCACGCCCACGGTGAACAGCAGGGAATCGCCCGGCACCACGATCCCCACCAGCAAGCCGGTTTCCGAAAACACCAACCCAAACAGCACGGCGTAACCCAGCCAGCCGGATAACAGCGTCGCCAGCAGATGGATCAACCGGTCCGGGTTCGTCAGCGACAGTAGAAAATCGAGAATGGCGCGGATCATTCGCTAGCCGCGGAAGCTGCTGATGATCCGGTTGACGACATCCTGGTGCACTTTCAGCTTGCCTTGCCGCTCCAGTTCGTCCACCAGGCCGTCCTGAAACATGTTGCCCCGGACGCGCGCTTTTTGCACCTTGAGTTCCTCGCGAATCTTGTCCCGCTGTTCCGGCAGTTGGCCCATGTCCGCCGGGACGTGTTCCATCACCTTCACCACCATGGTGGCCTCCGGCATGGGGATCGGATTCATGATGGTCCCATCGGGCTTCGGGAACCCGTCGTCGATGTAGGTGGCCGATCCGAATCCCTCGATGGTGGCTTGGCGCTTGAAGGGCGCGCTGGTCGTGGCTTCCAGACCCATGGCCTTGGCCGCCTTGGCCAGATCGCCGCTGGCCTGGGCCGCGGCCACCAGTTGCTTGGCGCGCTCTTGCACCATGTTGGTCAGATTCTGAGCGCTCATTACTTGCCGGATCTGCCCCTTGACCTCCTCCAGCGTGGCGGGCCGCGCGGGAATGATGTCCGTCACTTCGGCCAGCGCCAGTTTACTGGCCCCCAGGGGCACAACTTGCGAGACCTCACCCTTCTTCAGGGCGGCGATTGCCTGGTCGAAATCGGAATTGCTCCCCACTTCCGGCAACGGCCTGCCTGCTTCGACGCCGTCGGCGCGCACCAGTTGCATTCCCAAATCGGCCGCCACTTTCTCCGGGTGCGTCGGGTCCTTTTGCAAAGCCGCCTGTGCCGTGTCTTCCACCTGCTGCATCTTCTGGCCGGCCTGCAGTTGTTTCCAGCTCTTGCTCAACTCGTCCTTCACTTCGGCGAACGGCTTCACCCGCGCGTCTTCGTGCGCCTGCACCTGGATGATGTGGTAACCGTACTGCGTTTTCACCAGGTCGCTGATCACGCCCGGTTTCAGGGAGAAGGTCGCCTTTTCGAATTCCGGCACCATCTGTCCGCGCGTCACCCATCCCAGGTCTCCGCCCTTCGCGGCCGACCCGGTGTCGTCGGAATTCTTTTTCGCCATTTCGGCGAAATCCGCGCCGGCTCGGAGTTGCTTCAGAATATCCTCGGCCTTGGCCTTGATTTTCGGCTCATCCGAAGCCGGCTTTCCTTGCGTCATCAACAGGATGTGCCGGGCCTGCACGCGTTCCGGCATGCGGAAGTTGGCCAGGTTCTGGTTGTACGCCGTCATCAAATCGGCGTCCGAAGGATTCAGGCTCGCCTCGATCTTGGCCTGGTCCGCCACCAGGACCACCAGGTTCTTTTTCGCCGCAATGGTATAGCGCGCAGAATTCGTCTTGTAATTCGCGATCACTTGTTCCTCGGTGGGCTCCGCTTCCTTCTTGTACTTGTCCACCGGTATTTTCACGAACTGAATCTTCAACAACTCGTTCTTCTTGCGGTATTCGCTTTCGATCTCGAGGGGCGTCACAATGGTCCCCTCCAGCGCCACTTGGCGCAGCCGCGCAATCAGCATGTCCCGCTTCAGATTGCCTTCGAACTGCTCGATGGTCGTGCCTTCCTGCGCCAGCATGGCCGCGTAGACATCCTTGCCGACGAACTTGCCTTCCGGAAACAGGCCGGCGTAGTTCTGGCGAAGCGCGTCGGCCACGTCCTGGTCCGTCACTTGCAGCCCCAGGCGGTCGGCCTCATAAGCCATGGCGTGCTCGGTGATGATCTCGCTGATCATTTCCGGCACGTAGTTCGGCAGCACTTCCGCCGGAAGTTGGCGGCCCTTGGTCAGGTTTTGGATGGTGCGCCGCACCTCCGTTTCGGTGACCGTCTCCTTGCCGATTTGGGCCACAACCGTGTCGTTGGAGCCGGAATTCCGGTCGTAATTCGGTACCAGATACAGCAGCATGGACGCCGACACCATCAGCAGGAGTGCCACCATGCCGAACTTCTTGAGTTTTTCTCGATTGCCAAGCCTAAACAGATCAAACATGGATGCCGGAAACTCCTGTCTTCAAAAGGGGAATAACCAGTATAGCGAAAGGCGTTCCCGTGGGGGCGAACTCGCTCGCCCGCGAGGTTCTGGAGGGCGGACCCCCTGGTCCGCGCGGGACGCCCTCGTCCCGCTGCCGGCGCCACGATATCAGCTCCCTGCCATGCCAGCAGGCCGCCGGGGCGCCCGGCGCTACTGCCCCTTCTTCGGCGAAAAGGGAAACACCGGCACCGGCGGGCGGTTTCCCAATCCGCATTCGGCGTGCACCGCGCGCACCGCCTTTTCCAGGCCGTCGCGCCGCACCACCACCGCGATGGTCAGCTCGCTCGACCCTTGCGCGATGGCGATTACGTTCACCTGCACCCGCGAAATCGCCGTGAAAATGCGCCCCGCCAGGCCGGCCTTTCCTTGCATGCCTTCGCCTACCGCCGCCAGCAATCCGACGTTCCGGTCCACCTTCGCTGGTTCCAGGTAGTGGTGTGCGAACTCCAGCGCCAGCGCCGCTTCCAGCGCTTCGAGCGTGCGCTCCAGTTCGTCCTCGCGCACCAGGAAGCAAAAATTCTGCCGGTAACTCGAGCTGGAAAGCAGCAGCACTTCCACGTTGGCCCGTGCTACCGCGTCAAGCGCCCGCGCCATCACCTGCACGCCGTTCAGCTCCGGGCTGCCCGGTTCCAGCGACACCAGGGCCACGTTCCCCATGGACGCCACGGCCCGCGTGCCGCCGGGCACGTCGGAAACCGACGGCGCGATTCGCGTCCCGGGCTTCTCCGCCGCAAAACTGTTCTTGCTCCACACCGGGATCTTTTTCTCCACCAGCGGCGCCAGCGTCCGCGGGTGCAGGACTTTGGCCCCGTTATACGCCAGCTCCGCCGCCTCCGCGTACGTGATTTGCGGCAACACCTGGGCATCCGGCACCAGCCGCGGGTCGGCGCTCATGATTCCATCCACGTCGGTCCAGATCCACAGCTCCGCCGCGTCCAGCGCCGCCGCCAGAATCGACGCCGAAAAATCCGATCCGCCCCGCCCCAGCGTGGTCGCCCGCCCGTCGGCCGTCGCCCCGTTGAAGCCCGTCACCACCGGCAGCCTTCCCTGCTCGAGCACCGGCAGCAGCCGCGCGCGCGCTTTCGCCGTGGTCGGCTCCATCAGCGGCGATGCGTTCCCGAACATCGCGTCCGTCACCACCGCTTCGCGTGCATTCACCGCTTCGGCGGGCGTGCCGCACCCCGAAAGGTATTCCGCCATCAACGTCGCGGAGAGCCATTCCCCCGTGACCACGGCCTCATCCACCGAGCGCGGCGGCCGCTCGCCCAGCATCGCCATGCCGTTCACGATCCGCTCGAATTCTCCGATCAGCTCGCCGATCCGCGCCTCCACCGCCGCCCGCTTCTCCGCCGGCAGCAACTCCCGGCAGGTCTCCTCGTGCCGCCGGCGCAGCGCCGCCAGGCTCGCGGCCACGGCCGCGCCGTTGCCCGCTTCCGCCTGCCGCATGGTGTCCAGCAGAAGATCCGTGATCTTCGACATCGCCGACACCACCACCACTACCGGCCGCTTCTTCTGTTCCTCGGCCGCCAGGCGCGACGCTACCTTCATCCGTTCGGCCGAGCCCATGCTCGTCCCGCCGAATTTCATGACCAGTAAGTTCTTCAAAGGCAAAACCTCTTGAGGAGTCAGAAGTCAGAAGCTCGCGGCCGCCCACCCTATTCTGACTTCTGACTTTTGACTTCTGACTCCTTCTGGTATTCCTTCCCGTTCGTCACCCGTGCCCGCACGATTTTCAAAATGGCCTCTTCCACTTCATCCAGGCTCATGCCGGTCGTATCCAGATACGTAGCGTCGGGCGCTTGCGCCAATGGTGCATCGGACCGCGTGCTGTCGCGGCGGTCGCGCTCCTTCATTTGGCTCGCCAGCGCGCCTGCGCCCACCGTGCTTCCCTTGGCCCGCTCTTCCTCCAGGCGGCGGCGAACCCGCTCTTCGATGTCGGCATCCAGATAGATCTTTACCGCGGCGTTAGGAAACACCACCGTCCCGATGTCGCGGCCCTCCATCACCACGCTCGACCGCTCGCCGATCTCGCGCTGTTTCTCGACCATCGCCCGCCGCACCCCCGGGATCACCGCGATCTGCGACGCCCCGCTCGAAACCTCCGGCGTGCGGATGGCTTCGCTCGCGTCCTCGCCGTTCAAGCGGATGCGCCCCGGCGCCAGTTCGATCCTCGCCGCTATCGCCAGTTGTTCCATGCGGTGCAGGTCGTCGAACCGCACTTCCTGCCGCAAAGCCCACAGGGCCACCGCGCGATACATCGCGCCCGTGTCGATATACGTAAAACCCAGGCGTTCGGCCAGACGCCGGGCGATGGTGCTCTTGCCGGCCCCCGCCGGCCCGTCAATCGCTACCACCACGCGCTTAGGTTGGTTGTCGGCCAAGATTTAGAATAACAAGAGCCATGAGCCCGAACGAATTCGACCGTCTGGTGGCCGACGCTTACGCCCGCATTCCCGCGCGCTTTCGCAAGCGGCTGAAAAACGTCGCGTTGCTGGTTGAGCCGGAGCCTTCCGCCGCGCAACTCGCCCGCCTCGGCCCCGCCAAAACCCTGCTGGGCCTCTACGAAGGTCGCCCCCTCACCAAGCGCAGCGTCTTCGAGCCATTCTCCATGCCCGACCGCATCACCATTTTTCAGGGTCCTCACGAGCGCCTGTCGCGCAGCCCCGCCGCTTTACGCCGCATGGTGGAAGACACCGTCTGGCACGAAGTGGCCCACTACTTCGGAATGAACGAAGAACAGGTGCGTGCCTCTGAGCGTAGACGCCGCAGATAGGTATTACAACAGCTCAGTTTCTATTGGTGGGGCAGGATGGTATCCTGCGCACCGGTTGTCGATAAGCCCACTTTTTGTCCAGTGAGCGGGAACCGGTAGGTCCTGCGGCGCGTGGAAGGCCGCTTCTGGAAGCCGATCAACTTCCGGATGCGCCGTGATCCCACCAGGCGATTCGCGTCGCGACTTATTCTCTATCGCACTGGTACAAATTATCGCTCTTGCCACCTGCAACATGATGTTCCAGTTCACGCAAATCACCATGCTGAAAGCGCTGAACATTCATACGCCTCCTCGCCCACGCAGAACCACGCCGTCGGTTACGGACCGATTTGTTGGATGGTGTGCCGCCGCAGATACCAGCACGGAGCGTAGCCGAAATGCGGCATAAGCGCGTCGACGCACGTCTCCATGATCGGCGTGCCGACCGAGTACTCTACCTCATTCCAGTGGTTCACCGCGGCGTATAAACGACCGATTCTTATCTGTTCGACCGGCCGCCTCCGGAAGCGCGCCCAGAGGTCGTCGGCGACATAAATCAAGGCCGTCAGGCTCACTAGAGCGAGGCATCCCCAAAGTGTAATTTTCCGGATAGTCCGCATGCGAAAGGCTCTTTTCGACTATAGCGAAAAGAGAACAGCCACTCGGTTTCCCCGCCCTACCCATTTCCGATTCCGATTCGGAATCTTAAACGTAGATCGTGTCGTGGTGGGCGGGATACCTTCCGGGTGGTCGGCTGTACGGAAGTTGGGCCGTAATGCGTTGAATTACAGGCGTGCGGGGTGAGTGTGCAAGACCGGGACAGATAAACAGGCTTTTGTCGAACTTCGCCGGCGGTGTCGCGGAGGGTGGCGGGGTAAGGGATCTCACTTTGGAAGGCGGGGTGGAATGGTCGAGCTGCGCAGGTGGCTCGCCCGTAGTGCGTTTGGCGCCTGGATGCAAGGGGTTGCCAAATAGCGATGCCAGCTCTAACCGGTGCAGCCGTGCGCAGCCCGGCCCGGGAGTTTCCGCATCCTTCTGCGATTCCTCCCGTCCAAGCGGTGAACCAGAGCCTGAAATCTGATAAACGTGGTATGGGCCGTGAATGAGCACGAACGAGCATGACCGCGCCCTGGTGGATCGCCGGCTCTTTTTGAAACTTTCGGGCGCGGCGGGCGCCGGGGTGGCGGCGGGCGAGATATTGGGCCGCTGGCCCCTGGCGGGAGCGGCGGCGGGCAGCGGCGTGAGAGTTGTCGCGGTGGCCTGCAACCACAACTGCGGGGGACGCTGCCACCTGAAGGCCCACATCCAGGATGGCGTCATCACCCGGATCACCACCGACGATTCACCCGACACCGCCGGCCGGCCCCAGTTGCGCGCCTGTTTGAAAGGCCGCGCGCTGCGCAGCCGCCTGCGCAATCCGGCGCGCCTGCGGTATCCCATGAAGCGCGTGGGCCAGCGCGGCGAAGGTAAGTTTCAGCGCATTTCGTGGGACCAGGCGACCGAGTTTATCGCGGCGAAGCTGAAGCGCGTGGTGGAGCAACACGGCCCTTCGTCGGTGTACATCCAGTACGCCACCGGGGATTGCGGCGCCATCAGCGGGCACGCCGCGGCACAGCGGCTGATGAACCTGATGGGCGGTTACCTGGCCCGCTACAACAGCTACAGCTCCGCCTGCCTGAGTTACGTGGCGCCCTTCGTGACGGGATATCGCGACACCAACTCATACCAGACGCTGGCGCATTCGAAGCTCATCATCCTCAACGGATTCAATCCGGCCGAAACCATTTTCGAGACCAATTCGAATTACTACCTGGCCCGCGCCAGGGAAGCCGGCGCCAGGGTGGTGGTGATCGATCCGCGGCTCACCGAGACGGCCGCCACGTTTGCCGACGAGTGGCTGCCGCTCAGGCCCACCACCGACGCGGCGCTGTTCGTGGCCATGGCCCACGTGCTGATATCCGAGAAACTCTGCAACCGGGAGTTCCTGGACAAGTACACCATCGGTTTCGACGAAGCGCACATGCCCGCGGGCGTGCCGGCCGGGAACTCGTTCGAGAGCTACGTGCTGGGGCGTTCCGACGGCGTCGAAAAGACTCCCGAGTGGGCCGCGGAGATCACCGGAATTGAAGCGCACGCGATTCGCAACCTGGCGCGCGCCTACGGCACGCTTCATCCGGCGCAGTTGTTGCAGGGGCTGGGGCCGCAGCGCCACGCGCACGGCGAGGAATCCGTGCGGGCGGGCATCGCGCTCGCATGCATGACCGGCAACCTGGGCGTGTTGGGCGGCGGTTGGGGCGGCGGCGAAGGCGGCCGGCGGCTGGAGATCCCCATCGGCGGCCTGCCCACCGGAACCAACCCGGTCAAGACCAGGATTCCCGTGTTTTTGTGGACCGACGCCATCGTGCGCGGCACCGAAATGACCGCCGGGGATGGCGTGGAGAACGGGCCGCTCGCGAGCAACATCAAGTTCATTTTCAACCTCGGCAGCAATACTCTGGTGAATCAACACGCCGACGTCAACCGCACGGTGCGCATTCTGCGCGATGAAGGGCTGGTGGAGTGCATCGTGGTGTCGGACCACTTTCTGACGCCCAGCGCGCGCTTCGCCGATATCCTGCTGCCGGCCGACAATTCGCTGGAGCGGGCCGACATCGGCGTGCCCTGGTCGGGCGAGCGGTACATCGTATTCGGCAACAAGGTGGTCGAGCCGCCGTTCGAGTGCAAGCACGATTACTGGTGGTTGAGCCGCGTGGCGGAGCGGTTGGGGATTGGGGAAGCGTTCACCCAGGGCAAAACCGAGGAGCAGTGGCTCGAGCAGATTGTCGGCGACGCGCGGCAGCGCGATCCCGGGTTTCCGTCTTATGAGGAGCTGCGGGAGCGGGGCTTCTATCGCCAGGATCCGGAAGAGTACGTGGCGTTCGAAAAGGAAATCCGCGATCCCGCCGGGCATCCGTTTCCAACGCCGTCGGGCAAGGTGGAGATCTTTTCCCGGACGCTCTACCAGAGGAACCGGGCGGACATTCCCGGCGTGCCGCACTACCTTGCGGCGTGGGAAGGGCCGCAGGACGAGTTGTCGCGGCGGTATCCGCTGCAGTGCATCGGGCCGCACTACAAGCGGCGGACGCATTCCACCTGGGACGAAGACGCCTGGATGGAAGAGGCCGATCCGCAGCAGATGTGGATCAGCCCGCGGGATGCGGCGGCGCGCGGCATCGCGAACGGCGACCGGGTGAAGGCGTTCAACGACCGGGGCGCGCTGCTGACGCGGGCGCGCGTGACCCGCCGCATTCGCCCCGGCGTGGTGGCCATTCCGCAGGGCGCGTGGTACACGCCCGGCAAGGACGGCGTCTGCCGGCGGGGATGCGTCAACGTGCTCACCAGCCAGCAGGCCACGCCGCTGGCGCACGGCAATGCGCAGCATACCATTCTGGTGGAAGTGAAGAAGGTTTAGGAAATCATGGCCGCCGCTCCCGCGCAAATCGGGTTTTTCGTGGATGCCACCAGGTGCATCAACTGCAAGACCTGCGAGATCGCCTGCAAGGATTTCAACGATGCGCCGGTGGGCCGCAGCATTCGCAAGGTGCGCAGCTTCGAGGGCGGGGAGTTCCCGGCGGTGTTCGCCTACAACCTGTCCATGTCGTGCAATCACTGCGAGCAGCCGGCCTGCGTCGAGGGCTGTCCGGCGGGAGCGTATAGCAAGCGCGCCGCCGATGGCATCGTGGTGCACGATCCCGAAAAATGCATCGGGTGCCGCTACTGCACGTGGCTGTGTCCGTATGGAGCGCCGCAATACGACGCGCGCGAAGGCCGCGTGCGGAAGTGCAATCTGTGCGCGGGCGAAGCCACGCCGGTGTGCGTGGCGGCATGTCCCATGCGCGCCATCGAGGTGGGACCGCTGGCCGAGATCGCGGCGCGGCCGGGCTCGACCATCGCGCTGCGGGACTTGCCCTCGCCGCAACTGACCGGGCCATCCATCCGCTATCGCGTTCGGAAAGAGGCCCGGGCATGAGGGAATGGCCGCTCATCCTTTTCACTTTGGCCACGCAGCTCGCCTGCGGGCTGACGCTCGGGGCCACCGTGTTCGAGACCAAGGCCCGCCCGTCGGATGCGGTGCTGATGCGCCCGCTGGCGATGGCGATTTTTCCAGTGGTCGCGATAGGGATCCTGCGATCCATGGCCCACCTGGGACGTCCGCTGATGGCGTGGCGCGCCCTGGTGAACCTGGGGCAATCGCGGCTCAGCCTGGAGGTGATCCTGACGGCCGTGTTCGCGCTCCTGGCGCTGGCATACAGCGGGTTCTGGTGGATGGGAAGAACCGAGGGACGGTTGGCGTTGGGCGCGGCCACAGGCGTGGCGGGAATCGCGGCGGTGGTGGCGGGAGCGGCGCTCTACACGGTTCCCACACAGCCGGCGTGGAATTCGGGATGGGTTCCGGCCTCGTTTCTGGGCACGGCGGTGTTGCTGGGCGGGCTGGCCCCCGCGGTGCTGATTTCGTGGCGAGAGAACACCGGGTTGTTGCGGATATTTTTGGGCGCCACCGTGGCGGGGAGCTTGCTGCTGCTGATTGCCGCGTTGTGGATGATGGCGAATCTGTCGCGGCGGGCGTACGATCCGTTTACCGCCGCCCGGCTAGCGGGCTTGTTGCAGTTGTTGACGTCCAGGAACTCCTTATGGCTGGGATGTTACGTGGCCCTGGTGAGCGTGCTTCCGGCCGCGGTAGCCGTGCGGCTCTGGCCCGAGGAGCGGGTGGAGATTAATCCTTTCACCGCGGCCCTGCTGGCGGCGGTGGTGTTGGGCACGGCCATTGGCCGCGCCATGATGTACTGGCTGGGCACGGGGTACGAGCCATTCTGACCGCGCATCTCTGCGGTGGCTCAGGCACTCGTGCGTGCCGTGTCGAGACTCGTCCCGGCTACTTGCCCATCAGTGCCGTGAGCAGCGCCTGGCCGTTCGGACTACCCAAACCCGTGCAGGCGTCCCATCCAGGGCCGGCTTGATAGGCGCCGTTGTTTCCCTCCGTGATGTCGCGCAAGTCGCTCGCCGCTTTTTCATAGAGCGTGGCGTTCAGGAAGCCCACGGGTTTCCCCAGTTGCGCGTTGATCAACGCAATCAGTGCCGCCCATAGCGGCGCCACCGCGCTGGTTCCTCCAAAAACGGCATCCTGCCCGTCCACCTCAACCTGGTATCCGGTTGCCGGGTCGGCATCGCCCGCCACGTCGGGCACCCCGCGGCCTTGGAAGTGCGCCGGATTGACGGATACCGGCACGTTCGCGCCAGCCTGCCAGGCCGGCAGCGGGAAATTATCGCTGACTCCGCCGCCGCTGGCGCCGTTCCCGGCGCCGTCGTTCCACACCACCTCCGTCGAGATCTTCCCGCCCGACGACTCCAGGCGCGTTCCGCCGCACGCCAGCACATTGGGGCTGGACGCCGGAAAATCGACGTGCGCGGCGCCGTCGCTCACGCCGTCCGTGGAGCCGTCATCGCCGGAAGCGACGCACACCGTCACGCCCAGCAGGCCCGCATCCTGGAAGGCCTGGTCGTAGGCGGTCAGGGACTGCGCCGTCCAGGTGGATTCAGCGCCGCCCCAACTGATCGACACAACCGATGGCTGCCGGACATTGTCGTGCACCGCCGTGGTGATGGCGTCCAGGAAGCCCTGGT
The DNA here is from genome assembly GCA_049511275.1 of Bryobacteraceae bacterium. GTDB lineage: Bacteria > Acidobacteriota > Terriglobia > Bryobacterales > Bryobacteraceae > PALSA-129. The sequence goes on from JBEKYE010000001.1 coordinate 15,457, forward strand.
CGGTGTTGGGCGCGAAGTAAACCGCGATCTTTGCTCCGGATGCGATGGCGCCGACTACTTCGATGTCGAGCAGCACCTCGCCATCGGCGCTATTGGGGTCGCCCACCGGCTGGTTGCTGGCGCCGTCCACCGAAACCGCAGTCACGCTCGGCGCCGGACTGACGTTCAGCGAGCTGAAATAAGCGTTGAGGTCGGAGGCGCTGTATCCACCCCCCAGTTCGATGAGGGCGACCGTTTGCCCCGATCCGTTTCCCGCCGCCGGAAAACCGTAGAGCGTTGCGACCGCCGGCGGCGTGTAGGAGGTGTCGCCGGCCGCCCTGGGTCCGACCACTTCCGTGTGCCGCCGAAAGCGCGTCCTCGCCTGTGGACGCGCGTCGAGGCCGAACACGCCGATCACGATGTCTCCAAGATGGCTGGGAATGTACAACTGGCCGGTGCGCCCCCGGTACGTGCCGTCGGGAGACTGGAAGACGCGCAATTGAGTCCCGAACGCCTCGTTCACCTTAGCCACCGTTCCGCGGAGCATGATACTGCGCCGTGACAGGTCGATCTGGCCCACGGTCAGATCGTAGTCCGCGGCGAACTGCTCGATCTGCTCCACGTCGGCCGGATCGGCGCCGTAAAGCTCGGCGAACCGGCTGCGGGGGATGGGGCGCGGCCCGGGAGGCGGTAACTCCCCACTCCTGCGGCGGATCACCACCGTTGCGCTCACCTGTTCCTTCGGATCCGCGATACCGATCACGCTGGAATCCGCCGATGCTTTGCGCTCACTGCCGCGAACGGCCACTCTGTCGGTTGGCATAAACCCTCGGTTGCGTCTCGAAATGAAATTGCGTCTAAGATACCATGTTCCCGCCCTGCCCTGCCTCTGCCTGTGGCGGGATTACCGATGGTATCGGCTCCCTCAGGTGCTTTGGCTTGCGCAGGATCAGGACCAGCGGGATGATGGCCAGAAACAGGATGCCGATCATGCGGAACACCGTCAGGAAGCTCAGCACCGACGCCTGTCGTTGCACCATGCCATAGAGCATCGCCAGGGCCTGGCGATTGGCGGTGACGGGATCGGCGCCATTCCGCATAAGCATCGTTTGCGCCTGGCTCAGCATGCGCTGGGCGGCCGGATCGTAGGGCGACACATGCGAAACCAGCAGGGTCTGGTTGAACTGGGCGCGCCGCGCCAGCCATGTGGTGACAAACGAGATGCCGACGCTGGAGCCGATGTTCCGCATGACGCTGTACAGGGCCGTGGCATAGCCCGTCTCGCGCTTGGGGATCGGGTCCATGGTCAGTGTGGTGAGCGGGACGAAGATGAACGACATGCCGAGGCCCTGGCTGATCTGCCACACCAGAATGTCCCAGGTTCCGGACTGAAGGTTCATGTGGGAGAAGCCTAAAAGGGCCAGGCCCCCGATCGAGAAACCGAACGCCAGCAGCCAGCGGCCATCCCAGCCCTTGCCCAGCAGGTACCCCACCAGCGGCATGCACAGCGCCGTGCCGATGCCGCGCGGGCTGCTCCAAAGACCCGCCGTGGTAGAGGTCCAGCCGAGCAGGGTCTGCATGAAAAGCGGCAGCAGAACCAGGCTGCTGTAGAGCACGAACCCGAGCACCGTGACGAAGAAGATGCCGGCCGCGAAGCTTCTGTATTTCAGCAGCGCCAGGTGAACGATGGGCTGGTCGATCGTTAACTCCCGGATGAGGAAGCCGGCCAGGAAAATACCGGCGGTGATGGCCAGCGTGACGATGAAGCGCGAGCCGAACCAGTCGTCTTCCTGGCCCTTGTCCAGCATGATCTGCAGCGCCCCCATGCCCACCGCCAGCATGCCGAATCCCCAGAAGTCGGCGCGCAGCGAGCCGCGCTTGAGGTAGGGCGGATCGGTGACGAACATCGAGATCATGATCAGGCTGGTGATCCCCACCGGCAGGTTGATGTAGAAGACCCAGCGCCAGGAATACGTGTCGGTGATCCACCCGCCCAGCGTGGGGCCGAGTATCGGTGCGGCCACGATCCCCAGCCCAAAGAGCGCCATGGCTTTGCCGCGCTCCTGAGGAGGAAACTCCTCCAGCAGCACCGCCTGCGAAAGCGGCTGGAGTCCTCCGCCGGTGATGCCTTGCATCACCCGAAAGAAAATCAGCATGGGCAGGCTCGGCGCGATGCCGCACAGGAGGCTCGACACGGTGAAGCCCGTCACCACCGTCAGCAGCATGCGTTTGCGGCCGAAGTAATTTGCCAGCCAGCCGCTCATGGGCAGGATGATGGCATTGGCCACCAGGTACGAGGTGAGCACCCAGGTGGCTTCATCGGTGGTGGCCGAAAGGTTCCCCGCAATATGCGGCAGGCTGACGTTGACCACCGAAGTGTCCAGCACTTCCATCACGGCGCTGGAGAGTACGGCGATCGCCACCAGATTCCGGCGCGCTATCATCCTGGGTTCGATTTTAAGCGAGTGCGCCGGGGGCGGCAATGCGCCATGCCGGTGGCTGCGCCGCGCTCCCGGAATTGGATGCCGCTTCCAGTCTGCTACGATTCGTGGAACGGGCCGGAGCCCATGCGCTGCAGGCTTACTACGGCCTGCGCTTCCGCCGAGCGGCCTTCGCCCACCGGCCCGACTTTCTCGGCGGTTTTGAATTTCACCGAGATGCGGTCCAACTCCAGCCGCAGGGCGTCCGCCAGCCGCTGGCGGATGGCTTCGCGGTAGTCTTTCAGCTTGGGACGTTCCAGGATGACGGTGGCATCCACGTTGACGATGTGGTAACCGCGCGCTACCGCCATGGCCTGGGCCTGTTGCAGAAACACCAGGCTGTCGCAGTCTTTCCAGCGCGGATCGGCATCCGGGAAGTGCACGCCGATGTCGCCCATGGCGGCCGCTCCCAGGATGGCGTCGGTGATGGCGTGGGCCAGAACGTCGGCATCCGAATGGCCTTCCAGCCCGAATTCGCTGGGGATGGTGACGCCGCCCAGAATCAGCGGCCGGCCGGCCACCAGCCGGTGCACGTCCCAGCCTTGGCCGGTGCGGTATTCGCTCAAGGGCGGTTTTCCTCCCGGAAGAACAAGTGCGCCAGTTCCATGTCGCCCGGCTTGGTGATCTTGATGTTGCGGTCGCTGCCCATCACGACGCTCACATCCACGTCGAGGCGCTCCAGCAGGCTGGCTTCGTCGGTGCCCACAAATCCGTCCTGGCGGGCCGATTCAAAAGCGCGCTTGAGCAGGTCGTAGCGGAAAACCTGGGGTGTCTGCGCCATCACCAGCTTGTCGCGCGGCAGCGTGGCGCGAATGTGCACGCGGCCCGTGCCGCGGCTCACCTGTTTCACGGTATCGACGGCCGGCAGCCCCACGATGGCGGCGCCGGTTTCCGCGGCTTCGTCGATCACCTTCCGAATGGTGGCGAGATCGATGAACGGCCGCACCGCGTCGTGCACGGCCACCAGGTCCGTATCCGGCGCGAGCGAGCGGAGCGCGTTCTCCACGGACTGCTGGCGGCTGTTGCCGCCTTCCACGGCGCGCACCGGATATCCCGGGAATTCGCCGGCCAGCATGCTGCCCACCCAGTCCAGGTCTTCCGCGCGCACCGCCACCACGATTTCGCCCACGCTTTCGGTGGCCACGAACTTGCGCACCGTATGCAGCAGGATGGGCGACCCTTCGAGCAGCATGAACTGCTTCCGGCTGGTGCCCGTCTTTTCGGCGGAGCCCTTGCCCATGCGCGTACCCAGGCCCGCCGCGGGCAATATGACGGCCACTTTCATGTGTTCTACGATTCTATCGTGGTTTTCTCGGGCGGCGCGTTGGTCATGGGCTGCGGATCGCTCTTGCGCACCGGACGATCGTGTTTTTCGAGCGGCAGCGCCACGTGCATCCGGTCGTCGAATTTGCCGAAGATCATCTTCCCCGCGGTGGTTTGCAGCACGCTGGTGACCGAAATATCGATGGTCTTGGAGATCATCTTCTTGGCGTTGTCCACCACCACCATGGTGCCGTCATCCAGGTAAGCCACGCCCTGGTTGTACTCCTTGCCCTCCTTGAGGATGAAGACCCGCATGGTTTCGCCGGGCAGCACGATGGGCTTCAGCGCATTGGCCAGTTCGTTGATATTCAGCACCTCCACGCCGTGCAGTTGGGCCACTTTGTTGAGGTTGAAATCGTTGGTGACGACTTTGCAGTCGTAGACCTTGGCCAGTTCGATGAGCTTCATGTCCACATCGCGCACGTGCGGGAAGTCTTCTTCCACGATCTGCACGGTGAGGTGCGCCATTTTCTGGATGCGCTGCAGGATGTCGAGGCCGCGGCGGCCGCGGTTGCGCTTCATGGAATCGGCCGAATCGGCCACCAGTTGCAGCTCGCGCAGCACGAATTGCGGTATCACCAGCACACCGTCCAGAAAACCGGTTTCGGAGATGTCGGCGATGCGGCCGTCGATGATGACGCTGGTGTCGAGAATCTTGAACGAGCGCTTCGACGACTTCTCGCCGCCAAAAATGCCGCCCAGCGCCGCCAGGTTGAGCATGTCGCCCTTATTGGCGCCCACGATCATGCCGACGTAGGTCATCCACAGGAGCAGACCGACTTGCAGGGCCGGCGGCGCCGAGGCTTTGGCCAGCACCAGGGACATCAGAAAGGCCCCGAAGATCCCCAGAACGGATCCCGCCGCGGCGCCAATCAACCGTTTGAGGCTAATCTGCTCCAAACGGATTTCAAAAAAGATAATGCAGCCACCAAGAACCGTGCCACCGGCTGCTGCGATCCAGGGAGAAACATGCCCCGGATTCAGGAAGTAGGCAGAAGCGGCAAGAACTAAAATAAAAATTGCGCGAACAATAACAAGGTCGAGCACGCGTGCACCCCCCTTTCGGGTCTTAAATCCGGGAGCCGGAAGCAAACCGGCGCCCGCTCGTAACTGCACAACTCAGACCGCGTCAAGAGTATAGCACCCCGATACGGTGTTCGCTGAAGGCAGGACAAGCCTGCTGGCAAAGACCGGCCCGCGCGCGGCCCTTACGCATGACAGGCTATTGATGTGCGGCAGGCTGTGGGGCAGCCACTGGCTGCCGCCGGCTTTCAGCCGGCCCTCTTCGGTGATCGAAAACTCGCGCCGGCCCCGAAAAAACCGCCTGAGGCGGTTGCAAGGCAAGACTGCCTGCCCCACCAAACAGGCATCCTAAGTGGGACCGGCCTACTTGCGCTTCAGACGCCCCACAGATAATCTTCGCCCACTGGCGGCGGCTCTTTGCGGACCTCTTCGGCGCCCAGTTCCAGCGCCTTCAGATCCAGGTCGAGGTACTTCTTGCTCTTCACCATGTGGTGGAGCGCGCCGGTCACCTGCTCGGGCTCTAGCATTCCCGTGGCTTCGAGCAGAGCGCCGAGCATCACGATATTACCGACTTTTTGATCGCCCAGTTTGTCGGCGAGCGAGGAGAAGTGCATGGCGATCATGCGCACGTCTTTGCGGACACAATCTTCCGGCAGCGCGGCTCCGTTGTACAGCACGATGCCGCCGGGATCCACCGCGGGCAGAAACTTGCGCAGCGATGGTTCGTTAAGCGCCAGCAGGACGTTGGGCCGCGAGATCAACGGGGAAGCGATCGGCGAGGCCGACAGCCGGACGCTGCAGTTGGACGTTCCGGAACGCATCTCCGGCCCGTAGGAAGGCAGCCAGGAAACTTCGTAACCGGATTCCAGACCGGCCTCCGCCAGCACTTCGCCGAGCATCAGGACGCCTTGCCCGCCAAACCCGGCCACCTTGATGCGCAGATCCAGCGCGCGCCCGGCCGGCGGCTCCTCGGACACCTGTCCGGCTCCGTTCTCGAGGCCGTCGTTCTCAAGGCCGATGATGCGCGGAATGTCCGTCACCGGAGGCGCCGGCGGGGGCCCGGCCCAGGGTTGCGCTTCTTTGGTGCGGTCGCGCACGTTGCCCACGGGAAATACCTTGGCCATTTCGTCGCGCACGAACCGCTGCGCCTCCACCGGCTGGAATTTCCAGATGGTGGGGCAGGGCGACAGCACTTCCACGAAGGAGAAACCAAGGCCCTTGACCTGGTTCTCCACGGCGCGGCGCAGCACCTTGGCGGCGCCCATGATCTGCTTGTTGTTGCCCAGCGCAACGCGCTCGATGAACACCGGGGCCTCCAGCGAATTCAGCAATTCGCAGACGTGCAGGGGGTAGCCCTCGGTGTGCGCGTTGCGGCCGAATGGGGAGGTGGTGGTCTTCTTGCCCAGCGGCGTGGTGGGGGCCATCTGTCCGCCGGTCATGCCGTAGATGCCGTTGTTGACGAAGATCACGGTGATGGGTTCGCCACGGTTGGCCGCGTGGACGATCTCCGCCGTGCCGATGGCCGCCAGGTCGCCGTCGCCCTGGTAGCTGATCACGATGGAATCCGGACGGCTGCGCTTGACCGCCGTGGCCGCGGCGGGCGCGCGTCCGTGCGCCACCTGGACATTGCCGACGTCGAAATAGTAATAGGCGAACACCGAGCAGCCCACCGGGCTGATCAGCACGGTGCGGTCCTGAACCCCCAAATCGTCGAGCGCCCGGGCCAGCAGCTTGTGCACGATGCCGTGCCCGCAACCCGGGCAGTAGTGCGTCTGGTGCTGCAACTCGGCTTTGCGTTCGAAGCGGTCGTAGAGCGACGGAGACTTCTCGTAGGCCACCGTAAAGCTAGGCATGGACCAGTACCTCCTCGGGCTGGAAGCACGATTCGAACCTGTGCTCCACCACCTCCAGCACCTCCTCGGCGGACGGGATGTTGCCGCCTACCCGGCTGAAGAATTCCACGGGCGAGCGGCCTTCGAGCGCCAGCCGCACGTCGTCCACCATTTGGCCGGTGGAAAGTTCCGCCACCAGGAAGCCCTTGACGCGCTTGCTGAGTTCCCGAAGCTGCGGCGCGGGGAACGGATACAGCGTGATGGGGCGCAACAGCCCGACCTTCAGGCCCCGTTGGCGGGCCTGCTCCACGGCCGCCTTCAGGATGCGGCCCATGATGCCGTAGCCCACCAGCACGATGTCGGCGTCTTCGGTGCGCCAGCATTCCGCCCGCACTTCGTTTCGCTCCGCCGCCTGGTACTTGGCCTCCAGCTTGCGCACGTGGCGCTCCAGGGTGTCGGATTCGAGGAAGATGGAAGTCAGCAGGTTGCGGCGCGTTCCGGCCGTTCCCAGCACGGCCCATTCCGGCGGCGCGGGAACCGCGATGGGATCGGCGAAGCGCACCGGCTCCATCATCTGGCCGATATTGCCGTCCGCCAGCACCACCACTGGGTTGCGGTAACGGTCGGCGAGATCGAAAGCCAGAGTCGTTAAGTCGGCCATTTCCTGCGCCGACGCCGGCGCCAGCACCAGCGTATGGTAATTGCCGTGGCCGCCGCCCTTGACAACCTGGTGGTAGTCGCTCTGTTCCGGCGCGATATTGCCGAGCCCGGGACCGCCGCGCATGATGTCGGCGATCACACACGGCAGCTCGGCGCCCGCCAGGTAGCTGATGCCTTCCTGCATGAGGCTGATGCCGGGGCCGCTCGATCCGCTCATCACCCGCACGCCCGCCGATGCGCCGCCGTACAGCATGTTCACCGATGCGGTTTCGCTTTCCGCCTGGATGAAAACCCCGCCCACTTGCGGCAGGTAGAGCGCGGCCGCTTCGGCGATTTCGCTGGCGGGCGTGATGGGGTATCCATAATAGGCCCGGCAGCCTGCCAGCACCGCGGCCTTGACGATGGCTTCATTTCCCTTGGTGAGTTGTGCCTTCATGGTTTTCTCCCCGCGTCTCAGGCCGCAACCGGCTCCAGTTCGCGGCGCAGCACGCGAATTCCGCCGGGCTCCGGGCAAACGAAGAAACAGATCCCGCAGCCGGTGCAGCCGTTGCCCAGGTAGATCGCGGGGTGATAGCCGTAACGATTCAACTCTTCGGCCAGCTTCAGCACTTTGGGCGGGCAGGCCTCCACGCAGAGGCCACAGCCCTTGCATTCTTCGGAATTCATCTCGACGGTGCCTCGATCAGGCTTGGTGTTTGTCGTCATCGCCGATTCCTCCCACGGATCCGGGATAGCCCCACTTTGAGCAGGTGCTTAGTTTGCCACCCGTAATCATTATAGTTCCAGATTAAAGGACCTACAATACCATTAATGAGAATACTGGCAGGCTCCACATTGCCGGAAACTGGAAGTACTGAAAACAAAGCACTTCCGTCATGGAGTCGTAACCGCGCGGTAACCACGCCCCGGGCCGTGTCGGCATCCTCCATGGTTCCCTTCAAAAAATAAAAGCCCGGAGCTCTTCGCCCCGGGCTTTCGTACAAACCAGCCAAAACGTCCTACGGATACAGCCCGCGGATCCGGCAAGCTTCCGCCACGCGCCCGACGCCCAGCATGTTGGCCGCCAGCCGCATGTTGACCTTCTTGTCTTTGTGGATCTTCAGCACGTCGTTGAACGAACGCACCATGATCTTCTCCAGCTTCGCGTTCACGTCGTTCTCGTCCCAGAACAGGTGGTTCTCGTCCTGCACCCATTCGAAGTACGATACCGTCACGCCGCCCGCGTTGCACAGAATGTCCGGAATCAGGAACACGCCCTTCGTGTCGAGGATGCGATCGGCTTCCGGAGTGACCGGACCGTTGGCCGCTTCCGAAATGATCTTCGCGCGAACCGCTTCGGCATTCTCGTCCGTGATCGCGTTCTCGAGCGCCGCCGGAATCAGTACGTCGACCTGCAACGCCAGCAATTCATCCGGCCGGATGCTGTCCGCGCCTGGGAACCCGGCCACCGAGCCGGTGACTTCCTTGAACTTCACCACCGCCGGAATATCCAGCCCCCGCGGGCTGTAGATGCAGCCCTTGGTATCGCTGCACGCCAGCACCTTCGCGCCCGCCTCGTGGAACAGTACGGCCGCGATCGATCCGGCATTGCCGAAGCCCTGCACCGCCACCGTCGCTCCCTTCATCGGGATCTTCAGGTGCTCCATGGCGCCGCGCGTCGTATAGTAGCAGCCGCGCGCCGTGGCTTCGTTGCGTCCCAGCGACCCGCCCAGGCTGATCGGCTTGCCCGTCACCACGCCCGTCACCGGATACCCCTTCATCATGCTGTAGGTGTCCATGATCCAGGCCATGATCTGCGGCGTGGTATAGACGTCCGGTGCCGGAATGTCTTTCTCCGGTCCGATGATCGGCAGAATCGCGCTGGCATAGCGCCGCGTCATCCGCTCCAGCTCGCCCATCGACATGGTTTTCGGGTTGCAGGTTATGCCGCCCTTGCCGCCGCCGTAGGGAATGTTCACCACCGCGCACTTCCACGTCATCCACGTCGCCAGCGCTTTCACTTCGTCCAGCGTGACGTTCGGATGGTAACGGATGCCTCCCTTCGCCGGACCGCGCTGCGTGCTGTGTTGCACGCGGTAGCCCTCAAAGCGGACGATTTTGCCGCCGTCCATGCGGACCGGAACACTCACAATGAGCTCGCGCTCCGGATACTTGATCATGGCGCGCACGTTCTCTTCGAGTTCCAGCGCGTTTGCCGCCAGATCGAAATTCTCCAGTGCTACTGCGTATGCGTTCTTCTCTTCTTTTGCGGTTGCTGGCATGGCGAACCCCTCTGGTTCTTCCGGTTTTCGGGGAGCCCTGGGTATTCCAGGGCCCCCCGCAACTTTCTCCTGCTCTTGCCCTAACGGATACAACCCGCGGGCCTGGTAAGCGTCCGCCGCGCGCCCTAGACGAGACCCTGCGCCATCATCGCTTCCGCCACCTTGGAGAAGCCGGCGATGTTTGCGCCCATCACATAGTCGCCCGCAGCCCCGTACTCCTTGGAGGTTTCATAAGCCGCGTCGTGGATCGCAGTCATGATGTGCTTCAGCTTGTCATCGACTTCTTCCCGGGTCCAGGAAATACGCATCGAGTTCTGCTCCATCTCGAGGCCCGAGGTGGCCACGCCGCCGGCGTTTGCCGCCTTGCCGGGGCCGTATAGGGTTTTCGCCGCCTGGAAAACTTCCACGCCTTCGGGTGTCGTCGGCATATTGGCGCCTTCGCCCACCACGTAGCAGCCGTTCTTGACCAGCATCCTGGCGTCCTCGCCGCTGATTTCGTTCTGCGTCGCGCTCGGGAAGGCGCACTGCGCCGGTATGCTCCAGGGCTTCATGCCCGGGAAGAACTCGGCCTTCGGGAACTTCTTCCCATACTCTTTGATGCGCCCGCGCCGGTTGTTCTTCAGGTCCATCACCCAGGCCAGCTTCTCCGCGTTGATTCCAGCCTCATCGTAAATCGTGCCTTCGGAATCGGAGAGAGTGACGCACTTGGCGCCGAGCTGGTTGAGTTTTTCCACCGTGTACTGCGCCACATTGCCCGCGCCGGAAACCAGGCACGTCTTGTTCTTAAAATTCTCGCCGCGCGTGTGCAGCATTCGTTCCGAGAAATACACGCAGCCATAACCCGTGGCTTCGGGCCGTATGAGCGATCCGCCCCAGGTAAGACCCTTGCCTGTCAGCACGCCCGTGAATTCGTTCCGGATGCGCTTGTACTGGCCGAACAGGAACCCGATCTCGCGTCCGCCCACGCCGATATCGCCCGCCGGGACGTCCGTGTCCGGGCCGATGTGCCGGACGAGTTCCGTCATGAAACTCTGGCAGAAGCGCATGACCTCGGCGTCCGACTTCCCTTTGGGATCGAAGTCCGATCCTCCCTTGCCGCCTCCCATGGGGAGCGTTGTGAGCGAGTTCTTGAGGACCTGCTCGAAACCCAGGAACTTCAGGATGCCGAGGTTAACAGTCGGATGGAATCTCAGCCCGCCCTTGTACGGACCGATGGCGCTCGAAAACTCAATGCGGTAGCCGCGGTTGACCTGAACCCGCCCCTTGTCATCCTGCCAGGGGACGCGGAACATGATGACACGCTCCGGTTCGACCAGACGGTCGAGTATTCGCGATTCGACGTATTCCGGATGCCGGTCCAACGCCGGTGTTATCGACCGAAAGACTTCGGTAACGGCTTGCAGAAACTCCGGTTCGCCTGCATTCCGCCTCTTGACGGTCTCGAAGACTTGGTCTACGTATGTTGTTGCGTATGCTACTGTGCTCACGTAAAGCTCCTTTTTTATGAATCAAGTACTAAAACTGCCGAAGCGTTGCTCATCGAACCCCGGCCTGACAGGTCCGCCTCGTCGCCCTGTTGCCCACCCGCAGAAGGCGCAAAACGGGGACAGGCTCGAATTTCGCCGCCTCTGCGAAAATCCATGCCTGTCCCCGCTTTTCGTACGTATGCGTTCTTATCAGCCGTTGCGGTGGCTAACATGGCCAACCTCTCTGCGAGATTTCAGACTAGGAAATCCTATACACCGGTAATCATATTCCCAATCACGCACCACGTCAACGGGGTGCCTTTTGCATTGTTGTCTGTGGGGGCCCAATGTGGCGGATTTCCTCACCTCGGTCCGAACCTGTGTCGGAACCTTCGACGCCGGCCGTGGGGCAGGTTGTTGTTAACCTGCGGACCGATTGTCAATCGGCCCAGCCGGGCGCAGCCCGGCCTGGCCGCCACGGTGGCCCCGGCTCCCAATTGAAAGGATTCCCCGCCTCGCGCCATTACCAGTCAGGTCCCGCGGAAACATCGCGCGGGCTGGTGGTACCGAACCATCAACAGAATTGAGGTGGATATATGTCAAACGGATTTCGTCCCTGGATTTCCCTGCTCGCTTTCGCGCTTCTCGCCGCGCCCCTCGCCCCCGCGGCCGACGATCTGCGCATTTCCGGTCCCTTCACGCATGACAACCTCTCGGTCTTCCTGATCCACGGCGCCCGCCCGGACGCCGCCAAAGGAAAACTCCTGACGCTGCACGAAGCCATGGATGCCAAGAAGGTAGTGGTCTACGAGACCGGCACCGTGAATGCGCTCTCCATCGAGAACCAGTCGTCCCAGGACGTGTACATCCAGTCCGGAGACATCGTCAAAGGAGGCCGCCAGGATCGTGTCCTGACCACCGACCTCATCCTGCCCGCGCACTCCGGCAAGCTCGCCATCTCCTCCTTCTGCGTGGAGCAGGGCCGCTGGACCAGGCGCGGTAACGAGCCCGCCGATCAGTTCGGCACATCCGACAAAGTGTTGGCCTTCAGGCAACTCAAGATGGCCGTGCACGAACCAAACGCCCAGATGCAAGTCTGGAACGAGGTGGCGAATGCGCGCCAGTCGCTGGCGGAAACGGTGACGGTCACTGGCGCCGTCGCGGCTACGCCACCCGCCATGCCCCGTTCCACCAGCATGCAAATGGCGCTCGAAAGCAAACCCGTGGTCGACGCCACCGCCGCCTACATCAAAGATCTCGCCAAAATCGTCGACAGCCAGAACGACGTCGTGGGCTTCGTCTACGCCATCAACGGCGCCGTCAACAGCGGCGATGTGTATGCCTCGAACGACCTGTTCCGGCGCATGTGGCCGATGCTTCTCGAATCGAGCGCCACCGAAGCCCTCGCCGAGCGCGCCAAAGCCGCCAAGACCGCAATACCCGACTTGGCCACCGTGAAGAGCTTCCTCGCCGACGCCGACGGCGGCCGGGAATCCTCGAAGCAGACCAATGGCCGTCTGTCGATCGCTAGGAAGGAATCGCCAAGAACGTTGCTCTTCGAAACCCGCGACCCGAATCAGGCCGGCGGCTGGATCCACAAGAGCTACGTCGTCAAATAAGAAGACCGTCTTCGGGAACCGTGGTGGGGCAGGCGGTGCTCGCCTGCCCAAACCACCTACGTCCCCTTCGTCCGCGCCCGGTCCATGTACTTTCGCGTCCCCAGATCCAGCCGGATCCAGTCGCCGTTCTTCACAAACTGCGGCACCATCACCTCGACGCCGTTCGTCAGTTTCGCCGGCTTGAAGGCGCTGTCGGCCTGCATGTGCATCGGCGGCGCGGTGTCGGCGATCTTGACTTCCAGCACATCGGGAAAAACCACGCTCACCGGACGGCTCTCCAGGAATTCGACCCCGATCTTCGTCCCGGCTTCCAGAAACACCGCCCGCTCGCCCACCACCGCTAGCGGAATCTCGGTCTGCTCGTACGATTCCGGATCCATGAAGCAGCACTGGTCGGCATCGCCATACAGAAATTCCATCGGCCGCTTCTGCAGAGCCACTTCCTCGAACCTCAGCTCCGAACGGAAACTGTGCTCCCAAAAAGTGCCTGTATTCAGATTCTGCAGGCGTGTGTGCGCCACGCCTCCCATTCTTCCCTGCCCGGGATGGTACTCCACGGCGGTCACTCGATAAATCTGCCCTTCGTAACGAATGGCCATCCCGGGACGCAGTTGCGATGCCGTAATCATTGCCACCTCCGGCTATACCGCCGTCACGAAGAGGGTTCGTGATCGTGCGCGGTTGGCGAAGCGGTCGCGTGCGGCGGCTTCGCCGATGGTCCCCGGAAATTCTGGCGGGGGTCTGGCCGCAGTTTCATCGCCTGCGGCGGCCTGTAATGGGTTTTGGTCCGTTCCACCGTCCAGGTGCGGATGACCTGAGGATGGCGTCCCTTGTCCATACATTCCTCCTGTCGTCCATTAGTTTACACCGCGTGCGGTTGCGCCCTTACTTTTCGACGTCCATGAAGGAATACACGATCATGTGGCAAACGATCATGTGGGCATCTTCGATGCGCCCCACGTGGGGCACCGGCACCTGGATGTTGAGCTGCGCCTTGGGGCCGAGCTTGCCGCCATCGCGGCCGGTGAGCGAGAGCGTCCGGCAGCCGAGTTGATTGGCGTAGTCCATGGCGCGGAGGACGTTGGGCGAGTTGCCGGAGCTGCTGATGCCCATGAAGAGATCGCCGGGCTGGGCGAAGTTCTTGAGCTGCTCGACGAAGACTGCGTCGTAGCTGACATCGTTGGCATAGGCGGTAAGCGTGGCTAACTGGTCGGTGAGAGCCATGATGCGGAAGCGCGATTGGCGGTTGAAGCTCGCGCCTTTGACGATGTCGCAGGCGAAGTGAGAGGCGGTCGAAGCGCTGCCGCCGTTGCCGCACACGAAGATGCACCGGCCGGCGGCGCGGGCGTCCCGGAACCATTCGATGGCCTGGTTCACTTTGGCCAGATCGATGGCCTCGATCGCCTGCAGGAGGTCCGTTTTGTAACCTTGCGGATAAGTCATGAAGGTTTCCGTTGTCCGGCCAGCACCAGCGCTCCGTAGAGCACGCTGTCATCGCCCAGGGCCGCCGGCACCACCTCGATGCGCGCAGCCGACCAGCCGGTGATCTGCCGCCGCAATTCCACGCGCAACGGCGCGAAGAGGGGATCGCCCGCTTTGCCGATGCCGCCGCCGATTACGATCCGCGCCGGGTTCAATAACATGATACACGCCTTGAGACCGAGCGCGAGATCCACCACATAGCGGCGGACAAATTCGGGATCGGCGAGCAGATCCTTGGCGGTGCGGCCATGGTCGCGCTCCAGCCACAGGCCGCTGCACATGCGCTCGAAGCAGCCTTGGGCGCCGCACAGGCAGGTCGGGCCATCGGGACGGATGGTGAGATGGCCGATCTCGCCGGCGTAGGAATCGGCGCCCCGCCAGACATTGCCGGCGCTGTAGATGCCGCCGCCGATGCCGGTGGAGAGGGTCATGTAGAAGAGCGGATCGGCGCCTTGGCCGGCGCCGTGCGTAGCTTCGCCGATAGCGCCTACGTTGGCGTCGTTGTCCATGATTACCGGAATGCCAAGCTCCTTTTCCAGGTGCGCCGTGAACGGGAAATCGCGCCAGCCGCCCACGTGCGTCGAGAGCGCTACACGCTGGGCGGCGAAATCGACGGGACCGCCGAAGCCCACGCCGCAGTTGTCGAAAGTGAGGTCGGCTCGCCAGGCGCGGGTCATGGCGGCGAGCTGGGAGAGCATCCAGTCGCGGCCGCCCTGCTTGTCGGTCGAGCGGGATTCGCGCCGCATGAGGCGGCCGTCCTGGAAAGCGGCGATGGAGAACTTCGTGCCGCCGATATCGATGGCCAGGGTGGTCATGGCAGGCTTCCGGCGGCTTGGATCTCGGCGGGTGAAGCCGTGCCCGTGCCCTTCTTCATGATGGTGATGCCGGCTACCCGGTTGCCGAACCTGCATGCCGCCGCCGGGTCACGGGTTACGCTGAGGGCCACCGCCGTGCCGGCGGCGAAGCTGTCGCCGGCTCCGCAGATGTCTACCGGGTTGTCTGCCGGATTGGTTTTGACCCAGGTTTCACCCTGACTGTCGAGGAGCAGGGCGCCGTGGCTGCCGTGGGTCACGATCATCAGCGGAGCCTTCGCCCGGCGGCGCAACTCCGCATAGTCCAGGCGGCCCAACAAGGATCGGCAGGCCGTCTCCGCTTCCCGCCGGTTGGGCTTGAGGATCAAGTTGCGAAACTGCTCGATGCGGGTGCGGGAATCGGCCAGCATCACTTTCTCGGGATACTGGAGAGCGAGATCGGCCAGCAGGTTCCGCAGCGCCGGCGTGACTACGCCGCCCTGGCTGGTCTCGGCCTGATCGGATACCAGGATCACATCGAAGCCATCGATGGTCTGCCGCAGGCGATCGAGGATGAGCCGCTCGACCGCGGCCGGGACGGGGTGAACGTTGATGAAATCGATGCGCGGCTGATCTTCGATGCCGGTGGACTGATTGATCAGCTTGGTATAAGTAAAGGTCTGCATGTGATCGCTGCGAACACTCAGGCCGGAGTCGATGCCGCGGCGGCTGAGGGCACGGGAGAGTTCGTCGCCATGACCGTCATGACCGATGGCGCCCAGGACCGCTACCCGGCCGACGCCGAGCGAGGCGAGATTGTTGGCCACGGTGCCGCCGGCGCCGGGCGTAACTTCGACGGAGACCACGCCGGTCCGCGGGATGCCGGTCTCGCGCGACGGCTCGGCGGCCGAGGGGTCGTAGGTGCACCAGCGGTCCAGGCAGATATCGCCGACCACCAGGGCGGAGATTCGCGGCAGCGCGCCGAGGATCTCTGCGGTGGTCATGCTCCCTCCTGGATCGCGCGCTCCAGAATCGCCCGGCGGAGAGCCGGGAACGTGGCGCGGTGATCGCCGCAGAAGTAGAAGCTGGAGCCGCCGTCGGCCACGGTACGCACCAGCATAGTTTTGTGCGGCCGGAAATAGTAGCCGGGATTGGTTTTGGGAAGCTCTTCCTGGATGTTGTCGCCGATCGGGAGGAGATCGAAGACGGCGGTCGCAACATCGCGGATGGCGCGGCCCTCCTGGCGGGCCACGTTGCGGCTCATGGCGAGCGCTTTGAGGTAGACTTCGGGCGCCATGACGGCGGAGCCGAAGCTGAGCATAACGCCGCCTTCCAGCCGCTCCACGGTGGCGGCGAAGATCAGGAAGTCGCGATAGCTGGCGGCGCCCAGTGCGGCGCCGTCGCAGTTGGGATGTTCGTGCAGAATGTCGTAGCCGACGCCGACGTGAACGGTGACCGGGACCGAGCAGCGCCAGGCCGCCGCCAGGACGCTGAGATCGCGATGCGGATAATCGCTCCTCTCGATGCGCCGGCCGACATTCTCGCCGAGGCCGAGGGACAGGGCGGCGGCCTCGGAGATCCAGTCGTTGAGCTCGCCGGTTTCCCGCCACAGGCCGAATTCTCCGGTGCGGATGTAGCGGGCCACGCTCTCGGTGGTGGCCCCGATGCGGGCAAGCTCGTAATCGTGGATGGCGCCGGCGCCGTTGAGGGCGATATGGTCGATGAAGCCGCGCTCCACCAGGTCGATGATCTGGCGATTGACGCCGGCGCGGAGCACGTGCGCGCCCATCATGAGGATCCGGGCCGCGCCGCGCCGGCGCGCGGCGACCACTCGGGCGGCCACCTCGGCGAGTCGCGGGTGGGCATAGAGGTCCGGCGCTTCCTCTAGGGCCAGCCAATGATCCACGGCGAGATCGTGGACGCGCTCGGCCAGCGGTTTGACCACCAGGCGCGAACGGTCGAAGACTGGATATTTACTTTCCATTGGGAAACAGGGTAGCCAGCAATTCTTCCCGGCAGAGGAAGTTGGGAATGATGAAATCGGCTCCGACACTGCTGAGGCGCCGGCGCTTCCAGGCGTCGACGGCCTGGCAGGCGGGCTCGTCGGTGGCGACTCCCACGGCCACTCCGCCCACTTCCTTGATATTTTCAATCTCCACGTAGCCATCCCCGAAGCAGAGCAACTGGTCGCCGCGGCATTCGGCGCTGGCGATGACACGCTCGATCAGGATCTTCTTGGAAAAACTCTGGTAATCGTCCAGGGCGCCGTAGACGCCGCCATCGAAGTAACGGTCCACGTCGAGGAGGCGCGCTTCCTGGCGCATGAACTCCTGATCCGTGCCGCTGGCGAGGTACAGCTTCAAGCCGCGCGCCCGCAGTGCTTCGACGAGAGCGCGGGCGCCGGGGACGAGGTACTTTTCGGGAGAGGCGCCTTGCGCCAGGTCGTCGAGGCGGTGGCGGATTTTCCGGTGGAGGCGCCCCAGGTAGATGCGCTTGTACTCAAGCGGATCGAGGGGCTTGCCGCCGTAGCCGCGGACCTGATCGGCAAACTCGATCATCTGGTAGATGGTCTGCTTCCCGGTGAGGCGGCCCACGCGCTCCTCCACCATCGCGCGCAGTTGTTCCACCGGCTCGCCGCTATTCAGGTCGGCCAGAGTTTCCACCATCATGGGGATCATCACCTCCATCCAGCCGGATCGGATGAGGGAGAGGGTGCCGTCAAAATCAAAGAGGCAGACCCGGGCGTTTCGGGCGGAGACGCCCGGGTGGAGCTGTTCGACCATAAGGGTGTTAGCACTATTGTAAGAGCGAACCAGCATCGCCGGGATGTTTGAGCCTGCGGCAGGCTGGTCCGCCACGGCCGCTTCCGTCCCGGATAACCGGAAGCCGCCTGACCGCGCCGGGGCTTGCGCGCGACCCCGCTTGGGGAGTATCGTCATCTCGTGATTGTCACGCGACGTACCATTCTCACCGCCATATCCGCGGCCGCCGCCGTTCAGGGTCAGCGCAACCGCCCGCCGAACTGGACACCCAGACTCGGCGTTCTGATGCAGTACTCGGATTCCAACCTGGAGTTCGTCAAAGCCGAAGGCTTTACCAGCGCGCAGCTCCGGCTCAATCCCGATCAACTGGACGATGCCGCCATCGCCGCCATCAAGGACAAAATCGCCCGCAGCGGTATCTACATTTCCTCGCTGGCCGTGGATGGCAACCACATCGATCCCGACCCGGCCAGGCGCGATCGCCAGAACACCTACACCCTCAAATGCCTGGATCTGTGCGGCAAGCTTGACATCCCCAACATCGGTGGCCAGAGCGGCACCATTCCGAATATGGGTCTGCAACAGCAGGTGGACGAGATAGTCAAGGTTTACACCGAAAAGTACTTCGTTTCCTGCGAGAAGAACAAAGTGCGCATCCTGTGGGAGCCCTACGCCGGCGGGCCGAACATCGCCACCGGGCCGGTGGGCTGGGAAGCGCTCTTCAAAGCCTTCCAAGACAGCCCGCACGTGGGTCTGCAGTTCGACCCGTCGCACCTGGTGTGGCAGTTCATGGACCCGGTGGCGGCAGCGCGCGAATTCGCCGACAAGATTTACGACGTCCACCTCAAAGACACGGAGATTCTCTGGCCTCTGGTGAAACGCGGCGGCATCCAGCCCGTGAATCACGCCCGCTGGTGGCGTTTCCGCTTACCCGGATACGGCTCGGTGGATTGGAAAGGCTTTTTCACAGTGCTCTCCGAAGTCGGATACACGGGGGCCATGAACATCGAGAACGAAGACGAGTTCTACTACCCGGCGTACAGCGGCGCGAACTTCACGGAACAGTACAAACGCGGCTTCCGCCTGGCACACGAGTTCCTCAAGACCCTGGTGCCTCCGGTAAAGGCATAAACCGCCGGAGCCTGGCGCTCCTAAAAATAAAGGCGCAGCGAAAGTTGCAGGTTTCGTGCCAGGCCCGTCATGCTGGTCACTTTCCCGAACGTGGACGACGTTGGATTGTACTGCGGTCCGCTCCAGTTGGGGTGGTTCGGGAAATCAAAAGCCTCCGCGCGGAATTCGAACCCGGTCCGCTCGTTGATGGCGAACTTCTTATAGAGGCCGGCATTCCAGTCCTGAAAGCCCGGCGCGTAGATCTCGTCGCGAACGCCCGGCTGCAGGTTGAACGTGCCCGCGGGCGGCGCCGTGAACAGCGGCTGGCCGCTCGAATTCGTGACGGCGAAATACTGGTTCGGACTGGCAGCCCCGGCCCCTCCCGCGAATTGATGCGTGATCGTCGGAGTGCCGTTCAATACCCAGTACTCTCCGGCCGTATTGCCGCACCCAACGCTGCCGGTTTCTCCAACGCCGGCCACGTCGTTGCTGCCCATGACACCGCAAGGAGTTCCGGTCTGGAACTGCATGATGGCGCTCACCTGCCATCCACCAAGCAGTTTGGCGGCCCTGTTACTCCCGCTTCGGAAAAACGGCAGCGAGTAAATCACATTGATCACCGCCATCTGCCGCGTATCGAACTCCGAAGGTCCCCACATATTCGTCGTGTTGTAGGTATCCGGAACGATGTCGCGGTAATTCGAATTGCCGTCCATGCTCTTGGACAGGGTATACGAAAAGCCGAATGCCAGACCGCTCGCCAGCCTGCGGTTCCAGGCGATCTGCAGCGCGTGATACATGGAAGTGGATACGTTCTCTTCCATCTGGATGGACGCGAATCCCGCGTAGGGTCGCAGGTAATTGGCATTAATGCCCGGATTGGCCTGCAGCGCCCCGGCTTGGGGCTGGTTGATGTCGAACGCCTCCGGCAAATGCAGCCCGCGGTGCCCCACATACGCCACTTCCAGCGTAGACTTGCCGAAGAGTTCCCGCTGCACGGTGAAGTTCCAGTTCCAGGCCTCCGGCGGCCGGTTATTCCGCGCCAGCGTGGTGACGGTCAGGGGAGGTGTCGCCGTCCCGCCCAAGCTCGCTCCGGGATTGTCCACCGACACGTTGGCCACCGTCACGAACGGCTGAAATGGGGAATTCGCACCCGGAAAGATATTGTCCAGCAGGCCGAAACGCGTTAAAAACCGCCCCAGGCCGGTGCGGATCACGGTCTTCGAGTCGATCTGGTAAGCCACGCCCAGCCGCGGCTGGAACTGGTAATTGATTTGCCCGTAGTAGCTGGGCAGACCCTGGAACATGCTGTTATACGCCGAGCTGCACGCCTGCACTACGCCGTGCCCGCAGGCGTCGCTGGGCCAGCTGCTGCCTGGAATCACCATCCCATCGTAGAGATTCCCCGTGCCGTTAATCACGTTGCCGGTTTGCGGATTGATCTTGGGAGCCGTGCTCGCACTGTAAAGCGCCGGATCGAAAAACACCTGGTTGCCCCACAGGGCTTTGTAGGGAACCGTGATGGTCTGGCGTATCCCGTAAGTGACCGAAAGCTTCTGGCTTACCCTCCAGGCGTCCTGCGCGAACCATTCGTACAGGTAGCCGCGATAGATGGTGTAGGCGCGCTGTCCGATCTCGGTGTAGCTATCGGCCAGCCCCAGCGCCATATTGGCAATGCCCACGCCGGCCGTCGCACCCAGTCCCGACCGGGCGTCGGTAAACGTAAACGTGCCGTTCTGATTGTTGCTGCCGCCCGGCACGCTGCTTACGTTGATCTGGTCGCCGTCGTTCTCTCCCGACTTCTCGAAGTAGAACCCTGCCTTGAACGTGTGGTTTCTCCAAACCTTCGTCACGATGTCGCCGGCCGTATAGATCGGGCCGGTGGAATGCGACGGGTATGGTCCGCCCGCCAGGCTGGAGAAGTTCGGAATGGTGACGGTGGGAATCTTGCTGGCTATGTCTTTGCCCACCGGGAACAGGTAGGGATAATTGATGCCGAATGCGGTGTTCGCATTGAAACCCGGGGCGGATCGAATCACCGGGATATAAACGTCGTCGAGGCTGACCGTGATGCGCGCTTCATTGATCAGCGTCGGGCTGATGGTTCGCGTCCACGCCAACGAGCCAGCCTGGTTGGGACGGTTGAAGGCTTTGGGCGTCAGGCCCGAGCCTTGATCGAAGGGATCCAGCTCGTAGTAGGCCAGCGCGGTGCGGCGAAACTGTATGCGGTCCTTCGCGTCGGGCAGTATGTCGGAATTGATGGTTTCCTTCCGCTGATTCTCCGGCTGCGAAGCCTGGGCGATCCAGTTCTGGTTGCCGTTCACTAATCCGTTGGGCGCCGGGTACGCGTTCATAATGGCCATGCCGTTGTGGCTCAGCCGGGTCGTCGGAATGATGTTCCCCGGGAACGGCGTGCAACCTGCCGCGCCTACCGAGGGGCAGGTGTTGGGATCGTATATCACTTCCGGCTTGCTGTAGAAGATGTTGGGGCCCAGCAACTCGCTGAAATTGCCCTGCCGCATCAGCGTCGTTGGGACTTCCAACGTCTGGGTCTGTCCGTTACGGTACCGCGACCACTCCTGCCCGACAAAAAAGAACATTTTCCCCTTTGGAAGGACATGCGGAATCCACACCGGGCCGCCCAAGGCACCACCGAAATCATTGAACCGGAATGGCGACTGAAAGTTTGTAAGCGTGCTCAGGTTGCGGCTCCAGGTGTTGGCGTTCAGGTCCGAATTCCTGAAATACTCGTACAACCCTCCATGGAACTCCTGGCTGCCGCCCTTGGTGACAATCCGAATCTGTCCTCCGGCCGCCCGCCCGTACTCCGCGGCATAGTCGGCCGTCAGAACCTGCACTTCCTGCGTGGAATCCTGGTCCACCACGCCGATGCTGGTTCCGTTGGCGCGCGTGCGCAGCGCGGGAGCGCCGTCGAACAGGATCTGCGTGTCCGGGGAACGCGCGCCATTGACGGCGTAACCGCCGCTAGTCAGACTGAAGCTGAAATCGCCGGCCGTCGAGCCGCTGCGTACACCCGGCAGCATCGACGCCAGGAAGAGTGGATCGCGGCCATTCAGCTCCAACGAGTCGATCTGCGCCCTGGTGATGTCTCGCTCCACCGAAGCCGACTCTGTCTGCAGAGCCGTCGCTGTACTGGTCACCTCCACCGTCTCGGTGGCGCTGCCGATCGTAAGCGCTGCGTCCAGAGAGAGCGCCGTATCCGCGTTGAGTTTATTGTGAGTGCTATTGAATTTCTTGAATCCGGTGGCCTCCGCCATCACCGTATATAAACCGGGCTGCAGGTTGGGCACGGTATAGTAGCCGGAGTCGTTGGCGGTGATCACGTGTTCTTCGCCGGTAGCTTCGTTCTTTGCAACGATTTTCGCCTTTGGGACCACTCTTCCGGATGGATCTTTCACATATCCGCTGATTGATCCGTAATCCGATTGCGCATATGCGGCAATGGACAAAAGGAAAAGCGCGGCAAGCGCCAGTAACGTCTTGGACGATCGAAACAGGCTCATAGACACCTCTCACTTGGAAGTTGAAAACAAAGCACTGTCAGCCGGTTGGCCGAGCATAAGACCCGATAGCAATCACTTACAACCCTGAGAGGAAAATGATAGATCGCCCCGTGGAGTGTGTCAATAGAAATCTCTCTTCGACCAGCCATTCCGAGCGACTCCAGCGGCGCAAGAACCAACCAACTTTGCCGCCGCCGCGTGCGTAAGTACCTGGACGTATCTCATTTCAAACGATTTCTAGGGCACGTCGTCCCCACCATCCCAAAATCTTCTCGGAACCGGTCAGCCGGAACGTCGGATCTTGCGAGAGCCGTGCTATACCGCCGGTCGTCAACATATTGTCATCATCGTATCGATGGTCTAACCGGTCCAACCTGCATTTGTGGCGCACGCACTCGCGCGTGCCGCGTCGGCACTCTTGCCGACGCCCGGTCTCCCGACAGACTGTCCGTCCCCACCAGGGTGTCGAGAAGAGTCTCGACACGCCACGCACGAGTGCATGCGCCACTTCCTCGGGCCCCGTGTGAGAAATGCGCGCTGATTCTCTCCCAAGGCGCCTTCAGACCGGCGGAAATGCCCCCTCAGCCAACACTTGGAGCTGACGCTTGGCTGGAAGGGCCCGGGTCGAGCCTGATGTGTGTGAAAGCCCCGCCTTCATCGCAGGCGAAGCGCATCGCAATTCGGCAAATGGAACCGGGGATTGCAGCGCGCGATCTCGCCCCTCGGGAAACTCACCGAGAACCCGCTCCAGGACGCCTTCTCATCGAAGGGATAATCGGTGCTCACGATCTGCGCCCCGCTCGCCATCGCCGCATCTCTCTGCCTGGTATCTCCACTGCGGGCCTCCACCGTGTCGGCATCCGTCCTGGTGCGAACCAAATATCCCTTCCGCACCAGGCTCGGAATCAGCGCCGGATCTTTCAGCGGGTCGTTGACTTCCACAAACGCCGCATCCGGCGAACCTGGCTCCGCATTGGTAAAAATCAGGCGCCCCTGCAACGACCGATGGCCCGCTAAATAGTCTGGGCCCGCTTTGCGCTGATCGAGCAGGAACACCACCTTGCCCCGGGCCGATTCAAGACTCGGCCACTCACCCGCCAGAACCGCTTCTTCGAGCGTCGCGTGCTTTCCGCGAACATCGTCGGGAACGATCATTCTGCCCGCGTCAAAAACGGAGCGAATATCTCTGTCGAGGGCATCGAAGACCCTTGGCGCAAACATCTCCGGTTCCACCTGAAAGTCCGGACGGCCCCACCCTTCCTTGGTTTCAATCAATACGAAGATTGGCAAGTGTCCCGGATGCGCTTTCGACCAACTCAAAATCACTGCGAGGCATGCGGTAAACGGCTGGCAGTTACTGCGATAGTCGATGTCCTGCTCGTGCATCACCTTGAATCCCGGCTTCTGAAACAGCCCTTCGGGATCGAATGGCGGATCCGCGGGCAACCCCATTTCGGAAACGAATTTGAGATTCGCCGGATGCGCGTAGCGGCCACCTTCCACGTCGGCGTAGATGTCGATCTCCACTTGCCGCACGCCGTTTGAAAGCTGCACATCGAGCGCTGGATGCCGGTAATCGAGCGCAGCGGCTGATTTCGGATCCATCTTCTGCAACCACGCCGTCTCGCTGGGTGCGAGGCCGGCGTGATAGCTGTTATGACTGCCAATCACCTGAATCTGATTCAGGCGAACCTGCGCTTCGGACGCCGCGCAGAGAAGAACAAGAAACAGAAAGCGTGAAATTCGTGCGGCAAAACTCCATCGCGGGGTCGAAATGATCCTTACTGACATTGGCAAGTTGTTGATCCCACCTTCCGGTCTCCCCGCATTTTAAACCAAACCGCCGGCTCTTGATCCTCTGAAGCGTTGTTTTTTGGGAGTCGTCTCCGCCCGGCTCAGTCCTGCATTTTTCTGAAGGCGCCGGCGGGAGTCGAAGAGACGGCAGGCGACTTCGATGGCGTTGTGTTTCCGCCGGCGGTGTGCTTGAGTGATTAACATGAGACGCCGTAACTTTATTGGCAATCTGCTGGCGGCGGGGGCTTGCCGGGCATTTGCTCCGGGAGGTGCGCCGGCCGGTCAGGTTTCCGAATCGCTCGCGCCGGACGCCGCCGTGAAGCGAGTCCTAGTCATGTTCAAGTGCCACTTGGACGTGGGGTTCGTCGACACGCAAGCCAATGTTGTGCGGAAGTATTTCGAACAGTATTTTCCGCTGGCCATGAAGACGGCGGCTGCGATCCGCCATGAGGGAGACGATCGTTATGTCTGGACTACCGGCTCCTGGCTGATATCCGAGTATCTCGAGAAGGCCGGCGGGCCGCAGCGGCGGGCAATGGAGGAGGCGATTGTATCCGGGGACATCGCGTGGCACGCAATCCCGTTCACCTGGCAGACGGAGCTTATGGACCCAGCCCTGATCGCCGGGGCCCTGGGTTTCTCGCGAACGCTGGACGGCCGGTTCCAGCGCACCACTACCGGCGCCAAAATGACGGACGTGCCCGGACACACGCGCGCCATCATCGGCCCGCTCGCCGAACACGGAGTGAAGTTGCTGGATATCGGCGTGAATTCAGCGAGTACCCCCGCGGACGTTCCGCCGGTCTTTCTGTGGAAGAATCCGGGCGGCAGCGGGCTGGTGGTGATGTATCATCCTCGCGATTACGGCGGGGTCGTCAAGGTTCCCGGATCGGACCTGGCGGTGGATGTGGAAGTCCGGGACGACAACAGCGGCCCTCATTCCATCGAGGAAATTCGCAGGATCTATTCCGGCCTGCGGGCGCGGTTTCCCAATGCGCGGGTGACTGCCTGCAATCTCACCGATATTGCCAACGCCGTCGAACCATACCGCGGGGAGTTGCCGGTGGTGACCCAGGAAATCGGCGATACCTGGATTTACGGCGTGTCCAGCGATCCGCTCAAGGTGGCGCGTTACCGGGAAATGGCGCGCCTTCGGGGAGAATGGATTGCGAACGGCAAGTTTCATGCGGGGGATGCGGGCGATCGCGCATTCCTGAGCAGTTTTCTTCTGGAAGTGGAGCACACCTGGGGCACCGATACCAAGACCTGGCTGGACTTCGACCACTACACGCCGCGAGATCTGGCGCAGATGCTGGATCAGCCTAAGTACAAAGTGGTGGTGTCCAGTTGGGCCGAGAAGCGGCAGGATCTGCTGGATGCAATCGCCACGCTGCCGGCGCCGCTGCGCGCCGAGGCCACCGGGCGCATACGCGGACTCGATCCATCCGAACCTGGAACCGCCGGGTTGCGGCAGCATCGCGCCGCCGATCCGATCGAAACCAGGCATTTTGTGATCGCCCTCGATCCGCAAACGGGCGCGATCTGCCGGTTGCACGTCAAGAAGACCGGGAGCGATTGGGCATCCACACGCCAACCGCTCGCCTTGTTTTCCTACCAGACACTTTCGAAAAGCGATTACGACCGCTTCTTCGTGGAATATCTGAAGAGCAAGGCAGACTGGGCGCCGAAGGATTTCGGCAAACCCAATATCGAGCGTTTCGGCGCGCAGAGCCGCACCTGGCTGCCGGCGCTTGTGGAGTGCCGGCACTCGAGCGACGCGAGCGGCCACAGAATACTGGCGCGGCTAAAGATCGAGGATGCCGAAGGGGAGAAATCGGGCAGGACCGCATGGCCGGAGAAGATGTACCTGGAATTGCATCTGCCCGACGCCGAACCGGCGGTGGAGATCCGTTTCTCGTGGTTTGGAAAGACCGCCAACCGCATGCCGGAAGCGCTTTGGCTCAGCTTCCAACCGTTGGCCTCCGACACCCGCGGCTGGCTGCTGGACAAGGCGGGCAGTTCCATTTCCCCCTTCGATGTGGTAACGGGAGGCAACCGGGCGATGCACGCGGTTCTTGGCGGGCTCCGCTACCAGGGCCCCGAAGGCGCCCTGGGCATAGAGACGCTGGATGCGCCGGTAGTCGCTCTGGGCGAGAAGTTGCCGGTGTACTTTACAAGAGGCCAGCCCGATCTCGCGAAAGGCTTCCACTTCAGCCTCTTCAACAATGGCTGGGGGACCAATTATATTCAGTGGTTCGGCGAAGATATGCGATTCCGGTTTCGGATTGTAGGGTGAAACCTGGAGATCGTACGATATGCGGGGGAACGAGGAACGGTGCGGGATGTCCACCGGCCGCCGGTAACCGGCCGGCTGCTGGATGCGCCATTTACTTGAAGCGCACCCGTTTATTTTCAGAATTGCTCCGTCCAACTGCGTTAGGGCGGAATCCGGGCTGAAAGGGAGACCATGGAAATTACCAGACGAGATTTTGGAAAGATCGCGATGGCGTCTGCGCCACTTTGCAGGGCGTCTGCCGCGAAGAGGATCGATTCGAAGTTCGGAGGCGTTCAGATCGGCGCCATCACCTACAGCTTTAATCGAATCGCCAGCCCCGACCCCGAAGCCATCGTCAGGGCATATGTCGAGATCGGGCTGGGCGAGGCCGAGCTGATGTCGAACCATTGCGAAGCATTGGCGGGCGCCCCGGCAATGCCGGTGTTCGGCCGCGGCGGCCGTGCGCCGCTGGCGCCCGAGCAACAGGCCGAGAGGCAGACCGCGATGGACAAGGTCGCGCAATGGCGCGCCTCGGCGAATGCCCATACCTGGAAGGCCGTCGCCAACAAATTCAACCACGTCGGCGTCGACGTTGCCCTGCTCTGCTACAACATGCAGGACAGCATGAAAGACGAGGATATCGAGTACGGGTTCAGCATGGCCAAAGGTCTCGGCGTGAAGGCGATCACGACGAGCACGACCCTCACCATGGCGAAGCGCATCGCGCCGGTGGCGGACAAGCATAAACTGATGGTGGGGTACCACGGGCACGACGCCACCAACGACCCCAACCAGACGGCCACCCTGGAGAGCTACGCCACGCTGCTGGGGTACGGCAAATACAACGGCATCAACCTCGATATCGGCCACTTCACCGCAGCCGGGTACGACGCCGTAGCGTTCATCCAGCAGCACCACGATAAGATCACCAACCTGCACGTCAAGGATCGCAAGAAAAACCATGGCCCCAATGTGGCCGTCTGGGGCACGGGTGATACCCCCATAAGGGAGGTGTTGCAGCTACTTAAGAAGGAGAAATACGGCTTCCCGGCGAATCTGGAGCTGGAATATCCGATCCCGGCTGATTCGGACATTATTGCCGAGGCGAAGAAGTGCCTGGCTTATGTGAAGAGCTGTCTGGCGTAGTCCGCGGATTACGGATTCGAGGAGATTGCGATGGCGGTAACGAGGCGTTATTTCTTCTATGGCAGCCTGTTGGCCGGCGCTGTTCCGGCGATGGGATTCGGCAGTACGCCATCATTGAAGGCCGCGGGATACAAATCCCCCAACGAAAAGCTGAACTTCGGCGCGATCGGGTCCGGCGGCCAGGGTGCCCAGAATATATTGGCCGCTGCACCCACGGAAAACATCGTGGCGCTGTGCGATGTGGACGACCGGCGCGCCGCCAACAGCTTTACCCGCTTCGACAAGGCGGCGAAATACCGGGACTTCCGGCGGATGCTCGATAAGGAAGGCAAGAACATCGACGCCGTGATCGTCGCCATACCGGATCACATGCATGCCACGGCGGCGATGTGGTGCATGGAACGCGGCAAGCACGTTTACGTGCAAAAGCCGCTGGTGCGCACCATCTGGGAAGCGCGCCAATTGCGCGCGGCGGCGGCGAAATACAAGGTCGCCACGCAGATGGGCAACCAGGGCTACTCCAACGAAGGCACGCGGCAGTGCGCCGAGATGGTCTGGAACGGCGATATCGGCAACGTCACCGAAGTGCACGCGTGGAGCGACCGGCCGATGTGGCCGCAGGGGTTGACCGAGATTCCGAAAGAGGATCCGGTCCCATCCACGCTGGATTGGGACCTTTGGCTGGGCATGGCCGAAAAGCGGCCGTTCACGGCCAACGGCAAGACCGAGCCAGATCGTAACGGCGGCTTCTTCTACCAACCGTTCAACTGGCGCGGGTTCTACGATTTCGGCTGCGGAGCGCTGGGAGATATGGCATGCCACATCCTGGGTGCGCCGAATATGGCGCTGCACCTGTCGAACCGCAAGGTCGTCGGCGTGGAGTGCATCCGGAAGGAAGGCGCGAGCCCCTTCATGTTCCCGAAGGGCTCGGCGATCCGGTACGATTTCGCCGCCTACGGCGACATGCCGGCGCTCAAGATTTTCTGGTACGACGGTCTCAAGGAGACTCCCAGGATCCCCGGTGTTCCGGACGGCGAGTGGCTCGGCGATCCGCCCAACCTCCCGGGTGCCGGCGGAAGGGGCGGACCCGGCGGCGGGCGAATGGGTATGGGCGCGATGAGCCCCGCGGGCAACGACTTTCGCTCTCCCGGCCGCGTTTTCAACTGGACGGAATTCGAAGCCCTAAAGGCATTCACCACGCCGCTGCGCTTCCCCGTGCCCGATGGCAGCCTGTTCATCGGTGACAAGGGCATGCTGACCACCGGCACCTACGGCGACGTGACGCGCCTGCTCCCGGTGGAGAAAATGAAGGACTACCGGATGCCGCCCCCGCTGCTGACGCGTTCCCCCGGCCACATGCGAGATTTCATACGCGCCTGCAAGGGCGGCGACGCCGCATGCTCGAACTTCGACGTGGCCGCGCCCTTCGTGGAATGGATGCTGTTGGGCGTGATTGCGCTCCGTCACGAGGGCCAGCTGCAATACGATCCGGACAAGATGCGCATCACCAATAACGTGGAGGCCAACAAACTCCTCAAACCTAATTTCCGCAAGGGTTGGGAGTTCCACGCGGTCAAGTCATAATTCGTCTAAACCGGAATACGTGGACCACTACAACAACGTCCGACTGAACAGCGCCACGGGCTACATTACGCCGAAGGACATGCTGGCGGGGCGGGATCGAGAGATCCATGCAGAGCGCGACCGGAAGTTGGAGGCGGCACGGAAGCAACGGCAGATTCGTCGCAAGCATGCCGCTTGACGCATCGATCGCTCTGTTGGGCGTGGGAGGCGGAGGCTCAAGTTCCGGTTTGCCGACCATACGCCCGGAGTCGCGCTGATCGTTCCCTCGTCAGGCTTCCCGTTCTTCGCCCCGCGAGCAAATGCAAACCTGGCGTGGACTGGTTGAGGTGAAAGTCTCACGGGTGAACTCGCCGTATCGCGTTTCCAGGCGAAGACCGCCGTAGTCGAGCAGCAGCAATAGTTCTTGAGGGAAAATTACGCGCAAACGGAACTCGACCACCTGGAAGTCGGGCTTATCCGGCGTCGACAGGTACCACGCGATTCGGCGGACCTGTTCGGCTGCGTCGTATTCGGCTGTTTCCTCGACGGTGATTTCGCCTCGCTCGGGGTGGGTGACGCGGAGAACAAAATGGCGCTCTCCCGGTTCGCGAGTCAGCCTAGCGAGATCCCATTT
>JBEKYE010000002.1:0-40656 GCA_049511275.1 Bryobacteraceae bacterium
CACCGAGATTGACCCGCTCGGCGCCGGAGCGGGTGATCGAGAGCGGGAGCCGCAGTTTGAATCGCCTGGTTCTTCGCTGTTCCATGAGCGCTAACCAAATGCTATACAGGTGCGGGAACAAGGTCAATAGAACCCCGCGCGGTATATAGCCGCAACGTACTAGGCTTGGAGGCTCATTGGTACGGGTGGGGAATACCGCTGGGACGAGCGAGAAACTCGTCCCAGCGTACGAATCAGACCACTTTCACGAAAATAATCAGCAGGGTATAGAGCGCCAGCGATTCGATGAAGGCCAAACCAATCAGCATGGCCAACTGGATGGCCTTGGCGGCGCCTGGATTGCGCGCCATGCCCTCCACGGCGCTGGCAATCGCCTTGCCTTGCGCCAGGCCGCACAGGCTGGACGCAATGGCCATCGAAAAACCGGCGCTGATCGGCACCCAATGGCCTTGCACCGTATTGTTGCCGGGAGTCTGCGCAAATAGTCCCGTACTGGCAAACAGGATGATCGCCAGCACCAACAGCGTTTTCTTCGTCATTCGTTTCTCCTTAAGAAATCGCTCCAGGAGGTGGTTCCCGGACACCGTACAGCCGGGCTCACGCTGCAAAGCGGCATAAAGCCGGTATTAATGTTCGTGCGCCACCGCGCCGCCCACATACACCATGGCGAGCAGCATAAAAATGTAAGCCTGCACCACGCCGACGAAAATGTGCAGCCCCATAAAAATAACGGGCGGTCCGAATTTGGTGAGACCCAGGAAGACCATGGTGACCTGCTCACCCGCGAAAATATTGGCATAAAGACGGACGGTGAGGGAGAGGATTCGCGCCAGGTGGCTGATGATTTCGATGGGGAACATCAGCGGAGCGAGCCACCACAAAGGCCCCGCGAAATGGCCCAGGTATCGAATGCCGTTTACCTGCAAGCCCTTCAGGTTGTAATAAGCGAAAGTGGCGAGGGCGCATCCGGCGGTGACCGAAGGGTTCATGGTGGGCGATTCGAAACAAGGGATCAGGCCGATCAGGTTGCTCGACAGAACATACAGCAGGATCACGCCGAAGTAGGGCAGGTAGCGGTAAGCGGTGTGGCCCACCTGGTCTTCCGCCTGGTCGCGCACAAACTCGTAGAGCAGCTCGAAAATCTGCTGGAATTTGCCCGGCTTGTCCGCGGAGAGCTTGGGCCGGAGCAAAGCAAAAAGCAGCATGAGGCTCGCCACCACCAGGATTTGCATGACGATGAAATCGGCCCAGGGGCGCGCTTCGGCGTGTCTGCCCACCAGAGACAGGGCCGCGTTGCCGGGCGCGGCCAGATAGTCGTTAAAAAACCTGGTGATGAAGAGTTCACTTTCGGGCATACACGATCTCGAAGACCACTTCCACGAAGACTGCGGCCGTCAGCACAAAAACCCCCGCCATCACGGCCATCAGACTGATTCTGGAAAGCCTCAATATAACATAGGCGCCGATACCCAGAATCAGATAGCGGAAGCCCAGAACCACGGCGCGATGGCGTGGCGCATCGCCCGTGCCCAGGCCCGCCACCAGTTTGTAAAGCCAATGGTAATTGAGCCCGGAAATGGCCGCTCCCAGAAGAAAACCGGCGCCCCATTGCCAGCCGCGCGCGACCAGCGCCACGCAGGCGCCAAGCGCGCCGATCACCATCATGATGCGGCCGATGCGCCAGGCGGCGCGCTCAAAGCTCAGTTCATCCGGCATCGTCTTCGTTCGAATCCCGCATGATGGTGCGGATCAATTGCACGAAGCCGGCGGCGCTTCCTAGGATCAGGAATACAATCTGCAGCCAGCGCGTGCCGAAAGCCCTGTCGAGGTAGTAGCCGATGGCGTATCCCACGAATGTGGAGACCGGCAACAGGAGCGCGAGAGCCGAATACTCGGCAAAGCGCGCCGCGGAGGTCTTCTTCGGCTTGGCCACTAGAACCAGTTTAGTGTAGGCGCCGTAAAACGGGGACTGCTACCAATTCCCGCTTTTGGAATTGGATAGCTGTCCCCGGTTTGCCCCGTGCGCGCGCTGCGCCGCTTCCAGAACCAGAATCCCCATCTTAGGATGAGACGGTTCGAAGGCCGGCCGCACTTCGAACTCTTCGAGCGCTTCGGTGGTGGTGGGGCCGATGGATCCCACGAAGCATTGGCGGAGTCCGGCCAGCGCGGCCTCTTCGATGCCTTCTTCGCGGGCCACGCGGGCGAGGTGCACAATCTGCACGGCGGT
This sequence comes from Bryobacteraceae bacterium, assembly GCA_049511275.1. Classification (GTDB taxonomy): domain Bacteria; phylum Acidobacteriota; class Terriglobia; order Bryobacterales; family Bryobacteraceae; genus PALSA-129. The sequence continues at coordinate 2,228 of JBEKYE010000002.1, forward strand.
GGTGAAAAGCGCGACCTGGAAGCGGCCGTCAGCCAGCGAGCGGGCGGCTTCGCGCAGCGGAGCGGTGTCCTCCGGCAGACCGTAGCGGTAGACGCGGATGGCAGCGACTTCGGCGCCCCGGCCGCGCAGGACTTCGAGGAGTTCCGGATTGGAGCGGCCGTACTCCTGCACGGCGATGCGACGCTCGGGGCGGCCTTCGGTGACGCGCAGAATTTCGCGCCAGGTGTTGGGCGCGGGCGCGGTGATGGCGGGCGCGAGGCCCATGTCGCGCAGCGCGGCGACCGGCTTGGGGCCGCGCGCCACAATGCTGAGGCGGCGCAGGGCATCCACGAACCGCTCGCCCCACAAGCGGTGCAACTGCCGCGTGCCGACACCCGTGAGCAGGATCATCATGTCGAACTCGCCGGCGAGAAGACGATGGGCCTGGTCGTCGGCTTCGACCGGAACTTCGCGCATGGAGGGCGCGACGAAGGGGTCGCCGCCCTGTTTACGGATCAACTCTGCAATCTCCGCGGAGCGGCGGCTTTCGAGCGCGAGGACACGGAGACCCGCGAAGGACATAGATTTGCCAGCAATTCTACTACACCTACTCAATTCCTTCGAACGCTGCCAAGATCCCGTGCCCGGCAAAGCGCAGCCCGACAGACGACAAAAACCGATCGTCTGTCCCACTCCGACCACGCAGCCTGAATAGGCTGCCCCACATCGGAGTCCCTCTCACTTCCCCCCGCCCTGCAGCGTGTTCAGCTCCGTCTTATCCCTTTGCAGGAACGGTACGCCTTTTTCCATCCAATCGGGAGCCGGCGCGCCTTTCAGATAGTGGTCGAAGTACTCTTGCATGCGGATGGCGTAGTCCTTCTGGTCGGCGCGGTCCTGCAAGCCGTGCGGCTGGCCGTTGTAATTGAACAGGTAGACTTCCTTGCCCAGGCGCCGCAGCGCCAGGAAGAATTCGAGGCCCTGATACCAGGGCACCGCGGTGTCGCCGTCGTTCTGCAGAATCAGGACCGGCGTCTTCACTTTGTCCGCCCAGAAGATGGGCGAGTTCTCGATGAAGCGGGTGGGATATTGCCAGATGGAGCCGCCGATGCGGCTCTGCGAAATCTCGTACTGGAACTGGCGCGTGATGCCGGTGCCCCAGCGGATGCCGTCGTAGGCGGCGATCATATCGACCACCGGCGCTCCGGCTTCCACGGCGCGGAAACGGTTGGTCTGGGTCACCATGTAAGCGACCTGGTAGCCGCCCCAACTGTGGCCCTGAATGCCGATGGCTTTTTCGTCGACGATGCCGCGGTCCACCACCGCCTGAACGGCCGGCAACACGCACTTGAGCGCGCTCTGTCCGGGATAGCCGGTGGTGTAAACGATGTCGGGCGTGAGCACCAGGTAGCCGTTGCTGACGTAGTAGCTGATGTTGATGGAGGAACTGCCGGGCGCCGGATTGACGAAGTGGTTCAGGTTCTGCGTGAGGCGCTCATATATGTACACCATCATGGGGTATTTCTTCTTGGCATCGAAGTTTTCTGGCTTGTAGAGCGCGGCCTGGAGCGGCACGCCATCGGTGTTGTGGAAGGCCACCAGTTCGGCGTTGCCCCAGAGCAATTGCGCCTTCTGTGGGTTGGCGTTCGACACCTTGCGCAGTTCCTGGAAGCTGTTGTCGGTGGTCATCAGGTCCGGAAACTCGTCGAATGTCTGCTCAGTCAGAAGATACACGTCGGCGTCTTTGGCCTTCACCGGCGCGCTGAAAGATTTTGCGGCCATCATGAGCTGCCTGGGCTCGCCGCCGTCGATGGATCCGCGGAAGAAACCGCTGTCCATGGTCTTGAGATTCTCGCCTTGCAGCAGCAGCGGCCGGGCTGGATCGATCCAGCGCTCGCGCGGCTCGGCTTCGGTGCGAACGTAGTGCAACCGCACTTCGTGCCCGCGGCCATATCCGGCAGTGATGTTCCTGGCGCCGGCGCCGTCGGGTGAGATCTTCCAGATATCGTATCGGTCATAGAGCAGCACGGACTTGCCGTCCTTGGTCCAGCCGGCCGAACCGTACGCGCCGGGAATGCCGGGCGTGTCGGTATCCTCATTGAAAAACTTTACGCCGAGCGAGGCGGTGAGGTTGACGGTCTTGCCGTCGGGGACCGAGATGGTGCTCCAGTCTTTGCCGTCGAAGTTAAGCAGGTAGCGGCCGGAGGGCGACCAACTGGTGTTGCCATGATTCTTCTTGACCAGCAGCTTGCGCTGGCCGGTGGTCAAGTCCACCAGGTAGGTGTCATTGTAGTGCTCGTCGTAATCCTGCAGCCTGCGGTATTCGCGATCGTCGCTGCCCAGCACCCATTGCGGGCTTTCCGAAGTGGTCACGCTCTCCATGGCGCCGTCGGCCAGTTGCACCAGCTTGCGCTCGGGGATCAGATAGGCCGCTTCGAAGGTGCGGTCGCGATCGCGCGTGGCGCGCAGCTTCTGGACTGGCTGCAGATACTCATCCTTGTAGCTCCAGAGATCCACCACGGCCCTTTCTTCGGTGGGATCGGCGGCAGCCGCGGCATCATCTTTGGCGGGCGGCGCCGGTGGGGCGACGCCGAAAAAAAGTCGCGAGCCGTCGTGCGAAAAGCTCAGGTTCCCGTGGTCGCTGACGGCCATGCCGGAACGCAGCCCGGGCGTCTGGTCCGACACCAGCTCCGCGGCGGCGCTGGCCTGGCGGTCCCAGCGGTAGACTTTCCATTTGGGCTGCTTGGCGGCAGCGTCGTCGCGATCGCTGAGGAAGGCCAGCTCGGTTTGGTTTTCGTCTACGGTGAGCTTGGAGTACTTGCCTTTGCCGTCGAGCAGGGCGGCGGGCGCGTCGGCCGTTCCCGGCTTTGCCACGAAGACGCCGTTCTTGGCGGTGTCGTGCGCCGAAACGGCGTAGATCAATTGCTTGCCGTCTTCGGTGAAGTGGAATTCCGCGACGTCGGTGAAGGTGCGTTCGGCGCCATCGGCGAGCGCGCGGAGCACCAGGTCGCTGCCAAATTGCGTGCGAGTTCCGACGCCGCCCGCGGCAGCGGCGCCACCGCGTCCGCCACGGCCGCCCTGCTGCTGATCGCCGCCGCCGTTGCCACCGGTTGCGGCGGCGGGCGTGGCGGCGGGCTTTTCGACGGGGGCTTCGCGCTGGTATGCCAGGTAACCCGCGGCTTTTTCCGGCATCGCGAAGCGCCGCACGCGATCAACGGTGGTGACTTGGGCAGAGGCCAGGTTGACGATCACCATGCCGTCTTTGGGCATCTGGTCGGCGGTCTTCTTTTCCTTCTTGGCCTTGTCGGTATCGGCTTTGGCGGGGAAGGTCGAGAAGACCACGAACCTGCTGTCCGCAGAGAAAGCGATGGTGGTAACGCGCGCCTCGGGCGGGGGCCCTTCTTCCGCGGCAGGCGTGGCGGCCGGCTGTGGCCGCGCGCCTGCGGGCAAACGCGTGTCGTTTCCGGTGACCAGATTGCGAATGATCACTTCACCGTCGCCTTCCTGGGGAAAAACGCCATAGGCCAGGAACTTGCCGTCATTCGACAGGCGTTGGCCGATGATGGTGTGCCAGCCGTCATAATCCTTGTGGTTCAGAGGCCGCTTGGCGGTTTGAGCAAACGCGACCGAAAGCAGCAGGAGCGGGGCGGCGAAGCCTGCGAAAGCTCGAATGGAGTTGCGGGGGGAAAACATGATGAGGGTATTGTAATCCAGGGCGCGCTGGCGCCGGCGAGGGCACGACCTAATACGTGGTTGTCGTGCGGCGCAAGATTGCCGTCACAACGATCCGCCGTTCCTTCATGGAGAGATCGTAGAACACCGGATAGTTGCCGACGCGGCGGCGCCACCCTGATGGCTCGAGGCGTTTGATGTCCCCCCCCGGAAGGGGTCGTGCTCCATCAGCGCCAAAACGCGCTCGATGCGGATCTGCTCTCGGCTAGGAAGCTTTTCGAGAGCCCTTTTTGCGGGTTTGGTTACGAGCAGCGTCCAGTTCATGGTGGAGTCGGGTCAAGGGGACGAACTCTCCCCGCTTGAAAGCCGCGCGGCCTCTTCGAATGGCGGCGAGCTCGGACTTGGTGGGGGCATAGACGGCGTAGCGGCCCTCGAAATACTGCCGCCATGCCTCGCGCAGGAGTTCCGAGCGCGTACGGTGTTCTTCCTTTTGCACCTTCTCCATCTGCTTGACCATCGCCGGCGGCAGGGAAATTGTCATGATGTCGGTGGTTCTCATAGTGATGAGTATTACTTGTTATTACCCATCATACCGCCGCCGCGGTCGCTGTCAAGGAGAACCGGCGCCGGCCGACCGTTCGTTCCGTCATGCGAACGACACTCACTTTGGGTTCACCGATAGGAAGGCGTTCGCGAACCGATCCGCCATGTCACGGACCCACTGCCGACAGAACTCCGCGTAACGCCAGCAGCACGGAGGCAGGGACTTGGAACGCCTTCCCTACTTCGTTGACAGACTTTAGGGCGATGGTACAATAGGTCAAGCTCAGAGGATCGACAATCCCTTTGGTGTCAAAAGCATGCGGTGGTTGCATCTTTGCGGCCAGGGGATGAATCGAAAGAAGGGTAGCCATGGCGTTCGTTCTTCCCATTCCGCATCTGGCGCGTACCGAAGCCGAACCTCTGCTGGCGACCATCGGCAATACGCCGCTGCTGCGCCTGGACAAGATCTCCAGCGAGTTCGCGGGAATCGAGATTTTCGGCAAGGCTGAGTATTTCAACCCGGGTGGCTCGGTGAAAGACCGCTCGGCCGCCAATATGGTGCTGGACGGGGAACGCTCGGGCAAGCTGAATCATAGCCGGGTAATCCTGGACGCTACCAGCGGGAACACCGGAATCGCGTATGCCATGATCGGCGCCAACCGCGGATACAAGGTGAAGCTGGTGCTGCCGGCCAATGCGTCCGATGAGCGCAAGCGGATTCTCAAGGCGTATGGCGCGGAGATGGTTTTCAGCGATGCGGCGGAGGGCTCCGACGGGGCGATTCTGCTGTGCCGCGAAATCTACATGGCCGACCCGGACCGGTATTTTTACCCCGATCAGTACAACAATCCGGCCAACTGGAAGGCGCATTTCGAGCACACCGGGGCGGAGATCGTCAAGCAGACCGGCGGGCGCATCACGCATTTCGTGGCGGCCATGGGCACTTCGGGCACGTTCATGGGCACCTCCCGGCGCCTGAAGCGCGACGTGCCGGGAGTGCGGTGCATCTCGGCGCAGCCCTCCAGCGGGTTCCATGGCCTGGAAGGCTTGAAGCATATGCCGACGGCCATCGTGCCGGGCATCTACGACGAGAAGCTGGCCGACGGGAATTTGTGGATCGAGACGGAAGACGCTTACCGCATGGTGCGCCGCCTGGCCCGCGAAGAAGGGCTGCTGGTGGGCATTTCTTCGGGTTGCAACGTGCATGCCGCGACGCTGCTCGGGCGCGAGCTGGCGGGGCGCGGCGAACCGGCTATGATCGTCACGGTGCTGTGCGACAGCGCGGAAAAGTACCTGAGCGAGCACTTCTGGGACGAGTGATGATCCGCATCGAACCGGAACCCTGGGCAGCCATGGTGTCGCACGCGCGCGAGGCGTACCCGAACGAGTGTGTCGGCGCGATGCTGGGCTCGGTGGACGGCGACTCGAAGAGGGTAGTCACAGCCATGCCTTTGCAAAACGCATTTGAAGGCGCGCAGGCCGTGCGCTACGCGCTGCGGCCCGCGGATCTTCTGGCTGCCGACCGCGTGGCGCGCGAGCGGAGCATGGATCTGATCGGCATCTACCATTCGCACCCGGACTGCGACGCGTATTTTTCGCAGACCGACCTGCGGAATTCCTGCCCCTGGTATTCCTTCGTGGTGCTCTCGATTCAAAAGGGCGAATTCCACCACGCCAATAGCTGGCTGCCGAACTTCGACCAGACCGAAGCGGCGAAAGAGGAGTTGATCTACTGATATGGCCAAGGTTTTGATCCCCACGCCCCTGCGGCAGTTCACCGGGAAGCAGGATTCCGTCACGGTGGCTGGCGCTACCGTGGGCGAAGTGCTGAACGCGCTCACGGCGCAATTCCCCGACCTCCGCAAGCAGATCTTCAACGACGAAGGCAAGGTGCGCAGCTTCGTCAACGTGTATCTGAACGACGAAGACATCCGCTATCTGAGCAAGGACTCGACCGCTGCCAAGGACGCCGACACGATCTCCCTGGTGCCTTCCATCGCAGGCGGCTCAACCGCGACTGCTCCGCCTGAAACGGCGCTCTCGAACGACGAGATCCTGCGCTACAGCCGCCACCTGATCATTCCGGAAGTGGGCATCGAAGGGCAACAGAAGCTGAAAGCCGCCAAGGTGCTGCTGGTGGGAACGGGCGGCCTGGGCGCGCCGCTGGCGCTTTACCTGGCCGCCGCGGGCGTCGGCAAGATCGGCCTGGTGGACTTCGACACGGTGGACTTCACCAACCTGCAGCGCCAGGTGATCCACTTCACCGCCGACGTGGGCCGCAAGAAGCTGGATTCCGCCGCGGAAAAAATGAAGGCCATCAATCCCAACGTGGAGATTGTGCGGCACGAAGTGGCCCTGACCAGCGAGAACGCGCTCGACATCCTGAAGGACTACGACCTGGTGGTGGACGGCACCGACAACTTCCCCACGCGCTACCTGGTGAACGACGCCTGCGTGCTGCTGGGCAAGCCCAACGTGTACGGATCGATTTTCCGGTTTGAAGGACAGGCCACGGTGTTCGCCTACGAGGGCGGCCCGTGCTACCGCTGTCTCTATCCGGAACCGCCGCCGCCGGGCCTGGTGCCCAGTTGCGCGGAAGGCGGCGTGCTGGGGATCCTGCCTGGCACCATCGGGCTGATCCAGGCCACCGAAACGGTCAAGCTGATCCTGGGGATTGGGGAGCCGCTGGTGGGCCGGCTGTTGCTTTACGATGCGCTGGGCATGCGTTTCCGCGAGTTGAAGCTGCGCAAGAATCCGGAGTGCCCGGTGTGCGGCGCGCATCCCACGGTGACCAAGCTGATCGACTATCATCAATTCTGCGGCGTCCCCCAACCGGGATCGGCGGCGCCCGCCCAGGAGACCAAGGTGAACGAAGGCGAAATCGACGTTGTGGAGCTGAAGCAAAAGATCGATCGCGGAGACGACTTCGTGCTGATCGACGTGCGCGAGCCCCACGAGTACCGGATTTGCAACATCCCCGGAGCGCAGCTCATGCCGCTTGGCGAGTTTCCGAAGCGCGTCGGCGAGCTCGACGCCGCGGCCGATATTGTGATCCACTGCCGCAGCGGCGTGCGCAGCGCGAAGGCCTGCGCCGTGTTGCGTCAAGCCGGCTTCCAGCACGTGCGCAACGTGGTGGGCGGCATCCTGGCGTGGAGCGACAAAGTGGATCCGCGCGTGCCGAAGTACTGAACCAGGGCTTCGCCCTGGAAATCCCCGAGGGATTTGGAAGTCAGAAGTCAGAAGTGTGTCGCCGGCGGTGTGTATCGCCTAGAGGGCCGATTCTCCGCGATCGTCGTTGCGGATGCGAATGGCTTCGGCCACTTCGTACACGAAGATCTTGCCGTCGCCGATCTTGCCCGTGCGCGCCGCCGCGGCCAGCGCCCGCACCACTTCTTCGGCGCGGCCCGACGGCACTACCATCTCCACTTTCACCTTCGGCAGGAGATCCACGTTATACTCCTGGCCGCGGTACACTTCGCGATGGCCCTTCTGGCGGCCGTGTCCGCGCACCTCGCTGATGGTCATGCCGTCGATGCCGATAGCCTGCAGCGCTTCCTTCACTTCCTCCAGCTTGAAGGGTTGTATGATGGCTTCGATCTTCTTCATGGCGTCTATCCCTCGAGGATATACCCTTCCTCGCCATGCAGGCTCAGGTCCAGCCCCTCGACTTCCTGATCCCGGCTGACGCGCAGCCCCACCGCCATATCGCAGATCTTCAAGATGACCAGCGACCCGACGGCCGCCAGCACCCACGCCACCAGGCAGCCGAAGGCCTGGTTCAGCACCTGCGCCCCGTTGCCGTCGGCCAGGCCCAGCGCCATGGGATGCCCGGCCGCGTCCTTCCAGGCGTCGTTCACCAGTCTGGTGGCGAACACGCCGGTGAGCAACGCGCCCAGCGTTCCACCGGCGCCGTGCACGCCGAACGCGTCCAGCGCGTCGTCGTAGCCGAACTTTTTCTTCACCCGCGTCACCATGAGGTAGCAGACCACGCCCGCGCACAGGCCGATGCCCAGCGCCGGAAACGGCTGCACGAATCCCGATGCCGGGGTGATGGCCACCAGGCCGGCCACCGAGCCCGAGATGCCTCCCAGGATGCTGGGTTTGCCCTGCTCCATCCACTCCACCGCCACCCACCCCAATGCCGCCGCAGCCGCGCCGAAGTGCGTGGCCACGAACGCGCTGGAGGCCAAACCCGAAGCCGCCAGCGCGCTCCCCGCATTAAACCCGAACCAACCAACCCATAGCAGGCAGGCGCCAATGAAACTGATCACCAGGTTGTGCGGCTTCAGGTCGTTCTGCTTCAGGGGCGTCTGCGGATACCCGATCCGCTTGCCCAGGTACAGCGCGCACACCAGAGCCGAAACCCCCGAGGTGATATGCACCACCGTGCCCCCGGCGAAATCGAGGCACGGAATTTTGCCTCCGCCCGCCGCGTTCAGCAGCCCGCCCTTGCCCCACACCATGTGCGCCATCGGAAAGTAAACGATCAGCGACCACAGCACCGTGAACAGCAGCATGGCGCTGAACTTCATCCGCTCGGCGAACGCTCCCGAAATCAACGCCGGCGTGATGATGGCGAACATCAACTGGTAGATCATGAAGGTTTGCTGCGGAATGGTGGCCGCGTAATCGGCGTTGGGCGCGCTGCCCACGTGGTTCAAAAATGCAAACCGCAAATCCCCCAGCAGCGGTCCCGACCCGCCGAACGCCAGGCTGTAACCCGCCACGGCCCACACCAACGTCACCACCGCCATCAGCATGAAGCTCTGCATCATGGTGGCCAGCACGTTTTTGCGCCGCACCAGGCCGCCATAAAAGAGCGCCAGCCCCGGTCCCGTCATCATCAGAACCAGCGCCGCGCTGACCAGCATCCAGGCGTTATCCCCGGCGCTCTGGGCCGATCTGGTGGCCGCCTCGAGCGCGCCGATGCGAGCCGAAATATCCGCATTGCTCTGGGACCACGACGCGGCGGGCGCAGCAAACAGAGCTACGATGGGTACCCATCCAAATTGTTTCACGGGTTATTGAAGCCATTGTCCAACACCCCGCGCCGAACGACCGATGGAAGTTTTTATCGGCAAGATTGGATTTGCTTATGGTGAGACGAGCCCGTAGAAAGTCGCGGCCGTTCCACCGAGCAATTGCTCGCGCACTTCGATGCTGCGCGCGCCGATGGATTGCGTAAACGCGGCCAGGGTTTCCTTCCACGTAGCCGCGGGCAGGCAGGCGGGCCACTCACTGCCGAACATCAGGCGGTGGGGACCAAACACCGAAAGCACGTGCTGGACGAAGGGCCGCAGGGGCGCGACCGCCCACGGGATGGGCTGCCCGGTGAGCAGGCCGCTGACCTTGCAGAAAACATTCGGCAGCCGCGCGGCGGCTTCCATGCCGCGGAGCCATTCGGTGGCCGGGCCGGAACCGAAAGGGGGACGGGCCAGATGGTCGATGGCGATGCGCAGGGTGGGCGCCAGTTCGGCAATGCGCCGGACCAGGGGAAGATGACAGGGCTGCAATTCCAGATCGAGCGGGAGGCCACGCCGGGCCAGTTCCTCGAGGTCCGCGGGGATGCCATCCGCCAGCGAGCAACAGACTCCGCGAAGCTTCGGGTGCTCCAGGTACTCGGCGAGGCGGCCGATGGGAACCACCAGGCCGGCGATGTGCGGATGATCCAGCGGCAGAGGGGGCATGGGGCCCACCAGGATGGCTCCATCGAAGCGGTTGCGCGCGAGGATAGCCTGAAGGTGCCCGGGCGGATGCGGCTGCGAGTAGAGGACGTGGGAATCGATGCGCAAGAAAGGGGCTAGAAAATGAAGGCCAGTCCGCCGCGCAGGCTGCGTGGAGTTTCCACCAGCATCACTTGCTGGCCGCTCACCATGCCGAGCGGCAGATAGCCTTGCGCCAGCATGTTGCGAAGGTCGGCCGTGGCTTCCACGCGCCGCGCAAAACCCGGCAGCGGCTGGCGAATAAAAATGTTGAGACCGGGCGCGGGTTGGTTGGATTGGGTGCTGTAGACATTGCCCGGCATGGCCCAGCGATGGTCCGGGGCCCACTGGTAACTGACCACCACGCGGGTGCCGATGTGCGGCGCCGTGGCGGTGACGCGCGTGGTAGCCACCTGGCGGCGGCCGGCGTGGATCATGTCCCGCAATTCATCGGGGTCGTTGGTCACCAGTTCGTGATTGCCGGCGGTCAGCACGCCCACGCTGCCGTACATCACGGCCGCAGCCACATGCTCGCCCAAGTCCTGGGTGAGCGCGGCGGTGTAGCCGGTGCTCTGGAAATTGCCGGCGTTGAAAATGGAGCTATCGGAGAAGACGTCCGGCAGAACATCGGAGCCGCTATACATACCGGCGGGCGCCACCAGCGTGAGAGCGGCGTCGGAAATGGATTCGTGATATGCCGTGACGCTGTAGGTTCGCGAGCCCGCCTTGCGGGAATACGTGATTTCGTCCTCCTGGCCGCGCTGCACCCGCGGCCTGCCGTTGAGCAGGGACATGCGCGGAAACAGGCCGAGCGAGTTGAGGTCGCGCTGCAGGCCGGCGTCGTCGGAAGACGAGCCGGCCGCCAGATCGGGGCGGGCGTCGCCCGAAGTATAGGTGAGCTCGAGCTGCGAGCCGCCGCCCAGGTTCCACGTCAGCCGGGCATACGGGCTGGCATAGTTCATTCGATCCAGGAAGGCGATGCTGTTGAAAGTGAGCCCGTAGCGCAAAGTGACATCGTCGCTGAGCTGGGTGTGGTCGTCGAAGCTCGCCGACATGGTGCGAAACAGGGGAAGGGAGGATTCCGGCCCGGCTAGGGCGGTGGCCAGGCGTCCCGGCAAAAACAGTTGCCGCATGGTAAGGGATACTTCCGGGCTGCCACCCATGAGGTCGCGGCTATAACTGGTGCGGAACGCGGCGCTGGGCACGCCGGTCTGAGAACCATATCCCACATTGCCGGACACCTGCAGGTTGTTGCTGCCGAATAACGAGGTGGCCAAAGCAAAAGCGGTGCCGAGATCGGCTTCGTTGAATACGCCGGTAGCCACGGAGCCCTGGCCGGCCGAGACCCGCAGGATGCCGCGCGTATCGGAGAAGGCGTTGGCATGCTCGATTCCCGGGGCGGGAGACGAATCCATGAAGCGCTGCACGGCGCGCGTGGCGGAACTGGTACGCAGAGCCCACTTCCAGTCGTCGGTCAGCAGGCTGCCGTTTTCCAGCGGCGGATAGGAAAGCTGGATGGTGCTGAACAGGCTGTTGAGGTTGACCGCCAGCATACTCTGCATGCCGGGCTGCACCAGTATGTTCTTCTTCAGCGCGGGGATCAGCGTGGCCACCGAAACCTTCACCGAATAAAGGTCGGGAACCAGGTCCGGGAATTGGAACCTGCCGGTGGAATCGGAGAGGGTCTTGTCGACATTGCGGTCCTGGCGGTTATACAGAAGGACCACGGCGCCCATCTGCGGCACTCCCAGGGAATTGCGCACTACGCCGGTAATGGCGCCCATGAACTTCACCGGCTCGGCCGCGGAAGCAAGCCACGGAGCGGCCAGACAGGCCATCCCCGCAGCGAGCATGATCAGCGTCCTGTGCGTCTTCGTAGTCAAGATCGACGCCCGTGAGTGGCGGGCAGCCCCGCCAGTAGTTAGGTTACCGTAAATTCCGCCGATTGTGTAAGTGTCTGGTTGCGATTTTTGTCGGTAATCTTCAGCCGGAGCGTGTAGCGGCCCGGCGCGAACTGTTGCAACCGCAGCTTCTTTTGGATGGTAATCTGGCTGGCGGAGGCATCCGGAATCTTGGCGGCATCTTCGGTCAGGCTGATGATGGGCTCGGCGGTGCCGGTGCGGAAAATCTCATAACGCACTTCACCGTCCGGGCGATGGGTAGTCTCATCGGCGCCGAAGTTATACAGTTTCATATAGATACCGAGAGTGTCATCGCGCGTAAAAACGTCCCCGAGGCGCGGCCGCACCAGCGAGCTTCCAATCACGAACTGGCCCGTCCCGATGCTCCGCATGGGAACCGTTTCGATTTTGTCGGCCAGCACCAGGGTGCTCGAAGAGAGCCGGTCGGCATCCAGCCTGGGAACCGTGACGGCCTGCTCGTAATTGTTAATATTGCCGCCCACCACGTCCTTGCAGACCACCACCAGCCGGTAGGTGCCCGGCGGCAGCGGTATGGCTTTTTGGGCGATGGAGGAACGGCTGGCCCAATCCACCAGGTACTGCTTCGGGCCGCCGTCGATTCTGAGAGTCTCTTCGAAGGGCGCGATGATGCGGCGCGTCATGGTGGTGAATTCGCCGAAGAGGTGGACCTCGGCTGCCTGCACGCCTTCCGTGGTCTTGAGTTGCAAATCCTTATTGGCGAACTGGATCGTGACGTAGGTCATGACGGAAGCATCCGTCACCGGGAAGAAATCCACGCGCACCTTCATCGGCAGGATGTTGAAGGTGATTCGCGAATTGACCTGAGCTTCCAGGTCGGTGAACTTGATCGACGGCGGACGCTGTAATTTGTAGAACTGTTCGAGGCGGCTGAACTCGTTCATGCTCTCGGGCAGGCCACCCAGCGGCGCCGCCAGGTGAGTGCCATCGGAATTGTTGAAGCGGGCAGTCTTGTCGCTGATGCCCATCTGCTCCAGGATGGTGAGGCCGGCGTTCGGCACATAGAGCAAGGCATCCTTTTCGGACGGGTCCATGGTCATGTGGAACTCCCCGGACATGGTCGGATCGACGAATTCGATGATGATGTTGTTGCCGATGCCATCGATATAGCGGTAGCGCCACTGCTGGAAGGGGAAGGTGGAAGTGGTGCCGCCGCCTTCGGAGTCGGGGCGGTCATAGCTGCCGCCCGAGGAATGGTCCTCGATCTCGTCGGGAGGGCCGTATGTAATATAGATACGGCCGCGATCGGTTTTCCAGCCGGGGATGCCCGAAGCGAAATGCTCGTTGGCGTAGGCGATGCGGCGGTAGTGCTCTTCGCGGAATTCGTTTTCCACGGTGTCCGGAGAAGGATCGCGCCGCAGCCAGAACTGTTCGATAAACTGCTCGCGTTCTTCGTCGGTCTGCAGGCGCACGAAAGCGGAGCGTTCCTCGTCCGTGATGATATAGGTTACATCTTCATTCAGCCATCTCCGATAAGGAGTGGCAAGCTCCTTGCGCAAAGCCTTTTGCTTGGCCTTGCGCTCCTTGTCGGTCATGGGGCGGGCGTTGGTTTCGGCCTGGTCCGCGTTTTTCTTGGCGTTCTTCGAATCCTTGTCTTTATCGTCCTGCTGTTGGACGGCGAACAGACCGGCCAGCAACGAAAAAGCCAGGCAGGAAATCGAAAGTCGGGTCACACGCATACGGCTCACTGCTTTCCTTGGACAGGTCAAATCGCTTAAACCCATTTTAGGTCTGACGGTTGGCAGGGTCAATCCCGTGCCTGGAAGGCACACTGTGCCTACCTGGCATGGTAGCGCAATGCGGGGCGGGCAATCTTGTTCGCAGCCGTCTTCAGGTGGCCGTTCGGGCCGGGCGAGGGTCCTGGCATGCAGCGGGTCGCCGGCTGCCCCACAGGGAAAGAGAAGGGGTAATGCTACTGCCGGTGGAACTGGTCGCCGGCGCGCCAATCGGGCAGTTTGTCCAGGTTGGCGATCTCCCGTCCGAGCAGGAATCCATATTCGGCGGCCTGCTGGAGAGCTGTAAAATCCCAGTCTGCCTGGAATTCATCGGAGGGCTGGTGATAGTGATGGGTGTTGTAATCCTCCCACATTTTGGCGCCGTAGCCCTCCGGCTTCCCGGCGAACTCGGTGGCGTGGCCGATGGAGAAGGCCGGGATGCCGCCGTGGGCGAACGAAAAGTGGTCGGAGCGGAAGTAATGGCCCTGCTCCGGCTGGGCGTCTGGGGAAACGGTCAGGTTCAAGCGCTGGGCAATCTGCTGGGCCAGCGGCCAGACGGTGGTCCGCTCGGCGCCGGTAATCACCACGTCCTTGGCGCGGCCCCAGGGATACAGGGCGTCGTAGTTGAGATCGATGGCGGTCTTGCCGGCGGCGTAGAGCGGATGGCCGACGTAGTATTCCGAGCCCCTGAGACCGCCTTCTTCCGCAGTGACGGCGAGGAAAAGCGCCGAGCGCTTGGGCTTTTGCGGCTGGGAAGCCCACGCGCGCGCCAATTCCAAAAGAATGGCGCAGCCGGTGCCATTGTCAATGGCGCCGTTGTAAATGGAGTCTCCGTTGACCGGAGTGCCGATACCAAGGTGATCCCAATGGGCGGAATAGATCACCACTTCATTCTTCAAAACCGGGTCGCTGCCGGGAACGATGGCGGCCACGTTGCGCGTCGCGATCTCGCGAACCTTGGCGGGCAGATGAGCGCGGACCTGCACACCTAGCGGAATCGGTTGGAAATCGGGCTTTTCGGAGGCGGCCAGCAGTTCGTCGACGGTCTTGCCGGCCAGGGCCAGCAGCTTTTCACCGGCCTCGCGGCTGATCCACGCGGCCATCGAAAGCCCTCGCTGCCCCTGCGCGAGCTTCACGTAGGGCATCTCGCGGCCCCAGGAACTGCGGACCACGTCCCAGCCGTAGCCGGCCGTGGGGGTGGTGTGGATGATGATGGCCCCGCGCGCGCCGCGGCGCTGGGCTTCTTCAAATTTGTAGACCCACCGGCCGTAGTAGGTGAGCGCGCGGCCGTCGAAGAACTTGGGGTCGTTGGACGGCGGCTCATTGGTAAAGAGGATCAGGATCTTGCCGGTGACGTCGACGCCTTTGAAATCGTCCCACTTATATTCCGGAGCGGTGATGCCGTGGCCGACGAAGATGGCCTCGCCTTCACAGCGGGTATTGGGCTGCTGGGTCTGGCTGACACCCACGAAATCGTCCAGCCACTTGAATTCCACCAGCTTGCCCCACACGGAAGCGTTGAGGGTGGCGTCGGGCTGGGTTTCGATGCCCACCAGCGGGACTTTTTGGAAATACGTTCCATTGTCGCCGGCCGGTTTGGCGCCGGCCAGGGCGAACTGGGTGGCGATGTATTCGGTGGCCAGATCGCCGCCGCGCGTGCCCACGCCGCGGCCTTCCAGCAAATCGAGCGAGAGGAAGCGATCGTGCTCGCGGATACGCTCGGCGGAGATGGAACCCTCCTGGGCCAGCACGACGGAGGCCGCGATGAGGAATATCGCAACAGGCTTGAGCATGATTCAGGGTACTCTTGGCGGGCCGGCCGCTGCAAATTTTCGAAACTTTCCGGGCTCCGCAACCATAACAAGGATGTAGGGGTTAAACAATCGAACAATGCGGAACCTTCGGAGAATCTTTTTGTTGCTGGCGGTGGGCATGGCCGCCCAGGCGCAAAGCTGGGACACCAGCGGCAACGGAAAGTTGAACGGCACCTATTATTTCAGGCAGGTGATTTATGTGCCGGCAGACGAATATGGAGACCTCGGCGAAGCCATCTCGCTCTATGGCAACATCACTTTCAACGGTAACGGCGGGTACACCCTGACGGCCAACGACTTCGTCTATTACGATTCGAGCAGTGGCGCCGGGACCTTCAGCGTGGCCAACGGCACGTATTCGATCTCGGCATCCGGTTACGGCTTCATGTCCAGTCCGTACGTAACTGGTGACAGCATCTACGGGCTCGTTTCGCAGCAGGGAATTTTCGTCGGCAGCAGCACGGATAACAGCTACGGGTACAACGATTTTTTTGTGGCCGCGCCGCTGGCCAGCCCCTTGCCGACCGCTGCGACTTTCAGCGGAACGTATGTGTTTGCCAATCTGGATCTGACTCAGAATCTGGTTTACGGGCTGGATTATCAGGCCGCAGGGGGCTTCCAATACAACCTCGGCATGACGTTTACGCTGAACGCCAACGGTGCCTGCGGCCTGGGCACCACAACCGTCACCGGGTACGCCGGCACGACGACGACCCCCTACATCCAAACCTCGAGCCTCCCCACGTGCCTCTTCAGCAATGGCGCGGCGGTGGTTACGTTTCCATCCAACGGAGAGTTGATGTCAGGGCAGAAATACCTGTATTTCTCCAAGGACGGCAACTTCGTCTTCGGCGGCTCGCCGTACAACGGGGGCAATCCGTGGGACATGATCGTGGGTGTCAAAGTGAGCAGCGGGACGCCGAATTTTTCCGGCCTGTACTACCAGGCGGGCATCGACGATGTGGGCGGAGACCTGGATACGTATTTTGGATCGTTGGACTCCGTCACCGGTGGAAACATTCTGGGCCACCAGCGCATCGAGGACCTGTTCTATACACCGGCGACAACCGACTTCACTTACACCGATTCATACACGCTGACTTCCGGCTCAACCTACAGCACGTCGCTGGCGCGCTACGCCGTGGGCTCCGACGGCGCCGGCGGAGCCATACGGATCGGCTCGGGCATCGGGCCGTACCTGGGGCTGAGCGTCGCCCTGCAGGCTCCCAGCTTGGCTCCCATCATAAGCAGTACGGGCGTGTTTCTGAACCCGCAAGGGATCGTCAACGCAGGGAGTTGGGCGCCGTTCACCGCGGGAATCGCGCCCGGTGAACTGCTGACGCTTTTCAACGGCTCAAACCTGGCGTCGGCGACGGTGGTGGCCACAAGTCCGTTCCCAACCTCGCTCGGCCAGGTGCAGGTGAGCATCGGAGGCCTGCCGGCGCCCATTTATTACGTGACCCCTACTCAGATCGCGGCGATCGTGCCCTACGCCGTCGCCGGGCCGATCGCGATGGTGCAGGTGACCAACAACGGCGTGCTTTCAAACGCCGTGCCGGTGTATGTGAATCAGACCGCGCCCGGCGTGTTAACGGCGAATCAGAACGGGCTGGGTTATGCAGACGCGCTGCGCCCCGATTACTCGATCGTGACGGCCGCGAATCCGGCGGTGATCGGCGAGACCATCGCGGTGTACCTCACCGGGCTAGGGGCGGTGAGCCCGCCGATTGCGGACGGCGCCCCGGGCCCCATCACCACTTACAGTGAGGTAGCGGCGGGTTCGGTGACGGCGGCGATCGGCGGAGTGGCGGCTACGGTGACCTACGCGGGCCTGGCGCCGGGGTACTCCGGGCTCTACCAGCTCAACATCACCATACCGTCAGGACTGACCGCGGGAGACAACTACCTTGAGATCGACGGCCCGGACGCTTCCAATGTGCAGTGCCTGATCCCCATCTCAACTTCAACCGGCAGCACATCCGCGCCGGAGACCGCGGCGAGCGCAGTTCCGGTTGCCAGGAAGCAATCGCCGGGCAGGCTCAAGGTGGACCCGAAAGCCAAACGCCCGCCGAGCCCGCGCAGCGGCGGCTCTGATCCGAGCCGCGACCGTTAGGGAGCATTGCCCGCTCGACTGCTACAGGTCGAGCGTTTCCACAATGGCTTCGACATCCGCCGGACGCACGCGCACGGCCTCTTTCATGAGGCCGGGGTTCGAGCGGTCGTCGAAGGCCTGGAAGAGCGCCATCTTGGCGATGGCATAGCGCTCGTTGTTGGGGAGCTGGCGAGCGTGGGACCGTTCCCAATGCGCCACGGCCTGGTCGCTGACGTGCACGCTGGCCTCGCTCCAGCACTTACGGTCGGCCGAGATGGTAAACACAAACTCCGAGCCGCTTTCCCCGGCCGAGCGGAATGCGCGATGACCTTCGTAATAGTATTGATACACGTACCCGCTTTGCGCCGAGTAGGTCTTCATCCGCCGCACTGGCGGGGCGCCGGTGAGCGCCGCCGGTTTCCTGGAAAAAAAGTTCCGAAACACGATTGCATCCGATCTGGGAGCCAGTCAGCAAACAGCCACTCCATCCGGCAACGTTGATTCCTGACAAGCCCTAAGGGAATTTCCCTTACCTCCGGTACTCGAAGATCTCTTGACAAGGATACCAACCCGGCGCAAACTGAAGTTGGAATCAAGCCGGTTTCAGTGATTCCGACGGCGTTTCAATGCCGGCCCACGTGGGCTGGCGGGAGGTGCCAGATAGAACCGGACGAAGATGAGGGCGGCCTCATCCTCGGCTAGTGAACAGGGCAGTACGGAGACTTTGAGCGATCGGATCCCAGAGTGCCCACCGCATGAATGCGGGCCTGGCGCGTGATGCGCAATTCGGATGATCGCGGACGAAGTTTCCGGGTTCATACGCTGTTGGATGACCGCCCTTTTCGTTTTTGTCACAACGGTTTTTCTTTTGTTCTGTGATGGGCAATCACTCGCAGTGGTGTAAACTGGGTGGAGCCTCATTCCATTCTTATGACATCGGTTGAATCCCGGGAGATTGTCAGCGCTCACAGCCCTGATTCCGACGACGCATTCATGTTCTACGGACTGGCAACCAAGAAAGTCCGGTCGGCAAGGGTTACGTTCCGGCACGTGCTCGAAGATATCGAGACGTTAAACCGCAAGGCCAGAGAAGGTCTGTACGATTTGAGCGCCATTTCTTATCACGCATATCCCTATGTGGCGGACAAGTACGTGCTGATGGCCAGCGGCTCCAGCATCGGCGACGGCTATGGTCCGATGATCATCGCGGCCCGGCCGATGGAGCCGGAAGAGATCAAAGGCAAACGCATCGCCGTTCCCGGCCTGCTCACCACCGCTTATCTGGCCTGTAAACTGTATCAGCCGGATTTCGAACCCGTGGTGACTCCCTTCGACAAGATCACCGACGCGGTGCGCGAGCACTCCGTCGACGCCGGCCTGATTATCCACGAAGCGCAATTGACCTTCGACCGTGAAGGTTTCCACCGCATCGCGGACCTGGGCCGGTGGTTCAAGAACACCTACGAACTGCCGCTGCCGCTGGGCGGCAACGTGTTGCTGCGATCGCTGGATGCCGACGTGCAGAGCGAGTGCTGCCGGATGATGCGCGACAGCATTCAGTACGCGCTGGACAATCACGACGAAGCGCTGGAATATGCCATGCAGTTCGCCCGCGACATGGAGCCGCGGCTGGCGGAGAAATTCGTGGGAATGTACGTCAACCACTACACGCTGGACGCCGGCGACGTGGTTCCCAAAGCCGCGCAGAAACTGCTCGACCTGGGTTTCGAAGCGGGCCTCATCGATCGCCGCGTGGAAGTCGAGTTCGTGAGGTAGGAAGAGATTTCAACGCGGAGGCGCGGAGGAGCGGAGAAAAACTAAAGATAAGAACCAAAGCAGGGATTGAATCGAATACAACAAAATCCTGCTTCCTCCCCACTTCCGTTTTTCTTTCCTCTTGTTTTTCTCCGCTCCTCCGCGCCTCCGCGTTGGGAACTTCGGTTTGCCCCCGGAACACGCTAGCATAGAAATATGCGTATTATCCCCATAGCATTGCTCGCGCTGGCCGCGTTGCGCCCGCTCGCGGCGCAGGAAACTAAACCGAAAGACGTGCGCGAGGCGGCCAAGGCCGGCCCGGCGGCCATCCCCAAGCTGCAAGAGTTTCTCAAGAACCCGTCGAGCGATGTGCGCAACCAGGCCGTCCGCGAACTGATCGATATCGGTACCGCGCAGAGCCTGGACCCGCTGATCCAGGCGACCCGGGATAACGACCCCGAAATCCAGATACTGGCCACCGACGGGCTGGTGAATTTTTATTCGCCGGGCTACGTGAAGGGCGGCGTCGCCGGCACCGTGCGGCGCGTGGCCACCAGCATCCGCAGCAAGTTCACCGATACCAACGACCTGGTGATCGATCCCTTCGTGCTGGTGCGTCCGGAAGTGATCTCCGCCCTGGCGCAACTGGTGACCGGCGGCGCCAGCCTGGAATCGCGGGCCAACGCGGCGCACGCCGTGGGGATTCTGCGCGGCAAGGCGGCCGTCGACCAGTTGGTGGAAGGCGTCCACTCCAAGGACACCGACCTGATGTACGAATCGCTGGTGGCTTTGCAGAAGATTCGCGACGAATCGGCCGGGCCGCGCGTGGCATTCCGGCTGCACGACCTCGATCCCAAGGTGCAGATCGCGGCCATCCAGACGGTGGGCGTGCTTCTCGACAAGGCCGCCGTGCCCGACCTGGTGGATGCGCTCAACCGCACCCGCGACCCCAAGGTCAAACGCGAGGCGCTCACCGCCATCGCCATGCTGCCGGTGGAACAAAGCCGCGCGCTCTACGCGCAATACCTGCACGACAAGGACGACCGCCTGCGCGCCGCCGCCGCCGAGGGCTTTGCGCGCCTGCGCAACCCGGCCGACCTGCCGATGCTCGAACAAGCGTGGAACGACGAACCAAAGGCCTTGCCGCGGCTCTCGCTGGCTTTCGCCCAGGTGATGCTCGGCCAAACCGGGTTGAGCGAATTCAGCCCGCTGCGCTACCTCATCAACAACTTGAATTCGGCGGCGTATACCGGCGTGGCGCTGCCGTTTCTGACCGAACTGGCGCGCGACCCCGCCATCCGGCAGGCGCTCTACGCGCCGGCCGGCAGCGGCACGCGGGACGAGAAAATCGGCCTCGCGCGGGTGCTGGCCGCGAGCGGAGACAGGTCCAGCCTGGACGTATTGCAGAGGCTCAGCAAAGACACCGATCCCCAGGTCGCGCAGGAAGGATTGCGGGCCCTGCGCAGTCTGCAGAGCCGGATGTAGCTACTTCGCCTTCTTCTGCTTCTGTTGGCCGACGCGCACCTTGACGTGCAGTGTCTTGCTTTCCTGGAAAGCCTTGTGATCGTGACGCGCCACCGCGTCCGACAGGTACTTATCGACATCGGCGTCCTTCGGCAGGACGGCCATCAGGGTGAAATTGTCGTCGCAGGTCGGGCAGAAAGGCCGGAACCGCTTCACGTTCGGAATTGCCATAACTTCATTTAGTCTAGCAAAGTTCACCCAGCGCCGCCGGCGGGCAGGATTGCCCGCCCCACCATCAATCACTGCAACCCCGCCAGCTTCTGCCGGATGCGGGACTTGGCCGGCCGGCCCGGCGCCAGAGCCAGGGCGCGATTCCAATCCACCGTCGCGGCACCGTTCCGGCTCACGCGGCTTTCGGCGTCGCCGCGCAATTCGAACAGGGCGGCATCGGCACTGGCGCGCTGCAGAGCGGCATCGAGTTGCGCCAAGGCCTCCGGCACCTGGTTTTGCGCCAGGTAGAGCCGGGCCAGGGACTCGCGGGCGCCGACGTAGTCGGGCAGCTCGCGGACGATCTCGACATACCTGTCAATCGCCTGGGAAACGCTGCCGCGGGCTGCCAGCGATTCGGCGTAGGCAATCCACGAAGGGATGAACTTGGGCGTGACCGCGAGATTCGCCAGCCAGAGCTTGTCAGCCGCCGGCAGGTCTCCCTGCCCAGCCAGAATCAGGGCCAGGTTGTGGCGCGCGTTGGCGTCTTGCGGATCGTCGGCCAGCGCCTTGCGGAACAGATCCGCGGCCTTGGCGGCGTGGTCCTGCGCGCGGGCCACGGTGCCCAGTGCGTTCCAGCTCTGAGCGCGCTCCGGCCAGGGGCTGGCGGTGTGCGGCCGGAACTGTTCGGCCAGCAGGCGCGCCCGCTCGAACCAGCGCCGGGCGTTGGGCAGCTCGCCCAGCCGTTCGTACAGCAGCCCGAGGTTGTAGGGGAGATACGAGAATTGGGGAGCCACCGACATTGCCAGCTCGTATAAATGGATGGCGTCGTCGTAGTTGCCGCGCTCGGATTCGAGCAGCGCCAGGTTGTGAATGGGATAGGCCCAATAAGGGGCGAAGCGCATGGCTGTGTGGAAGGCGTCGGCTGCCTCCTGGAAGCCTTGCCCGGTGCGCGCGCTGCGCTCCAACTCGGCAATGCCCAGCGCATTGTAAGCATACGCGCGGCGCGGATCGATGCGCATCGACTGGTTCAGCAGAGCTTCGGCGGCGTCGTATTGGCTTTGGCCGTCGAAAATCAGCGCGCGGCCATGGCAGAAGAGGGCGCGGCTCTGGTCGTAGCCGGCGGAAGGGGCAAGTTGAAAGGCCTCGTCGAAGTAGCGGGCGCACTTCTCAAAATCGGGTTTCTTCAGGGCTTCCTGCTCGCCATCCAGGTAGCGGGACATGATCTGCTGGCCTCGATCCGCCAGCGCCACGTGCAGGCGCTGCTCGCGAGCCAGCAGTTCGGCTGGGGGGTAATTGGGATTCCGGCGCATCTGCGCGAGGACCTGAGAGGCGCTGCCCGGCTCCTCCGGCAAAAGCAGGCCGCGGCCGAGAGCTTGATCGAACGCGTCGTCGGTTTGGCGTTCCTCGCGCGTGGAAGGCGTGGAAGGAGGCCGCGGCAGAGCGATGCCGCGCGGGCGTCGGATGTCGCGAATATCGGTTTGCGAGAGGACCTTGGGCGGCTCGAGTTGGATGCCCTGCTTGTGGACGTCGGGCACCAGGATCATGTCTTGAGCGGTAGTCAAACGGTAGGGCGCCTGCTCTTTGTGCGTGAAGTTATAGAGCTGGTTCTCCAGGTAGTGGAACAGTTCCTCGAACGTGACAGAGTTGCTGTCGGCCTCCGCGGCAGCGCCGTTCAAACCGGAAATGACGAAATAGCTGAAAGCTCCATGGCCCCCGCCAAAACTGGCTGATTCCAGGGCCGGTTTCTTACTCGCCGTGGCCATCATCAGACCGAGATCGCCGTACGCGCCTTGAAAAACTTTCCGGACGGGTTCCTGGAGTTCGCTGGCTCCGGCGATGCCGGCCACGTTTTCCGCGTGGCACACGTCGACGAAAACCAGGACGCGGCCGTAACGCGTGGCCTGCTCGGCGATCATGAGCCGAAAATCGTCCATGGAATAACCGGTAACCTTGGCGTCCTGGTGATTGCTGTCGTAGGTCAGAATATAGGGTTCGCTTTCAATAGTCTTATGGGTTTTCGGATCTACCTCGGTTTTCAGGTAGACGCCGTGCGCGGCCACGAACAGGATGAGCGTGTTGTCGGGAGATGCGTGCGGGACGGCAAAATTCTTGACCGCGTCGTCGATGGCCCCCCGCGTGGCCTTTTCGTTAGTCAGCAGGCGAATCTGGGTGGTGGCGTCCAACCCGCCGCCCACGGGCTTGGTCAACAGCTCCTGAAAGGTCTCGGCATCCTTGTCGGCAAATCGCAGAGACGGGACCGGCGGATCGTTCTGGTAGCGCGAAATACCGATGAGCAGCACGTAGGTCTTGCCTTTCAGTTGACCCGCAGGCGGCGTCACCGCTTTGACCCCTCGCTGGCCGGGCGGCGGCTCGGCCGTCTGCGCCGCCAGCGCCAGAGGCAGCAGGCTGAACATCAGGAGTGAATCGATCTTCCGGCCAATCACGGTGCCGCCTCGTAAAGGATGAGTTTACTGTCCCTGAGAATATCTGACAAAGTCGCTTACCGAAAACAGGCCTATGATATACTACTTCACACTTTCACACCTCCGCCGTTGCAGGAGGTGTTTCGAGCGGGGTCGTCCGCAACGGGAGTATCCAATGAACAACTTTCTTTCGCCAGATTTCGGGGGGCACCCCAGGCGGCGCCCGGCTTTCTCCACTTGTCTTGCCGCCGTGTGCGCGCTTTTGCTGCTCGTCCGCTTCTGCCCGGCCCAGACGTCAGGCGTGGTGACCCTCACCTTCGAGGGGCTGCAGGACGGCGAGCCGATACTCAACTACTACAACGGCGGCTATGGGGGTTTCGGAAGTGGCCCGGGACCGAACTACGGAATCACGTTCGGGCCGGACAGTCTGGCGATCATCTCGGCTGTCAATGGCGGAAGTGGCAACTTCACCGGGAACCCGAGCGGCGATACCGTCGCTGTCTTTCTAAGCGGACCCGGAGTGGTGATGAACGTTCCGAACGGGTTTCAGAACGGATTCTCATTCTACTATGCCTCCGCCGGGAACACGGGAACCATTACCGTCTACGACAAGAATGGCAACGTACTCAAGACGCTATCGGTTGCCAACGGCGCTTTCTGCGATGGAGTCGAGCCGTACAGTTGCTGGAGCTCCGTCGGAGTCACCTTCACCGGGACGGCGTATTCGGTGAGCTTCAGCGGCGCAACCAATGGAATCGGATTTGACAATATCACTGTCGGTTCCGGCGTCGCCACCTCGCCGCTCACAATTACCACTGCGCAATTACCGTCTGGCACCGTGGGCTTTGCGTACAATACGTCGCTCTCCGCCACCGGAGGCACGGCGCCGTACACCTGGACCCAGTCCGGAGTGCCTCCCGGATTGACATTCAGCAGCGGCGGCATAATATCCGGCACACCCGCAACCGTCGGGACGTTTCCGGTTTTCTTCACGGTCAAAGACAGCAGCAGCCCTCCCCTCAGCGCCACAACGTCCCTCCCGCTCACCGTGACAGGCGTCGATAACCTGGCCGCAAATCCTTCCACGGTTACGTTGTCGAATGGCCCCGGGGTGGGCGTCGTGACCACCACTTCCATCCTCACCAACCCGGGAAGCGCGGCCACAACGTTCGGCATTTCGTCTACCACCACAAGTGGCGGGAACTGGCTCAGCGCCACGGCGCCGACCAACAGCATCGCCATAGGCGGGTCGGTTACGATCACCATCAAGGTCGACACCACTTTCCTGGCGCCGGGCTCATACACGGGAAGCGTGAAGATCAGCGGCACGTTCTCCACAGCCACCATCACCGCGCACGCGGACGTAGCCGGCGGCATATCGATATCGGCCGCGCCGAACCCGATCGACCTCGGGTTGATCACCGCTCAGAAGCAGCCGCCGGTTACCCTTACCGTTACCGCCGAGGGAGGACAGGAGGTTGTGACCGTTGGGACGCAGACGAACCAGGGGAGCGGTTGGCTGACGACGGATGCTCCTAACGGTTCGATCACGGCCGGCCCGACCGGCTCATTTCATGTCACGGTGGATGCCAGTTCGCTCGCACCGGCGGCTTATGCCGGCGCCATTACCCTGCAGTGCAATCCAACAGGCGCTTGTGCGCAGGTGAATGTTCCGGTCACCTTCACCGTGGTGACCCTGACACCCGCGACCTTGAGTTTCACGGCCGGGGCGAACAACAGCCTGCCGGCGGCGCAGACGGCGCAGATCACGGCTAACAGCAGCGCGCCGGTCTCTTTCGCCCTCAGTGTGTCGTCAACCGGCAATTGGCTCAAAGCTACGGCCAACCAGTCGACCACGCCTGCCACCCTGACGGTGAGCCTTCTCTCGCTGCCCGCGCAGGATAGCACTGGAACCGTGACCATCCTGCAGGCCCCCGTTCCCCCCACTCCACCCAGCAACGCGATCATCACGGTGAACTACAAGGCGGCGCCGGCGGTCCCGCTACCGGTCATCACCCTGGTGGAGAACGCCGCGGGATACCAGCCGGGCATCACCCCCGCCACCTTCATTACCATCATGGGCACGAACCTGACTACGGGAATCACGGACAATTGGAACAACTCCTTCGTCAGTAACCAACTGCCAACCGCGATTGACGGCGTCACCGTCACCATCGGGGGAAAGCTGGCATCCCCCAATTACATCAGCCCGACGCAGATCAATGCGGTGGCTCCGGACGTTGGATACGGCTCCATGTCCGTGACCGTGACCACACCCAACGGGACAAGCGCTCCCTTCTCCACGGTCTCCACGCAGGTTTCGCCGGCTTTCTTCCAGTGGCCGCCCGTCAACCAGCCACAGGCGGTGGCAACCCACAGCGATTACAGTTTGGCCGTTGCGAACGGAACCTTCCCCGGCGCTACCACCATTCCCGCCAAGCCCGGCGAGTTCATTATCCTCTGGGGAACCGGGTTCGGCCCCACCAATCCTCCGGCGCCGGCCGGAGTTGTGGTGCCAAGCGGCCAGGTTTACAACCTGCCGGCTTTGCCGGTGCTCACCCTTAACAACCAGGCCTGCCTGGTTTATGGCGCGGCCCTGGTGAACGGGGGCGCCGCGGAATACCAGGTGGCGTTCCAGGTGCCGGCATCCATGCCGAATGGAACGTGGCCGATAACGGTGCTGGTGGACGGAGTGGCTTCGCCCACGGGCGTGTACTTGACCGTGCATAATTAGGCCCCGGCCCTTCCGGTTTCAGAAGTGGATCTGCAGCGTGAGCTGGATCTGGCGGGCGCTTTCGCTCAGCGGCTCCAGCAGCGGAAAGCCGCCGGCGGCTTCGGTGCGTCCGTATTGGGCCACCCCGAATTCCGGTTGTCCCAGGTTCGCATTCGGGTTCCCCAGATTGGCGTGGTTCAGCAGGTTGTAAAAATCGGCTCGCACCGTCACCAGGAAAGATTCCTTCCAGGCGCGCGCGTGGAAGCTCCTGGAGAGCGAAGCATCCACGTTCACCAGGCCCGGACCGGTGAAGGCGTTGCGGCCGCTGGTGCCGACAGAGTTCGGTTGCGCCGGCTGGAATGCCGCCGCATTCAACAGGATGCGGCCTCCGCCGCCAGGGTCCCGCTGCGACGTGTAGACCTGCGCCGGTGAGACGAGATCCGCCCGCGGGTTGTCGATGATTTCGCTGCCGTAGGGTTGGTTGGCCACGGGGCCGGAGTAGACCGAGAACGGCAGACCGGTTCGCAGCGCTCCGAGCGCCCCCACGGTCCAGGCGCGGAGCGCGCCCGGGAGTTGCCAGGCGGCGAAGAAGACCAGGTTCTGGCGCTGGTCGAAATCGGAGTTGCCGCGATCCAGGCTGCTCGCAAACTGGCGCGTGAACGAGGAATAGGAAGTGGCCGACTGAGTGGCGGAAGCCAGTTGGTTGAAGCTAAAAAACGTGCCGTTCAGGGGCTCGCTTTGATTGTCGATGGAGTGGCTCCAGGTGTAAGACACCTGGCCGCCGATCCGCGACCGCCGGAAGCGTAGCGCCGCCACCAGCGCGGAATAGTCCGAGCTTCCCTGGTTGGCCCGGTAGTCCAGGTTGCCCAGCATCGGTTGCAGCCGGCCGCCGTATAAATTGTTGGCCGTCGGAAAAACGGAATCCTGGCGGTTGACGATATCGGTGGTGATGAGCCCGCGGCCGCGCGAGGCAAGCCCGTCCACTTCAAATGTGAGCCCTCGGGCCAGAAACTGCTGCGCGCCCAGGAAGGCGCTCTGCGTTCGCGGCGCGCGGAGACCCGGCTGGAAGAGCAGCCCGTTCGCCAGGTCGTTGGAGGCCAGAAGCGTGCCGGCGGAGATCAGGCTGCTCAGCGGCGCGGGCAGCGTGACCGGTTGGGCGAACGGAAGGCTGCTGGTGCGATACCGGTTTTGAATGACGTTCTCCCAAAGGTTGTCGAACAGCGGATCATAGAAGATGCCGTAGGATGCGCGCAACAACGTGGCGCCGCGGCCGGTCAAGTCCCACGCGAGGCCCGCGCGCCCCGCCCAGTTGGAACCGCGAGACTGGTAGACGGGTTGGTCGCCGGCCGCGGCTGTCGAATAGCCGGCGCCTGCCAGCGCGTTTTGAATCCCGATGCCAGGGCCCAGTTCGACCAACAGATCTTTCTGCGCGCCGACATTCAGCGGCGCTCCGTAATATTCGTAGCGGATGCCGTAGTCGAACATCAGCCGGCTGGTAGCGTGGAAGCTGTCCTGGGCAAAGGCGGATAACTGCCGGTAGCGATAGGCGCGATCGGGCGCAACCGGGCCCAGCGTGGGGGAAAGCCGGTCCGTTTCGGCGACCAGTTGCGCCGGCTGGTTGTTCGTGAAATCGGCCAGGGTGGCATACTCCAGCAACGGGAAGGCGGACAGTTCCAGCAACGGGCTGCGCTGCAACCATCCAAATCCGGCCTTGAAAGCATGACGCCCTTTCACCCAGGTCACATTGTCGAGGGCTTCCCACGTAGCTCCCCGATTCCGATAGTTGGAAGCGGAAGAACCGCTGGGGAGAATGACAGTGAAGGGCGGGTTGCTCTGCACGGTGAAGACATCCAGTTCGGGAACACCCGGCTGGAAGGTGTCGAGGCGCATGGAGTCTCCCGCGCGGGAAGCGCGAAATTCGTTCAGGACCGACGGTGCGATCTGCGAAACGAGTCCTGCCGCGACCGACGCCGACTTCTGCTGGAAGCCCGTCGAAAACTGCGGGTAGGGATCGTATGCCAGGTCCGGCAGGTCCAGTTGATCGAGCCAGAGCCTGACAAACAGGCGCTGGCTGGCGTGGCGGAACGAATCGTCGAGGCGCAAAATGCCGGCCTCGCGGTTGAGCGGGGTGGGAGGCGAGACAACCACGGTCCCGTAGTCTCCGGGGCCATCCGGCTGCGATTGGGGAACGTACCGGCGGAGGTACTGGCCGGCGAAGCAGGTAGGATCGAGCGAATCCACGAAGCTCCTGGTGGGCAAGACGAAGCTCTGCGGATCGCCCTGGCTGCGGAAACGGCGCACGTCGAATCCACCGGACACGAACAAGCGGTCGTGCAGCACGGGGCCGGAAACAAACACCCCGGGCTCCCATTCTTTGAGCGGCGCACGGGCGATAGGGGTTGCATTCTCCTGATATCCGTTGGCGTCCAGCCATTGGTTCTCCCAGTGAACGAACAGGTCGGCGTGCCAGGCATTCCCGCCGGTACGCGTGACGGCATTCGCGATGAAGCCGGACGTGCGGCCGTATTCGGCTGAGTAATTGCTCGTCGAGATGCGGTACTCCTGCAGGAACTCGGGAATGGCCGCGGTGAGAGGCCCGGTGACCAGCAGGTTGTTGTTTTCCACGCCGTCGAGGAGATAGTTGGAGGAGGAGGGACGCTGGCCGTTCACCGAAAAACCCAGGCCGCGCGCCGTAGTGGTGTCGGCTGTGACGCCTGGAAGCAGCATCAACATTGTGTAGACGTCGCGCCCGGTGAGGGGGAGTAACTGAATGTCGTTTTGGGTGATCACGTCGGAGCGGGAATTGTCGAGTGGCGCGACAGATCCGGTGTTCGAGCTGAAGACGGCGATCCGGCTGTTGTCCACATCCGGCCCGTAGAATGCGAGGGACTGTTGGGATTGCGGCGCCACCCAGCTCTGAAACCGCCCGGCTTCCCAGAGGTCGTAGAGCGGCCGCATCCGGAAATTCAGCTCGATGCGGCCCGAGACCGGCAGGTCGATGCCGCGCGCCTGCTGCGTTTGGTAACCGGGCGCGCTGACGGTGACGAAATAGCCGGCGGGCGAGAGTCCGGCCACCGCGTAGTTGCCGTGTGAATCGGATGTGGCGGCTTGCGTGGCCGCCGTGTCCGCCCGAAGGCAGACAATCCCGGCGGATGCAACCGGCAGGCCGGTAGCGTAATCGGTGATTGCGCCGAGGATGATCCCCTGCGTGGTTTGCGAATGGATTCGCGAACAGACCGCGACGAAAAGGGCCATGCAGAGGAAGAGGCCGCGGCGCATTAGGGTGACGATCAGTCTATCATGAGCGGCAAGTCCCGATTCATGGGAACGGCACCGCGCAGGTTCACCCCGGCAATCATCTGCCGCCGCCTTACCCGGCCATCTCCACCGGGTCGGTAGTGCGCATCTCGATCCAGCCCTGCTGCGGGATGGCGTCGATCGGCAGGCCGCCTTGCCAGAGCGAGAACTGGAAACGCAGCCCCGCGCCGGGCGAAACCGAGATGGCGGCCAGCGGGATGCGCGCTTCGAGCACGCGTCCCAAGGCGCATTCGGCGGCAGGCTCCAGGGTTTCCACGGCGCGCGCGGAGCCGGCGCCGAGAACGATGGTCAGGCGGGTGGCCCGCGCATCCTGCTGCGACTCCAGAGTGAACCGGGCTTCCATTCCCGACACTTCTTCCTGGTAAGTGGGATCGAAATCCACCCGCACGAAAAGATTCGCGCCGTCGCTTCCGAACTGGACTTCGCGGACGACGAACTTCTTGCCATGCATGGAGCCCGACCGTTCGTCCACATGGCAGACGCCGGCGCCCAGCCACTCGAAGTACGAAGTCACCTGGCCGTCGATCACGGGGTGAATGGGACCCGACGGCGGGATGCGCACTTCCGGGATCGCGATCTTCAGAATGGGGCGCGACAGTTCTTCGGGCGGCGCCAGGTTGAGGAAGCGGTAGACGTTGGCGAGGTGGTTGCGAAAGAGCTCGTCAAACTCGGGGCGATTGGCGGATTCGTGCTCCGGCCCGTACCACCAGCACCAGTCGCTGCCTTCGGCGATCAGCAACTCTTCAAAGGCCCGCTCGCGCTGCGGTTGCGGCACGGCCGCGGAGGCGCCGTCGAAGATCTGGCGGGCGCGCAATAATTGCGTCCAGGCATGATTATCCTCTTCGGCGCCGATCCACACGTCGAAATTGGCGCCGATCCACGAGCCCGGGAAGATATGATCCAGCGGGTCCGGCGCCATCAGGCGCAGGGCCTCGCTCACGGTGACGGCCCGCAGGCGCACGTCCTCCGAAATGCGGCGGTACAACTCGCGCAGAAAGGGGCGGCCGTTGAGGTGGTAGTATTCCCAGGCGTTTTCGCCGTCCAGGATGATGGGCACCAGCGCGTCGCGGCCGGCCGCTAGAATGCCGGCGCAGTTATCGCGGATGCGGTGCAGAAAATCCTCCGCCGCCGGCGCGGCATCCATGCGGGAATAAACGAAGCCGATCAGGTCGCTCAAGAAGTGATCGCGAAACACCACCCCCAGCGCGCGTTGCGCCTGGCGCCATTGGTACGGCCGGTAGAGCTCCTCCACGCCCACGGCATGGCCCAAAGTGCGGTTCAACACGCCGCTATCGGTGGCGGCCCACTCAAAGCCCAACTCGGAGGCGATGGTGAAGACCTCGTCGGATACCGAACCTTCCGACGGCCACAGCCCCACCGGGGCCACGCCGAAATGGCCGGCGCAGTAATCGCGCGCCAGAGCCAGTTGGCGGCGCGCGTCGTCGGGGTAGCGAAACCGCGGCGGCAGGGGCACATCGGGATGAGAGACGCTGGCGATATTGGAATCGCAGACCAGCGGCAGGATGGGGTGGTAATAGGGAGTGGTCGAGATCTCGATCTGCCCGGTGCCGGCCAGCTTTCGATAGATGGGCAGCACGCGGCCCACCATCTCGCGCTGCTTTTCTCCCATGCGCCGCTGGTCCTCCAGGGTGAAGCCGCGCCCGCGTTCCACCCATTCGCGCACTTCCGGATCGTGCGTCTGGAACTCCTCATCGAACCACGAAATCTGCGACCACATCTGCAGATCGCGAAAATCCTGGGCGCCGAACAGGCTGGGGCTGCCCGAATTCTTCTGCGCCTGCCAGGCGTCGTATAACTCGCCGTAGCGCGGATAGCGATGGATCATGTGCTGCGGGTCGCCGTAAAAGGAATGGCGCAGCAGGAAAGCGCGGCCGGCGTCGTCCAACTCTTCGGACGGCTTGAGCGCCGCCGCGAGAAATGGGTCGGCGGCCTCGCCGGCGGCGTATTCCCCCACCTGGGCCATCATCGAAGGCACCAGATTGAAGGTCTGCCGCACTTCCGGGAATTCTTCGAGTATGTGCGCCATCCCGTAGTAGTCTTTGAGCGCGTGCATGCGGGTCCACGGCAGTTTGTACTCGCCGGTGATCAGGTCCTTGTAAAAAGGCTGGTGCATGTGCCACAGGAAGCACAAGTGGATGTGAGCCATTCTCTACCAGTGTACGCACTGCCGCCACCCCGGGTCTTATCTTCGTTGCATGCCGGGACCGCGTGATACTGTATCTCTTACCGCATGAAGTCTCTTGACGCCATCCCGGAAACGCGGGATCCGGCTGGATTGCCGCAGACCGCCGCGCATTCCGGACGCGGCCTGAATGGCACGGCGAATCGATGGTTGCAGGCCATGGAGCGTCACCCGCGCGTGGTGCTCGTGGTCTTCTCAATCGTATACTTCGCGCTCACTTGCTTCCGGGCCAACCGAAAACTGTTCTGGTTCGATGAACTGTTCACTGTGTACCTCGCGCGCCTGCCCGACTTCAAGTCAGTGTGGCGGGCGGTGGTGAGCGGCGTGGATTTCAATCCACCGCTCTTCTATCTGATCACGCGGTTTTCGGAACACATTCTGGGCGAAGGACACATAGCCGCCCGGCTGCCGGCAATTCTTGGGTTCTGGATCTTTTGTATATGCCTGTTTCGATTTATTTCCTCGCGCCTGTCGGTTGTGAGTGCGTGCGTCGGCATGCTGTTCCCGCTGGTCACGGGAGCTTACTTTTACGCCTACGAAGCGCGGGCGCATGGAGTCGTCCTCGGATTCTGCGGCCTCGCGCTGGTTAGCTGGCAGGCGGCTGCCGATCGCGCGGCGCGACGCGCATGGTGGCTCCTGGCACTGGGCGGATCGCTAGCCTGCGCGTTGCTCACACATAGCTATGCGTTCCTGATATTCGCCCCTATAGTCCTGGGAGAACTGTCGAGGACCATGAGCCGTAAACGCCTGGACTGGCCCCTCTGGATGACCATTGCAGCATCTTCCCTGGCAGTGCTGGCTTCGATTCCATTCGTACATCGGGTGACTTCGGATGTGGGATCCTATTTCCCCGCGAATCTACCCGATCTAATCATTCTGTATGCAAGTCTCTTGAGGCCTGCTGCCGGCGTACTTGCCGGGTGGCTGGTTCTAACGTGCCTGGTTCGTGCGAAGACGGAAAGTCCTGGGCACGAACCGGGTCTTCGCGGTTACGAACTCTTCGCACTCTGGGCATTTCTGGCGATTCCGGTCTTTACGTACTTGGCAGCCAGGCTGACGGGAGGGCCGTTCCTGGCCCGTTATGCAATCTCGGCGGTCGCCGGGTTCGCAGGCCTGCTGGGTGTCGCCGTGGCGAAAAGGCCGGCAGCCGGAATCGGGACCCTCCTGCTGCTGGCGGGACAGATCGGTTTCGCTTTTCTCGGGTTTGCGGC
The DNA here is from genome assembly GCA_049511275.1 of Bryobacteraceae bacterium. GTDB lineage: Bacteria > Acidobacteriota > Terriglobia > Bryobacterales > Bryobacteraceae > PALSA-129. Next base: position 34,979 of record JBEKYE010000002.1, read on the forward strand.
TGGTTCGGTTTTGACCGAGCCGTCATCAGGTTACGAGATCAGCACTCGCATTCGTGAGTTCAGCCAGCGATACGAATGGCTGGCCGAAGATAGAACTCTTCCGATTCTTCTGATAGACGATCTCGACTTCATGACAACTTCCTACTATGCCCCGGCTGGAGTGGCTCCCCAACTCGTCTATGTAGTCTGGCCGAAATGGGACTTAATGGGGAAGGGATACGCACGCCTGCAAAGCTGCTGCAAATCGGAACCCGCGGTTTTTGGACTCGCGGACTTCCTTGCATCCCATGGCGCCTTCCTGGTCTACGGAGGACCCCGTTCCGCCGACCGGCTGAAGTATTTTGCCGGCGATGGGGCGACGGTCAAGATGCGGAGGGAAACTCGCGATCACTTTCTGGCCCTGGTAACCTATCCGCAAAGGATGGCAAAAGCATCCCCGCGGTGATGGGCGCGCCGACAAGATGGAGGCTGATGAATATTTACAAAGTTTTGGAAATCCCTCTGGTGTATCGGATTTCGCAGTTTGTCTTGGCGCCCGGAATGGACCGGATCGTTACGGGGCGCCTGGCTCGGATGTTCGCGGCGATTCCCCGCCCGGAAAGAGTTTTGGACGTTGGCTGCGGTCCGTCATCCTGGTTGTGGAAGTTGGGCATGAAGCCGATCGGGTTGGATATTTGCCATGCCTACACCACCAGGTTCCGGGGCAACGGGAGTTGCGCGGTCACCGCTTCGTGCACCAGCATGCCGTTTGCAGCCGGCTTCTTCGATGTGGTTTTCAGTTATGGCTTGCTCCACCATCTCCCGGAACAACTGGCTCGGGAGACCGTAGGGGAGATCCTGCGAGTAACTCGTCCCAACGGGCATGTGATTCTGTTCGATCCGGTTGTGCCGAGGACCGCGGTGGCGCGCCCCCTGGCCTGGGCTCTGTGCAAACTGGATCGCGGGCGTTTCATTCGTCCGCAACGCGAGTACGAGACCCGTGTTTTGAGCCGGCCGGAGTGGAAGATCGAGAGATTCACGCACTCCTATCTGGGCACAGAGGGTCTGCTAAGTTTGCTGGCGAAAGACTGGACCGGGCTGGATGGCCCCGTGGGCGCTCACACTCTATAAGAAGGAGTAATCCTAGTGGGAAAAGGATTGCCTGGCACAGCCTGCTCGGTTGCCTCGATAGCTCCCTCACCTCCCGGCAGACCATGCAGCCCGGCGGACTTGCGATCGTTGCGGATCTCGCGCACGATGTAGCGCGGACGCTGCTTCACCTCCTCGAAAATGCGGCCCAGGTATTCGGCGATGATGCTCAGGCTGAACAACTGCACGGTGCCTAAAAACAGCACGGCGACCAGGATGGTCAGGAATCCGCGCGGGCTTTGCGGGATGAGAAAGTAAAGCAGGGCGTAGAGCACAATGGCGACGCCGGTCAACACCGTGGCGGCGAAAGCCAGCAGCGAGATCAGCTCCAGCGGCTGGTAAGAAAATGAGAAGATGCCGCGCTTGGCCCACCGCAGGTTGTCCAGCATGGAGTTGGTGGACTCTCCGGCGAACCGCTCCGGCCGCACGTAGGGAACGCCGGTCTGGCGGAATCCCACCCAGGTGCGAAGGCCGCGGAGAAAGCGGTCGCGCTCGGGCATCTGCAGAATGCTATCCACCACGCAGCGGCTCATGATGGAAAAATCGCCGGCGTCGAGCGGCATTTGCAAATAGGAGAGATGCCGGTAGAGCCGGTAGAAGAGCTTGCGGGCCAACTCCTTGAGCGCGTTTTCCCGGCGGCGCTGGCGCACGCCGTAAACCACTTCAAAGCCTTTGGTCCATTCGGCCACCAGCGCGGGGATGACCTCGGGCGGGTCCTGGAGATCGCCGTCCATCAGGATGACGGCATCGCCGGTCGATTGCTGCATGCCGCTGGTGAAGGCCATCTGCGAGCCGAAGTTGCGGCTGTGTGTGATCACCGTGAGGCGCGGGTCCTGTTCGGCGATTTCGGCAAGCAGCTCCAGGGCGTTGTCGGGACTGTTGTCGTTGACGTAAATGATTTCGTAGGAAGGCGTGATTTCGCGCAGCACGGCGGTCAGGCGGCGGTACATTTCGTGGACGCTGCCGGCGTCGCGATAGCAGGCCACCACCACCGAAATGGTTTTGCCGGTCAGCACGCCACGGCCTCCAGGACGGAGGTGACGCGATGCGCCACCTGCGCGGCGGTAAGCCCTTCCTGGGCGCGCAGGAAATTCTGGCTGCCGCTGCGGTGGGCGAAATGGTCGCTGGCGGCAATCAGGTTCAGGCTGCAGGAAACGTGGTGCTCGCAGAGCCACTCGCCGATGGCCGAGCCGAGACCGCCGGCCTGGCTGTGTTCTTCGATGGTGAAGATCGGCACGTTCTGGGCGCAGCACTGGGCCAGGGTGGCAGAATCCAGCGGCTTGACGGTGTGCATGCTGACCACGCGGGCTTCGACGGAGGCCGCGCGCAGCAGGCCGGCCGCCTCCATGGCGACGGAGAGAATGCCGCCGGTTGAGATCAGGACACAGTCGGATCCGGGCTGGAGAGTGATTGCCGAGCCGATGCGGAACTCGGGCGGGTGCTGATGGACCACCGGGTCTCCGGCGCGTCCCAGCCGCAGGTAAACCGGGCCGGTCTGGGCGCCGATCTGGAGCACGGCGAGTTCGGCTTCCACGGGGTCGCCGGGGCAGACAACCGTGAGATTGGGGAGCGTACGCATCACGGCGATGTCTTCCAGGGCGTGGTGCGTGGGACCGTTCGGCCCGTAAGCGAACCCGCCGCCCACGCCCACGATGGTCACGGGGAGGTTGTGATAGCAGACATCGTTGCGGATCTGCTCGAAGCAGCGCAGCGTGGCGAAGGGCGTGATGGAGTAGGCGAAGGGACGCAGTCCATCCATGGCCATGCCGGCGGCCACGCCGACCATGTTGGCTTCGGCCACGCCGGCGTTGATGAAGCGGCCGGGGAAGCGGCGGGCGAAGTCGTCGAAAATCTTGAAGCCCAGGTCGCCGGTGAGCAGCGCCACGCGGTCGTCACGCTCCGCGAGCGCTGTCAAGCCGCGAATAAATGCGTTCCTCATAGCCGCCTCGAAGACAGGGAGGGGCTGGCGGACTGTTCGATCTCCGCAATGGCGCGCTCCAGGTCGGGGCCCGTGGGCGTCTTGTAGTGCCATTCGAGGTCGTTCTCCATGAAGGAGACGCCCTTGCCTTTCACGGTGTGGGCGATGAAAGCGGTGGGGCGTCCGGCCTCGAGCGGCGGCGCGCCCAGAGCCGTGGTGATGGCTTCCAGGTTGTGGCCGTCGATCTCGGCAGTGGCCCAGCCGAAGGCTTCCCACTTGGCGGCAAAGGGTTCGAGGAAGGTGTCGGTGCGGGCCATGGCGGACCACTTGTTGTAGTCCACGATGGCGATCAGGTTGTCCAATTGGTAGCGGCGGGCAAAGATAGCGGCCTCCCAGACGCTGCCTTCGTTGCATTCGCCGTCGCTGAGAAGGACGAAGGTGCGGTAGTCCTGGCGCCGCAGTCTGGCGGCCAGAGCAAGACCCGCGCCGATGGAAAGCCCGTGGCCCAGCGAGCCGGTGGCGGCTTCGATGCCTGGAGCGCAGCCCGGACTCGGGTGCTCGGCCAGAGCGGCTCCATCGGCGGCGTACTGGTCGAGCAGGTGGCGCGGGAAGAAACCGCGTTCGCACAGCGTGGCATACTGCGCCATGCACGCGTGGCCCTTGCTCAGAAGAAAGCGGTCGCGGCCGGGCGAATCGGGGTGTTGGGGATCGATGCGCAGCACCGAGTAGTACAGCCCGGCCAGAAGCTCGACACAAGAAAGCGCCGGGGCGACATGCGGAGTGCCCCCGTGGTGCGCCATGCGCAGAATGGAGGCACGGATATTCTGGCAGGTGCGGTGCAGGCCGCCGGCCTCGAGCCGGGTCATGGGGATTCCTCCGTCCGGGGCGCCCGGGCGATGAGGCCGAGGTTGCCGGCCTGCCAGGAGAGCGTCCGCTGGCCGAAGCGTGACCGCCGCAGGTACTGCACCAGCCTGCCTTTCAGGACGGCGGGCAGCGGCGCCATCTGGCCCCAGTAGTAGAGCGGATACCGGTTCTTGACGGGGAAGACGCTCAGGACGTCAAAGCCGTGCTTGAAGAAGATGCGGCGCATGGTATCGCGGTTGTAGAGGTAGATGTGCTCGACATCGATGATGGGACTGCGTTCGCCGAGCAGGCGGTTGGTCCAGGCGCCGGCGTCGTGATTGATGAAGAGCGCGATGCCGCCCGGACGGAGAACACGGCGGCAGGCATCGAGGACGTCGTTGGGCCGCGTCATGTGGTCGAACACCTGGAACGCGCAGACCACATCGAAGTAGCCGGGGGGAAACAGGCCGTCGCGGAAGAGATCGTTGCGGATATTGCCCCGGACGCGCGGCGAGGCGATTTCCACGGCATGGCGGCTGGGTTCGACGCCGTAAACTTCACGGAATCCCAGGTCGAGGGCGCGTTCCAGGAAGAATCCGTGCCCGCAGCCAATTTCCAGCAGGCGGCCTTTTTCCGGAACCAGGGGCAGCCATTGACTGAGATATTCGGCGTAGGTGAGGCCGGCGAACTCGGCCTCGGTGGGGCAGGTGACCGTGCTGCCGGCGTACAGCCGGGCCAGTTCGCCGTCCTGCAAGATCGGGTCGGAGCGGAGCAGGCGGCATCCGCGGCACTCGACGATGCGGTAGTGTACGCGGTCGGGGCTGCGGCGGGCGGAGAAGCGGTCGAAGGTGGCGGCGTCATGGCCGAGAGTCTCGCCGTAGAATTCGGTTTCTTCGGCGGCGTCGCCGCAGATCGCGCAGGTGGTTGCGATCATGCGATGGCCGTCCGTCTCCACTCCCGGCATGTCTTGTGTCCTTCGGTGCGGTACCAGTCGGCGGTCTTCTGGATACCATCGGCGAGGCTGGTTTTGGCGGTCCAATTCAAACCGCGGCGGACTTTGCTGGCGTCGGCGAGCCAGGTTTCGGCGTCCCAGGTGCGGGCGGGCATGCTGCCCCAGTGAACCTTGACGCCCGCGCCGGTGGAGCGGAGGACCGCGCGCACCACGTCGCGCATGGTGGATTGGATGCCGGTGCCGATATTGAAGATCTCGCCGCGCTGCAGGCTCAACTGGCCGATCTGCAGGTAGGCCTCGACCACGTCATCCACGAAGACGAAATCGCGGGCGGTATCGGGAGAGACCATGTCCAGCGGCTTGCCTTCGAAGGCCCGCTGCACCAGGGTGGGGATGAGGCGCGAAGGCTCCTCGTAGGGGCCGTAGGCGGAGAAGAGGCGAAACGTGTTGATGGGGCGGCGGTCGGCGCAGGCCATGTACTGGGAGACCAGCGTCTGCGCGGATTTGGCGACCGCGTAGTAGCTGTTCGGTTCCAGCAGATCGGTTTCGCGCATGGCGTGCTGCTTGTGGCCGTACTCCGAGGAACTGCCGGTGTTGACGAAGGCTTTGTAATCCACTTCGGAACAGGCCTTCAGCAGGTTCCAGGTGCCGAAGACGTTGGTGAGGATGATCTGGTCGGCGTCGGTCTGCGCGGAGTAAGCGCCGTAGACCGCGAGGTGATAGATGACGGTGGGCTGAATGTCGGCGACGATGTCGCGGAGACGCTCGGCGTCGTTGAGATCGCCGGTGTGGAGGTGGATCCCGCTTTCCAGGCCGGTGAGACGCCAGAGATTGGCC
>JBEKYE010000003.1:0-37075 GCA_049511275.1 Bryobacteraceae bacterium
CGCCGCCATGCGGCTGGCGGCCCACAAGCTGTCGATCAAGACCAAGTTTGTCAGCCGGGAGGACGCGGAGTAAGGGATATGAAGGCAGACAAAGTTCGCGACCTGGACACCAACGAGCTGAAGCGCCAGTTGGGTGAAATAGACGAGCAGTTGTTTCGTCTACAGTTTCAGATGTCCATGGGGCAGTTGGACGGATTGAAAAAGGTCCGCGCCATCAAAAAGGACCGCGCTCGCATCCACACCATTCTGGGCGAGAGGGCCCAGAGCGCGCCCCTGGCGGAGGAGAAGAAGTAACATGGCCGAAGAGCAAGCCAAGCGGGGAATCAAGAACCAGAAGATCGGCCAGGTGGTTTCCACCAAGATGCAAAAGACCATCGTGGTGGAGGTGAGCCGCCGCGTGCCGCACGCGCTGTACAAGCGCATCATCGGCAAGCGGAAGAAGTTCTACGCCCACGACGAGGAAGGCACGGCCAAAACGGGCGACGTAGTGCGCATCGTGGAGTGCCGGCCCTTGAGCAAGCTGAAGCGATGGAAGCTGGCGGAAGTGATCCGGCGGGCGGTGCAGGTGGGCGTGCAGCCGGTGGATCTGGACGTGAAGATCTGAAGATCTAGCTGATAGCTCAGGAGCGAAGCGACTTATGATTGGAATGCGAACGATTCTCGAGGTGGCCGATAACTCCGGCGCGCGCAGGCTTTCCTGCATTCTGCCGCGCGGCGGCGACCTCGGACTGCGGGCCGGTCTGGGCGACGTCATCACCGCCGCGGTCAAGGAAGCCGCGCCCGATTCGGCTATCAAAAAAGGCAAAGTGGTGCGCTGCGTGGTGGTCCGCATGCGCAAGGAAACCCGGCGCAAGGATGGCACCTACATCCGCTTCGATTCGAATGCCGCCGTGTTGATCAACGATGTGGGCGAGCCGGTGGGCACGCGCGTCTTCGGGCCGGTGGCCCGCGAGCTGCGCGAGAAGAGGTTCATGAAAATCGTCTCGCTGGCGCCCGAGGTAATCTGATGGCTATCGCAAAAAGAAAACCGGCCGAGCCGGTGCGCATCGATCTGCGGAAGGAAGACACCGTCAAGGTGATCTCCGGCCGCGACAAGGGTAAGAGCGGCCGCGTCCTGCGCGTCGACCGCGGGACCGGCAAGATCCTGGTGGAGCACGTCATGATGATCAAGCGGCACACCCGGCCCAATCCGTCCAAGCAGATCAAGGGCGGCATTGCGGAGCGCGAAAGCGCCTTCCCGGCCTCCAAGGTTCTGCTGGTGTGCCCCGGCTGCAACAAGGCCGTGCGCGTGGCCCACCACGTCGACCATGCCGCGGGCGGCAAGACGCGCCGCGTGAGAGTCTGCCGCAAGTGCGGCCAGACCCTCGACAGGAAGTGAGGATTCCATGGCAGCACGTTTGAAAGAGCTTTATAAGAAAAAAGTCGTCGAAGTCATGACCAAGGAGTTCGGCTACAAGAACGAGATGGCCGTCCCCAGGATCGACAAGATCTCCATCAACATCGGCCTCGGCGAAGCCACCCAGAACGCCAAGCTGATGGACGGCGCGGTCAACGAACTCAATGCCGTCGCCGGCCAGAAAGCCGTCATCACCAAGGCCACCAAGTCCATCGCCCAGTTCAAACTGCGCGAGGGCCAGTCCATCGGCTGCATGGTCACGCTGCGCGGCGACCGCATGTACGAATTCTTCGATCGCCTGGTCAACGTCGCTCTGCCGCGCGTCCGCGATTTCCGCGGCGTCTCCAGCAAGAGCTTCGATGGCCGCGGCAATTACACCCTGGGCGTGAAGGACCAGTTGATCTTCCCTGAGATCGATTACGCCAAGGTGGAAAAAACCAAAGGTATGAATATTTCCATTACCACCACGGCCCGCACCGATGCCGAGGGCCTGGCGCTGTTGCGGCACATGGGGATGCCCTTCCGCCAATAAGGAGAAGCAGGAAACCATGGCCACTACCGCAAAAATCGCCAAAGATCTGAAGTTGGAAAAAGCCCGGCGGGCCAAAACGCCCAAGCTCGGCGTCCGCCACCGCAACCGCTGCTGGCGCTGCGGCCGCCCGCGCGCCTTTCTGCGCAAATTCGGCGTCTGCCGTCTCTGTTTCCGCCAGCTCGCCCTGAACGGCGAGATCCCCGGCGTGATGAAGGCTAGCTGGTAAATGAATATGGGAGTCAGGAGTCAGAAATCAGGAGTCAGAATGCGGGCGCACCGTGACGGTGCCGTCCTTCTGACTTCTGACTTCTGTCTTCTGTCTTCCCCAGGAGTTTTATGACAAGCGATCCCATTGCCGACATGCTGACTCGCGTACGGAACGCGATCCAGGCCCGCCATCCCAAGGTGGACGTGCCGGCTTCCAAGCTGAAATCCGAAATCGCGCGCATCCTGAAAGAAGAAGGCTACATCGCCAACTTCAAGGTGGCCGAAGAAGGCCCCAAGCGCACCATCAAGATCTACCTGAAGTACGGTCCCGGCAATTCGCCGGTGATCTCGGCAATCGAACGCGTCTCGCGCCCCGGCTGCCGCGTGTACGTCGGCCAGACCGATATCCCGCGGGTGCTGGGCGGCATGGGAATCAACATCATTACCACCCCGCGCGGCGTCATGACCGGGCGGGACGCGCACAAGGAGCACCTCGGCGGCGAAATCCTCTGCCGGGTGTGGTAGCGAGGTATTGACACATGTCTAGAATTGGCAAAAAACCGATCCCGCTGCCTTCGGGCGTTAAAGTCGCCATTGGTGAACAACTCGAAGTCACCGGACCCAAAGGCAAGCTGATGGTGCCCATTCCCGCCGGCATCACCGTCGAGCAGGCCGGCGGCAAGCTCGAAGTCAAGCGCGCCTCCGACCATCACGCGGCGCTCCACGGCCTCACCCGGGCGCTGGCGGCCAACGCCGTGCAAGGCGTCTCGACTGGCTTCGTGCGGGAACTCGATATCGTGGGCATCGGCTATCGCGCCGACGTCAAGGGCCAGGTCGCCACTTTCACGCTGGGCTACTCCCACCCCATCGAGGTCCTTCTGCCTCCCGGAATCGACCTCAAGATCGATAAACAGACGCACCTGACGCTGAGTGGCTATGACCGGCAGTTGCTCGGCCAGGTGGCGGCTAACATCCGCGCCCTCCGCAAGCCGGATCCTTACAAGAATAAGGGTGTCCGCTACACCGGCGAGGCGCTGCGCAAGAAGGTCGGTAAGACCGGGGCGAGTGCAAAATGATTCGTAAAATCGAGAAAAAGGAAATCCGTAGCCGTATCCACAAGCGCATCCGGCGCAAGCTCGCCGGCACCGCCGAGCGTCCGCGCCTGGCCGTGTTCCGCAGCGTGGCCCATATTTACGCCCAGATCATCGACGACGCGGCGGGCTCCACGCTGGTCTCGGCCTCTTCCGTCGACAAGGACGGCCGCACCAATGGCGGCAACCTGGCGGCGGCCAAGACCATCGGCAAACTGGTGGCGGAACGCGCCAAGGCCAAGGGCATTCAACGCGTGGTCTTCGACCGCGGCGGATATCCGTATCACGGCCGCGTCAAAGCCCTCGCCGACGCGGCGCGCGCGGCAGGACTGGAGTTCTAATGCATACGTCAGCGAAACGCATCGATCCCGCGGCCCTCAACCTCAAAGAGCAGGTAGTGGCCATCAACCGCGTAACCAAGGTCGTCAAGGGCGGCAAGAACCTCAGCTTTTCGGCCCTGGTAGTCATCGGCGATCCCTCCGCCAAAGTGGTCGGATACGGGGTAGGGAAGGCCAAGGAAGTTCCCTCCGCCATCCGCAAGGGCATCGAGGCGGCCAAGAAGGCGCTACGCCACGTGAACGTGCTGGAGACCACCATCGCCCACCAGGTGCTCGGCCAATTTTCGAGTTCCCAGGTGCTCCTCAAGCCCGCCCCGGCCGGCACCGGCGTCATCGCCGGCGGCGCCGTCCGCGCCGTGCTCACGGCTTGCGGCGTCCCCAACGTCCTCACCAAGTCCATCGGCCGCCGCAATCCGCACAACGTGGTCAAGGCCACCATCGTGGCCCTCGAATCCCTGCGCGACCGCAAAGCCGTGGCCGACATGCGCGGCCTGGCAGTGGAGAAACTCTGATGCCCGGCACCATCAAAATCAAACTCGTGCGCAGCCCCATCTGCACTCCCGACAAGCACAAGCGGGTGGTCAAGGGGCTGGGTCTGCGGAAAGTCAATCAGATCGTGGTGCGGCCGGATTCTCCGGTCTTCCGCGGCATGGTGAACAAGGTTCCGCACCTGCTGGAGGTCGTGGAGTGAGAAGCCAGGTTTCTAACGCGCAGACGCGGAGACGCGAAGAGACTCTTGAAGGTCCTCTCTGCGTCTCCGCGTCAAAGAGTCAGGAGTATTGGAAATGAATCTTAGCCAGTTAAAACCTCCCGCCGGGCAAAAGAAGGCCCGCAAGCGCATCGGGCGCGGCATGGGTTCGGGCCACGGCAAGACTTCCACGCGCGGCCACAAGGGCCAGCGCGCCGGAACCGGCTTCGGCCAGAAGCGCGGTTTTGAAGGCGGCCAGATGCCCCTGCACCGCCGCTTGCCGAAGCGCGGATTTACCAACATCTTCAAGAAGAAGTTCGCTATCGTCAATCTCGGCCGGCTCGAAAAGCTGGAAGGCGATACGTTCAATCCCGACCGGCTCAAAGAGCTCGGCCTCATCCAGAACCTGGGTGAAGGACTCCGCGTGCTTGGCACCGGCCAGTTGACCCGCAAGATTACGGTGGAGGCCCACCATTTCTCGAAGTCGGCCCTGGAGAAGATCCAGAAGGCTGGCGGAACGGCGCAGGTGATCGGCGCGGCCACCCAGTAGGCGCCGGGAATCGAAGGAAACCATGAGGTTTTTGGAAGCGTTCGCAAACATTTTCCGCGTCCCTGATCTTCGCAAGCGGCTGCTGTTTACGCTAGGCCTGCTGGCGGTGTATCGTTTGGGCGGACACATCCCGGCCCCGGGCATCAATACCCAGCGGTGGGCCGAGTTCATGAATTCCTCGAACGGGTCGCTGTTCAGCTTCTTTGATATGTTTGCGGGCGGCAACATCCGCCGCTTCACGGTCTTCGCCCTGGGCATCATGCCGTACATTACGGCATCCATCATTCTGCAGTTGTTGACCGTGGTGGTTCCCACCCTCGAAAAACTGCAGAAGGAGGGCGAACTCGGCCGCCGCAAGATCACCCAGTGGACCCGCTACCTGACCATCATTCTTTCGGTCATCCAGTCGGCCACCATCGCCGCGGGATTGCAAACCCAGGCGGGCATCGTCATCAATCCCGGCATGGGGTTCATGCTGCTGACCATCATTTCTCTCACTACCGGAACGGCCTTCATCATGTGGCTGGGTGAGCAGATCAGCGAGCGCGGCGTCGGCAACGGCATGTCGCTCATCATCTTCACCGGCATCGTGGTGGGGCTGCCGAACGCCATGAAGAACATCTATCAAAACACCTTCGTCACGCACGAATGGAGCCCCCTCACTCTGATTCTGATCATCGCCATGATGGTCGTGGTGGTGGCTTTCATCGTGCTGGTGGAGCGCGGCGAGCGGCGCATCCCGGTGCAGTACGCCAAGCGCGTGGTCGGCCGGCGGGTGATGGGCGGCCAGTCCACCCACATGCCGCTCAAGGTCAACGCCGGCGGCGTGATCCCGGTGATCTTCGCTTCGTCCATCCTGGCCTTCCCTATGACTTTGATGCAGGCCAGTTTCGTCAAGAACAGCGCCTGGCTAACCGCCACGCTCCGCAGCATCCTGCCCGGCGAGCCGCTCTACTACCTTCTGTTCACGGCGGGAATCATTTTCTTCTGTTTCTTCTACGTCTCCATTATTTTCAATCCCAACGAAGCGGCCGACAATATGCGCAAGTACGGCGGCTTCATCCCGGGCATCCGTCCGGGCCGGAATACGGCCGAGTACATGAATGCCATCCTCACCAAGATTACCGTCGTCGGCGGCATTTATCTGGCTATCCTTTGCCTGATTCCGGGCGTGATGATGTCGGGCATCAAGCTCCAGCACCTGCCGCTCATCGGCAACTGGATCGATTCTTCGTTCACTTCCATGCACCTCCGCTTCCTGCTGGAAGGCTTGAACGTTCAATTCTATTTCGGAGGCACGTCGTTATTGATCGTGGTGGGAGTCGCCATGGACACGATCAACCAGGTTGAGGCGCAGTTGATTATGCGCCATTACGACGGCTTCACTCCCAGGTCGGGTCGGATTCGCGGCCGCCGGAGTACTTTCTAGGAATTTGTGAAGGCCATCGTCCTGTTTGGCTCGCCTGGATCCGGAAAAGGTACCCAGGCCAGGTTGCTGACCGAGTGTCTGGCGATCCCTCATGTCTCAACCGGAGACATGCTGCGGGGGCGCATCCGGCAGGAAGCAGGAATGCCTGCCGGGGTGGCTGCCCAGGTGGCCGCCACCATGCAGGCCGGGGCTTTGGTTTCGGACCGGGTTGTGGATGAGATGGTAGAGCAGCGGCTCAGCCAGGCTGACGCCGCCCAGGGTTTTGTGTTGGACGGGTACCCGCGCACGCGGGCGCAGGCCGAACGCTTCTGCGCCTGGTTGGACGGGCGCGGCATCCGCGAGGTGGTGATTCATCTCGCGGTTGATTACAATGTAATTATTGCCCGTTTGACCGGACGCCGCGAGTGCCCTCGCTGCGGGACCCTGTACAACGTCGCTTTCCATCCGCCCAAGGTGGATGAGTTGTGCGACCTGGATGGCGAGGGATTGGTGGTCCGGGACGACGATCGCGAGCCCGTGATTCGGGAGCGGTTGGATGCGTATGAGCGGCAAACCCGGCCCGTGTTGGAGTATCTTCGCGTGGCGGGACGACGGGTAGTTGAGGTGGATGCCAGTAACGATCCGCCGGAGTTGGTGTACCGGAAGATTATCCAGGCGATAGAAACCGATGATCGTTCGCAAAACCGCGGCTGAATTGGAAAAGATGCGGCGCAGCGGTCTGCTGGTCTGGCAGATCTTGCAGAAGCTGAAGGAAATCGCGGTGGAAGGGGCCACTACCATGGACCTCGAAGTAGCCGCTAGCAAGATGATGGCCGATGCCGGAGCTATACCCGCTTTCAAGGGTTACTATGTTCCGGCCGCCGGCGAGGCTTTTAAGTTTGTGTTGTGTACCTCGGTCAATAGCGAGATCGTCCACGGGATGCCGAATGCGAAGCGCGTCCTCAAGAAAGGCGACATTGTTTCGATCGATACCGGGGTCAAGCTGGACGGCTATTATGGCGATTCCGCCATTACCGTCCCGGTCGGCGAAGTCAGCGAGCAGACCCAACGTCTCCTCCAGGTGACGCAGGAATCCCTGGAAATGGCCATCGATCGGGTGCGGCCCGGCAACCGGCTTTTTGATATTTGTGAGACCGTGGAGCAGCACGTGAAGGCCAACGGTTTTTCGGTGGTCCGTGAGTATGTGGGCCATGGCATCGGCACCCAGCTTCACGAGGAGCCGCAGGTTCCGAATTATGTGGATCGCAAGAACGAGAACCCGCGCTTGAAGGAAGGCATGGTGCTGGCGGTCGAACCCATGGTGAACGCCGGCCGGCCGGAAGTGGTGGTGCTGAAAGACAAGTGGACTGCCGTAGCCAAGGACGGCTCCAACAGCGCCCATTTCGAGCATTGCATCGCGGTCACCGGAAACGGCCCGTGGGTTTTGACAAGGCCGTGAAGGTAGTGGCCGTGGTGATCGAAGAGCGGCCCAGCGCGGTATACGAAGTTCTGCTGCCGGAGCAGCAGAAGGTTTTAGCGCACCTGGTGGGCACGGTGCAACGGAATTTTGTAAGGTTGGTTCCGGGCGATCGGGTAGAGGTGGAATTAAGCCCTCATGACCCGACGCGCGGCTGGATTACAAGAATGGTTACCGAACCGCGACCGTACGGGAGCGGCCCCGTACTTATGAAAGTTCGAGCGTCCGTCAAGAAAATTTGCGACAAGTGCAAAGTGATCCATCGCGCAGGTGTGGTCCGGGTCATTTGCGTCAACCCGAAACATAAACAGAGACAGGGATAACGAGAACCTAACCGAGCCGCGACCGTAAGGGAGCGTTTCCAAATTTCGATCATGAGGGATAACGAGAACAACATATGGCACGTTTAGCCGGTGTGGATTTGCCGCCAACCAAAAGGGCTGAGATCGGGCTCACTTATATTTACGGCATCGGCCGTACCCGCGCCAAGTCCCTGCTGTACCGGGCTGGCATCGATTTTGATAAAAAGGTTCGCGACCTGACGGAAGACGAAATCAACCGCGTCCGTACCATCCTGGAAGAGGAAGGCGCCGTGGAAGGCGATTTGCGCAAGGAAATCTCGATGAACATCAAGCGTCATATCGAGATGGGTTCCTACCGCGGCCTCCGGCACCGCCGTGGACTGCCGGTCCGCGGGCAGCGCACCCATACCAACGCCCGCACGCGCAAAGGACCGCGCCGCGGAACCGTTGCCAACCGCAAGAAGGCTACTTCGAAGACATAGCAGAGGCGTATGGCGAAAGCACCAGTAAAAACAGTCAAGAAGAAGAGCTTCAAGAAAAAGGAAAAGCGCGTCGTCCACACGGGCATTGTGCATATCCAGGCCACCTTCAACAACACCATCGTCACCATCGCCGATCAGGAAGGCAACACCATCTCCTGGTCCAGCGCCGGTTCGCTGGGTTTTCGCGGGTCGCGCAAAGGCACTCCCTTCGCCGCCCAGCAGGCGGCGCTCACCGCCGCCAATAAAGCCGGCGAAAGCGGCCTGCGGGTAGTGGAAGTACGGGTGAGCGGTCCGGGTTCCGGCCGCGAATCCGCCGTCCGCGCGCTTTCCACCGCCGGCATTGAAGTCCGCTCCATCAAGGACGTCACGCCCATTCCGCACAACGGCTGCCGTCCGCCGAAGAAGCGCAGAGTATGAGAGCCCCGGGGACTGACATCACTGTCCCAAGGCGCGGTGTTTGCGCCGCGTGGACAGTGTTGTCTGTCCCCGGAACCGAATTGATCGAATTAAGTAGTAAGTAGTAAGTAGCAAGCAGTAAGCGGGAAGAAGGCCTGCCATTGGCTGTAAACCGCACCTGAGTGAAAGGTAAGGAGAAGAACTTGGCAAGATACATCGGTCCCGTTTGCCGGCAATGCCGGCGGGAGGGCATGAAACTATTTCTGAAAGGCGAACGCTGCCACACGGAGAAGTGCGCCATCGAAAAGCGCAACTTCATTCCCGGCCAGCATGGCAAGGATCGCGCGAAGAAGATTGTCGGCTACGGCCTGCAGCTTCGCGAAAAACAGAAGGCCCGCCGCGTCTACGGCGTTCTGGAACGCCAGTTCCGCAGCACCTTCGAAAAGGCCGCCCTGGCCAAGGGCATCACCGGCGACAACCTGATGTCCGCCCTGGAGCGCCGCCTCGACAGCGTCATCTACCGCATGGGCTTCGGCACCAGCCGCGCCCAGGCCCGCCAGATTGTCCGCCACGGCCACATCGACGTCAACGGCCGCAAGTGCAACATCCCTTCGGCCTCGGTCAAGGTCGGCGACATCGTCTCGGTGCGCGAACGCAGCCAGAAGCATCCCACCATCCTGGCCGCCCGCGATGCCACCGCGCACGCGCCCGCGCCCAGTTGGATCGACGTCGACCGCGAGGCGCTCAAGGGCCGCATCATCGCCCTGCCGCAGCGCAGCGAATTGGTGCAGATTCAGTTGAATGAGCAGCTCATTGTGGAGTTGTACTCGAAGTAAATGATCCGAAGCCGGAAGTCGGAAGTCAGGACCCAGAATGGCGTGCGCGCGATTCTGGCTTCTGACTCCTGACTTCTGGCTTCCCAACGAGGACTTTCTATGTTCAAAGGCTTTCAGAAACCCAAAAGACTGGTCGCCAATACCGAAACTCTCACCGAGCGGTATGGCATGTTTACAGCGCAGCCTTTTCAACGCGGCTTCGGCACCACCATCGGTAACAGCCTGCGCCGCGTACTGCTCAGCTCCATCGAGGGCGCGGCCATCACGGCCGTCCGCATCGAGGGGGTCGAGCACGAGTTCAGCCCCATTCCCGGCGTGGTCGAAGACGCCACCGACATCATTCTCAACCTGAAGCAGATCCCCTTCAAGATCTCCGGCGACGGCGTCAAAACCGTGCGCCTGGATCTGGATCACCCGGGCGATGTGCGCAGCGGCCAGATCCAGACCGATGCCGACGTCGAAGTGCTCGACCGCGATGTGCACCTCGCCACCGTCAGCGAAGGCGGCAGGCTTTCCATCGAAATGCGCCTCAAGAGCGGCCGCGGATACGTCAGCGCCGACAAGAATTTCGACGAAGACCTGGCCCTCGGCTACATTCCCATCGACTCGGTCCATTCGCCCGTCCGCAAGGTCAACTTCTCGGTGGAGGCGGCGCGCCTCGGCCAGATGACCGATTACGACAAACTCACCATCGAAGTCTGGACCAACGGCGCGGTTTCCCCGCAGGACGCCATCGGCTACGCCGCCAAGCTCCTCAAAGACCACATGTCCATCTTCATCAACTTCGAGGAAGTGGCGGAGCAGGCCGAAGAGATCTCCGAGCACGGCACGGAGAAGATGAACGAAGTGCTCAACCGCTCCGTGGAGGAGCTGGAATTGAGCGTTCGCTCCTACAATTGCCTGAAGAACGCCAATATCCAGACCATCGGCGAGCTGGTGCAGAAAACCGAAGCCGAAATGTTGCGCACCAAAAACTTCGGCCGCAAGTCACTCAACGAGATCAAGGAAATCCTGGCCAACATGGGTCTGGCGCTCGGCATGCGCATCGACCAGCATGGCCGCCTGGTGGCCCCGCCGCCCTCGGCCGCCCTGCCGGATTACGGCCCCGATGACGAGGGCCAGCAGGAGCAGGTGGGAGAGTAATTCATGAGACACAAGGTTGCCGGATTCAAACTCAAGCGGCCCGTCGATAGCCGCAACTCGCTGCTGCGCAATCTCACCACCAGCGTGATTGAGAAGGAACGCGTCATCACCACCGTCCCCAAGGCCAAGGCCGTCCGGCCGCTGGTCGAGAAGATGATCACTCTCGCCAAGCAGGACACCCTGCACGCGCGGCGCCAGGCGGCCGCCTGGTTGCGTACCCCGGCTTCCGTGAAAAAGCTGTTCGATACGCTGGGCACCCGTTTCGGCCAACGCACCGGCGGCTATACCCGCATTACCCGCCTGGGCCCGCGCAAAGGCGACGGCGCCGAGCAGGCCATGTTGGAGCTGGTCGGTTCCGAGCTCGTCAAGCGCGCCGCCGACCGCGCCAAGCGCAAGGAAGAGCGTCTCAAAGCCGCCCGCGAGGGCCGCGAGCACGAAGAAGAAGAGAAATCCGAATAGCCCCGTTCGATCTTTGCTTTTTTTGTAGGACAGGCCTACTGGCCTGTCTTGGACGATTGGCCCTATCCCACACTGGTTGCGGCCCTGCCGCTGTGTGGGGCAGCCAATCGTGGCTGCCGCCGGCTTTCAGCCGGCGCTCCCCAGGGGCCGCGGCTCTTTTCTTTTGGGGCCACTGCCGGCCTTTTTCCCACCGCTGGCAACGCCGTGTAATCCTGAAAGGACATGCGCGTTCTGATGCCCGGAGCCAGGAGGGTCTTGCGTGGCGCCTTGAACCCAATCGACGGGAAAATTCGCCGGCGGGTGCCGGTGGGGGAAATTGTGTCCGCGTTGGATCAGGCCAGGGTTCCGGTGCGGCACTACTTCCAACGCCGGCTCGGCGATTCTTTGGTGGCGGCGGCGTTGACGCTCAAGATGTTCAACCTCCTGCTGGCGAAATATCATTTCCTGGCGCGGAGCACGGCGCTTTTTTCGCGGCCCTTCGGGCTGCTGGTCGATCCCTCGAACGGATGCAACCTGGCGTGCCCCGGTTGTGTGCAATCCACCCGTGCCAAGTCGCTCAAACTCTTCGACTGGAATAACGGCCTGCTCGGCGCGGATCGATTTGCCCGTTTGTTGGCGGGCTACGGCCCGTACGCCATGCAGATCATGTTCTGCAACTGGGGCGAGCCGATCACCAATCCGAATACTCCGCGTTTGATTGAGATGGCCAAGGAGTATCTCATACAGACCGCGCTCTCGACCAACCTGTCGCTGCCGCGATTCGATGCCGAGCCGTATGTGCGGTCCGGACTGGATTTCATGTACCTGGCCATCGACGGAGCCACCCAGCCGGTCTACGGAAAGTATCGCAAGAACGGCGATATCGCCGTGGTGTACCGCAATGTCGAGCGCCTGGTCGAAGCCAAGCGCAAGCTCGGCAGCCGCACGCCGGTGCTCCGCTGGCAATACCTCGCCTTCGAGCACAACGCGCACGAGATTCACCGGGCTTTGGAAATCGCCAGGGCGCTCGGCGTCGACCAATTCGTCGTCGACCCTCCATTCGACGTCAGTTGGGACGACCCGGACGTGCGTCCGGCCGCTGACGTGCGCCCATTCCAACTGGAACTCGTCAAACATACCGAGCAGATGCTGGCGGAGAATTGCAGGCAGCCGGTGACCGGCGCCGCCGCCGGGATCATCGAGCGGGAATTCGACCGCGGGTGGGCCCGCGATCGGGCGGAGCCGGGAAGCGGCGGGATTGAGCCTGCCGCGACCCAGGCCCACACTTGCAGTTGGCTCTACAAAAACATGGCGATGGATGCCGGCGGCAGAATCCTTCCCTGCTGCGGAGCTCCCAAGCCCGGAGCCAACCTGGTGTTCGCCGCGCTTGGAGACGACCCCTCCGGCCATTTCAATTCAGAGCACTACCTGCAAGCGCGCCGCTACTTTGGCAATCGGCCGGCTTACGAGGCGGAGCGCGCCTCCGGCGGCCCCGCTCCCTACTGCGAAATCTGCGAATGGGATCAGGACCACACCGAGTTTGGCGCCGAACAAGTCGCGCAGTACCTGAGGACCGTAGGCCGCGGCGCCGTCGAACCAGCATCCATTGAGATGTGTTGTAACTGGTAGTATCGAATTACCCGAAATACCTTAGGCTTTGAACTCGATCCCCTGCGCCAGCGGCAATTTCCCCGACCAGTTGATGGTGTTGGTCTGCCGCCGCATGTAAGCCTTCCACGCATCGCTGCCCGACTCGCGTCCGCCGCCCGTGTCCTTCTCGCCGCCGAAGGCGCCGCCGATCTCCGCTCCGCTGGTGCCGATGTTGACGTTGGCAATCCCGCAGTCGCTGCCACGGTGGCTCAAGAAGGTTTCCGCCGCCAGCAGGTTCGTCGTGAACATGGCCGACGAGAGCCCCTGCGGCACGTCATTGTGCCAGTGAATCGCCTCGTCCAGGTTCTCGAACTCCACCAGGTAGAGAATCGGCGCGAAGATTTCTTCCTTCAGAATCGGCATGTCCGGCCGCGCGCGCACCAGTGTGGGCCGCACATAACAGCCCTCCATGGCTTCGCCGCCGCACAGGATTTCGCCGCCTTGCTCGCGGATGCGCCGGATCCCGTCCATCATATCGGTCACTGCCTGCCGGTTCACCAGCGGTCCCATTAGCGTTCCTTCGTCCAGCGGGTCGCCGATCTTCACCTGCCGGTAGGCATCCACCAGCGCCGCGGTCATCCGCCCCGCGATGCCGCGTTGCAGGAACAGCCGCCGCGTCGTGGTGCAGCGCTGTCCCGCCGTTCCCACCGCGCCGAACAGCACCGCGCGCAGCAGCAGGTCCAGGTTGGCGTCGTCCATTGCGATGATGCCGTTATTGCCGCCCAGTTCCAGGATGCTCCGGCCCATCCGTCCCGCCACCACCTGCGCCACGTGCCGCCCCACTTCCGTCGACCCGGTGAAGCTCACCAGCGGAATTCGCGCGTCGTGGATCAGGCTTTCGCCAATCGGCCGGCTCTTGCCGATCACCAGGTTGAAGACGCCTTTGAGGCCGTGCCGGTCCAGCACCCGGTTGCAGATCTTCTGCACCGCTATGGCCGTGAGCGGCACCTCCGAGGATGGCCGCCACAGCACGCAGTCCCCGCACGCCGCCGCGATCATGGCGTTCCACGCCCACACCGCCACCGGAAAGTTGAAGGCGCTGATCACTCCCACTATCCCCAACGGGTGCCACTGCTCGTACATGCGGTGTCCCGGCCGTTCGCTGTGCATGGTCAGCCCGTAGAGCTGCCGCGAAAGACCCACCGCGAAATCGGCGATGTCGATCATCTCCTGCACTTCGCCCTGGCCTTCCGCCAGGATCTTGCCCATTTCGAGCGACACCAGCGCGCCCAGATCGGCCTTGTGCTCCCGCAGTTCGTTGCCGATTTCGCGCACCATCTCGCCGCGCTTGGGCGCCGGCATCATGCGCCACTCCAGGAAAGCTTCGCTGGCGCGCCGCACCACGGCTTCGTAATCCTCCGGCCCGGCCAGTTGGATCTTCGCCAGCCTCTCACCAGTCGCCGGGCTGAAGGATTCCAGTTCGCCGCCGCCAGGGCTTGCGATCCAGTCGCCATGGCAGGCGCCCGAATTGACCGGCTCGATGTGCAGCCTTTCCAGAAGGAGGGGAATGGAGTGAGTAACCGTGGGCACGCTACTATCTTACCCACCCGCGCCGCCACCGTAGGAGGGAGCGGTCTCCGCGGAAGATGAGAGGGTATTGGCCGGCTGCCAAGGTCGCCCGGCGCGGTCTCCGAATCAAGCGGAGTTACACAGCCACCGCTTCCCGCGCCGGGGTTCCTTGTTCACGTGCCGCTTCGGCGACCTGTGTACGCGCCTGGAAGCGGTAAAGGGGACAACGGTACTGCCGGCCGCCCGCTTCGAATACCACCTGGTAGACATCCGACGACGGCGCCGGACTGTTGTCGCGTTCGATGTGATAGAAGGTGAGCACCGTGCCGGGTTCGACCACCGCTCCGGAGCATGCCACGATGTCTTCGACAGCCAGTTTGCTGACAGTTCTCCGCAACACTTCAAATCCCCGTTGGCGGTTCGCGCCCTCGACAGCGGCACTCACCCCTATGCCTCGGTTGCCGGGTCTGAGGTCCGGCATATATGCCACTACAGTAACCTGCCCGGCCTGGCGGGCGGAAGTCTATCTTTCGTACAATCTTCGCTTACAGTTGGTCCTCGTATTGCTCAAAAGCTACCCGCACCAGCTGTCCCCGGGTCCGCACGCCGGTCTTCTGGAACAGGCTCTGCAAGATCGCCTTCACGTAGCTCTCGGAA
Source organism: Bryobacteraceae bacterium (assembly GCA_049511275.1). Classification (GTDB taxonomy): domain Bacteria; phylum Acidobacteriota; class Terriglobia; order Bryobacterales; family Bryobacteraceae; genus PALSA-129. Next base: position 15,101 of record JBEKYE010000003.1, read on the forward strand.
ATTTGCAGCCGCCAGGCGATTTCCTTGTTGGAGAGCCCTTCCAGCACGAAGTGCAGCACCTTGCGCTGGCGATCGTTGAAGAGCGGCGCCGCGGTCCCGTCGCTGTTGGCGGTTTCCGGTTCCATGTGGGTGAAGGACGGGTCGAGCCAGGTGCCGCCGGCCATCACCATGTGGATACTCGCGCTCAGATCGCTGAGCGGCGCCTCTTTAAGAAAGATGCCGGCCACTCCCTGGCGGATCAGCCGTCGGGCTTCCGTGTCGCTCACCCAGGCCGTCACCACCAGCACCCGGCCTTCGAACCCGGCCTGGCGCGCCGCCGGCAGAAACTGCGAAGCGCGCTCGCTGCCCAGGTCGTGATCCAGCAGCACCAGGTCGAACGTCTGCCGCGCTAGCATCTCCAGCGCTTCCCGGATGCTGCCGCAATGCTCCACCTCCAGGTCCGGCTCCAGGTCCAGCACCCGCGCCACGCTTTCGCGAAACAGCGCGTGATCGTCCACCAGCAAAGCCCGAATCAGTCGCGTGTCCTGTCCCATCGTTCTCCCACCGGATTCTCCGCGGGCCAGAGCTCCACCGTGAAGCAACTGCCGGAATTTTCGCGTTCGTAACGCAAGCCGCCTCCGTGCGACCGCAAAATAGCCCGCGAAATGTACAGACCCAGCCCAACCGACTGCGCCCCGCGCTGGAAGGGCTGGAACAACTCCTCCGGATTCGCCACCCCCGGCCCGCTGTCGCGAAACCGTACCACCACCAGGTCGCGTTCCACTTCCGCGGAGACGCGCATCTCGCGCCGCTCGGAATTCTCCAGCGCCCGTACGCTGTTTCGCGCCAGGTTGAGAAATGCCTGCAACAGCCCGTGATGGTCCGCCTGCACCAGGGGCAGCCCCGCCGCCGTCTCCCACGCCACCGTGATGCCGGCTTCCCGCACCGAAGGCTCGATCACGATGCGCGTCTCGTCCAGCACCGTGCCGAGGTCCGCCACCACCCTCTCCCGGCTGGAGGCCATCCGCAACCCGGAGGAGGCGATCTTCTCCAACCCCTGCAGCAGGCTGCCGAGCGCCTGGTAGCGTTCGTCGTTTTCCGTCGCGGCGCCTGTCGGCAGGGCCGCGTACGCCGATACCGCCGCCGACGCCAGATTGCGGATCTCGTGGGAGATGGCTCCAATCAGCACGCGCGAGGTGGCCATCATGGAGTCCAGTCCCGCGCCTTCACGGTCCCGCAGATTCTCCGAAGCGTCCCACACCACGGCGGCTAATCCGGGACCCTCCGAGGTGCGGTAAGTCGACAGCCAGACGTGCGCCAGGAAGACCTCGCCGCCCCGCCGTTGCCCCTTGCATTCCACGTTGGTGCGAATGTTGCTGCCGCTATGGTGGCTGCGCAACATGCGCGGCAGAATCGGCAGGTAGGCCTCCACATCTTCGCCTTGCAATTGGGCGCTGTCGAACCCCAGCAACTGGCGAGCCGATTCGTTGGCCAGCACCACCCGCCCCGCCGCATCGAGCGTCAGGATCGCCAGCGGGCTGGTCTCAATCAGCATGCGCACCTGCAACTCCGTCTCCCGTTGGCGAAGCATCTGCCGCTCGCGTTCCGTCAGGTGGTCCACCAGCAACTGCCGCCGCTGGTTCAGTTCCCTGACGAAAAACCCGGTCATGGCGAAGCCGCACGCGGCTACCGTGAAACGCCCATACGAACCGGAAACCCAGTTCGCCGGGTTCGGGACCATGGGCGCCGGCGTGCCCGCCGTCCCGGCGAATTGCAGGGGGTCGAGCGCTTCCCGCAGGTACCCGCACACTACCGCCATGCTCAGTATCTGGTATCCGTTCAGCGCCGGCGCCGCCAGCAGGACCGGAATCAGGTACAGAAATCCCACCGACGTGTTGGGCAGTATCCAGTCGGCCCAGGCGATCGCCGCCACCATCGCCCCGCCGATCGCGCAGACCGTCGCCCGGTGCGATTCCGCGTACACCAGGTAGCTGTCGAGACGTGTCATTCGCCGCGAGCGCCTCAGGCTACCATCGTAGCGTGACGCTCCTGTTGATGGCTGGGTATCTTTCGGACTTGTGCCTATTGAGAAACTCCCTGATTACTCAGTCTTCTCCGCGTCTCCGCGTTGAAGAAATCCTGTGCCGGCCCGGATCAGCGTTACCATCGGGCTTGGCTGAGCGTCTGAATAGGTAGCGATGAGTTTGCTCTTTCTTCTCTTGCTGTGTCTCGTTCCGCCCGTGCCGGCCGCGCCGCCGGAACATTTCTCCCCCGCTCATCGCATCAGCGGGATCGGAGCGGATCGCGACGATCTGTCCGCCGAACAGATCGACCTCCGCGCCGCTCGCATGATCGAGTCGCAGACTTTCGCCATCATGCGCGAGCCCGAAGCTCTGCCGGGCGCCCGCCGCATCACAACCGATCCCAAGCTGCGGGCGCTGTTCCGCTCGGCCGCCCGGCACAGCGGATTTCCCGCCTCGCTGCTCGAAGCCGTGGCTTACCTCGAAAGCTGGGGCGACCCGCACGCCGAGAGCCCGTCCGGTCCGAAGGGCATCATGCAGGTCTCGGAAGCCACTGCGCGCTCCATGGGCCTCAAAGTCTTCCACGCCACGCGCTACCACGTGACGCGCGAAAAAGTGGCCGTCTCTACCAAGCGCCACACTCCCAAGTTCAAGACGGTCACGCACAAAGTGCCGTATACCGTCACGGTCCGCGACGACCGTCTCACGCCTGGCCGCGCCATCCCCGCCGCCGCCACCTACCTGGCCGGCATGGAGCAGAAGTTCGGCGGCCGCGATTGGGCCATCTTCGCTTACCATTGCGGACAGGGTTGCGTGGCCGAGATGCTCGAGCTGACCCGGCGCGCCCACGGCATCCCCAAAGACCAGGTCAGCGTTCCCCGCATGTTTTTTTCGTCCAGCCCCGCCTGGAATCGCGAACTGTATCAGGCCGTGAACCAGCAGATGCAGCGCGATTATTCCCCGACCTATTACTTCCGCATCCTGCGCGCCGAGCAGTTGCTCGATCTCTACCGCCGCGATCCCGCCGCCTTCGCCGCCTTACAGCGCGAGTACAAGAGCGAGTTCGCCTCCGGCCCGCGCGCGCCACACCGTCTTTCCGTCTGGCTGCGCCGCGACGACCTGGTCTTCCATACGGGCGACGACATCCGTTCCGCCGCTACCCTGGCCCCGGCCTTCGACCGGCCGGAGTTTTTCGGCTACTCCTTGAACCTCAATCCCGGCAGCGCGCCGGCGGCCTCGCCCGCCGCGCTTGGCACGCTGGCCTACGTGGCCTTTGAAACCCGCCGCCTCTACGAAAGCCTGCGCCCTGAGCCCCAGCCCTTCCAGCCGCTGCCGGTGACATCGCTGGTGGAAGCCGAAGATGCGTTGCAGTCTTCGCAGCGCGAAGCCCTGGCGCACGCCTCCGGGCAGGTTTTCGACATCGATTATTCCGGCCTGCCGCCGGGCGAGCTCGAATGCCTGCGCTTTGTCTTGGACGACCTGGGTTGGGACGGCTACCTCGGTTTCGTGGAGGAGGGAAGCGCCAACCTGCATATCGGCTGTTCGCCTTCCTCGCGCGACTTCTTCACCGCGGTCTATCAGGAAGCGCTGGAAACGCGCTGACGCTCTCCAACGCTCCCCGCTAAGCGCCTCCGATCCGAGCCGCGACCGTCAGGGAGCGTTCTTCGATGCGCCCACTCGCTTCACTCTCCCGGATGGTACTCCCGCTCAGTGTGCCCCTTGAGTTGCGGACGGTAGTAGTAAACCTCGCGCAAATCCCCCGTGGCGTACCGCTTGGCTTCATCGTTGAAGTGCTTGGACGCCGGATTCCCGCTCTCCCCGCCGGCCGTCACCGCCTTGGCCCGCACCGTCTTGCCGAACTCCACCACCGCTACGAAGCTGTTTCCGCTCGATCCATACCACTTCTTCGTCCCCGGGTACGCGCGCGCGGCGAATGAAGCCAGCGACCCCCAGGTTGCCGACGGGAAGCCCACCGGAATGCTCGGCCCAGCGTCGTCGAACCGCGGCGCGATATCGTCGTTCAGCCGCTGGAATCGATTGATGTCGCCCCATGGCGTCTTCCACGCTCCGAAGTCGCGAGTCAGTTGATCGGACGCGGCGACCAGCGCCTGCAGAAGCTGGTCGGAAGGCGCGTCTTCGATGGCTCCTCCGCCTCCGCCCCTTCTGCCTCCGCCCACCTGTCTCGCTTGACCCGCCCAGAAGATCGCGAGCGACGTCGCGACCGAGTCCGCGCCCCAACGCAGATCCCACTTGCGCAGCAGTGCGATCTGCTCGGCCGTCCTGGCTTTCAGGGGATTCGAGTCCGGAGTCTGGTCCCAAGCCTTGATCAGCGCCGGCATCGGCTTTTCAAACCACGTCAGGTACGTGTCGAACGCCGCCCCAATCAGCGAGTCGAGCGTGAAGTCCTTCTTGTTCTCGAGCACCCTCACCGCGTGCAATCCGCGCGCCGATTCGCCGCCCTGCTCCACATAAACCGGGTAATCTTCCTTCTTCGGGCTGCTCGGCCCGGCAGCCGACCACGGCCAGTTGTTGGTGTTGTAGAGCCACCCGCTCTTCGGATTCAGCAGGTGCGGCGTCTCGTCTATCTCCAGAAGTCCCTTCCACTCCGTCGCCGGATTGCTGCCATCCACCGGCCTCGTAAAGTCGAAGCTGGTATCGCGCCGCGGAATAAAGTTGCCGTGGAAGTATGCGATGTCGCCGTCGGCATCCGCGAAGATCGTGTTGTTCGACGAGTTCGCCTTCAGCTCCATGGTCTGCCGGTACGTCTTGTAGTCCTTCGCCTTGGTGCGCGTGTAGGATTGCGTCAGCGCCTCAATCGGCTTCTGCATCAACCGGATCGTCACCCACTTGCCGTTCGCTTCGCGGATCACCGGCCCGTGATGCGTGCGGTAAACCGTGAATTTCTTTTCGGCCATCCCGGTGTCGGTTTTGTACGGCACCGTGATCTCCGTCTGGACCACTGGCCGCTCTTCGTTCCCATACTGGTAATAGAAGCCGTCGCCCTTCTTAATGACCGTTTCCAGATACTCATCCACCGCATCCACGCCGCTCGAGGTGTGCATCCAGCCGGCGCGCTCGTTGAATCCCTGGTAGATGAAAAACTGCCCCCACGTCACCGCTCCGTAAGCATCCAGGCCCTCGTCGCTCACCATCTGCAGCTCCGACCGGAAGTAGAACGAGGTGTGCGGATTGATCAGCAGCAGCGCGTGATGGTCCACCGTGTTCGCGGGCCCGACCGCCGCGCCGTTCGATCCCCCCGGCTCCGGCTCGTACTCCTCCGCCGCGGGCTGCTGGCTCACCGGCGCTTTGCCGTAGAATGCCCCAAGCTGGCTCAGGTTGACCTTGTCGATGTCGCCGCCCAGGGGCACGCTCCCCTCGGTCAAGGAAAGCGCCATCCAGGGCTCGAACCGCTGGATCACTCGCGGTTTCACCTCGGGGTGCTTGTAAAGGTAGTAATTCAGCCCGTCGGCAAACGCGTCCATGAGCTTCTGCAGCCACGCCGGGCTCGCCGCGTAGTTCTTCTTCAGCTCCGCCGGGTCGATGAACAGCTTCATCCGCAGGTCCTGGTAGATCCTTTGCTCCCCTTCGGCCTCCGCCATCCGCCCCAGCGAGGTGATGTAGTTCGTCTCCACGCGGTTGAAATCGTCCTCGGCCTGAGCGTACTCCATGCCGAAGACCGCGTCGGCGTCTGTTTTTCCGTAGACGTGCGCGATGCCCCAATCGTCGCGGATGATGGTGACTCTCGCGGCCTCCTGCTTCCACCGCGCCGCATCCGCTTCTTTGGCTCCCTGGAAGCCGGCCGCCGCGGACGCCGCCGCCAGAATCAAAACGAGCTTCATGTGAAGTTTCTTCATGGTTGACCCTGCACCATTCTATTCCAGTTGGTGGGGCAGGTTGCCAACCTGCGGACCGATGGTCAATCGGTCCAGCCGGGCCAATCCCGGCCTTCCAGCCGCTCCTCACCTCATCAGGTTCAACCCGTGCACCAGTGGATCCGGAACCTCGTCATACCTCAACCGCATCTCCCCCCACCACTCTCTCCGCATCCCCCGCACCCGCGCCCACACGCCGCCCACCACTACCATCACAATCACAAACACCACCCAATGATACAAACAGGCCAGCAGCAACGCGTTCGCCAGTTGCAGCGCAGCCAGCAATCCGATCAGCCTCAGCACTATGAGCCACGCCTCGGTTCTGCCCGGCAGGTACGAACACGTGAACGGCATCTTCTCCCACGACGAAAAACTCCATTCGTAACCCAGCAGGCCCGCCGCCACGATCAGCCCCGCTTCGCCCACCGCGCGCCACCCCAGCAACCTGGCCTCCAGCGGAAACGGGATCACCAGCATCAACAGAGCGCCCCAAAAGAAAACGAACCGGTCCACCGCGCGCAGCCACTGGCGGCGCCCTTCGCCTTCCGTAATCTGGAACATCCAGTTGGCCTTGAGTTCGGTGGGTAGGGAAAACAGGTGGCGTAGACCGATCAGCAGGAAAACGATCAGCGTCGTGTGCGCATAGATGAAGCACGCCGCCGGCACCTTCGCGGGTTCTACCACGCTCCCGATGCCAATCAGTCCGCTGAGCAGGATCGCCACCCCGAAACCGCCGTACCCCATCAGGATCATGCGGTGCTGGCTGCTTCCCGCCAGCGTCTTCGTCAGGAACACCATCACCGCCTGTTGCCGCGGATCGCGCACCAGCCAGTCGAACAGCCCGCCGATCCATCGCCGTTTCTTCCGCTGCGCCGCCATTCCCTCCACCAGCAATTCACGGTGCCGGCCGTAGCTGATGGCGTAAGTACCCAGCGCCAGCACCACCGCCATCGCCAGCGCGGCCTCCGCGCGATGCGCCAACGCCTGCATGGCCGCGTCCCGATCTCCCATCAGGGCCTGGTCCAGCCCCAGAAACCACACCGGCGGAAGCCACCGCGCGAGTTCCGGCCGGAGCGCCGCATTCGTGACTTGCGCCTGGATCGAGAAGCTCAGCACCATCAGGATCAGCATCGCCGCAACCAGCAGGCCTTGCAGGCTGCCCGCCACCCGCCCGAACAACCGCGGCCGCAGCAGGTTCAGCAGCAGGCCCTGCAGAGCCACCAGTGCAAAGAAGAAGAAATAGCAGGCCGCCACGCATGCGCCGGCCTGTGCCGCCACGCGCGCTCCCACCGATGGGTTGATGGCCCAGCGGCTGCTGGAAAGCGTCGGGAAACTCAAGCTCGGCGCCAGGTTCAGCACCACCACCGCCGCCGTGGTCAGCGACAGCAACACCGCCAGTTTTGCGCCAAAGATCTGCCCCGCGCGCAGCGGCAGGCTCCCCAGCGCGCGGTAATCGCGCAGGCTCGGAAACAGCGACTGCCACTTGATGGCCGTCAGCAGCCCGATGGCCGACATCATCAGCGTAAGCAGCCACAATTCGTCGGCCCGCAACGCCTCCCGGTACGGCCCCGGAACCGCCAGGCTGGAAAAGTGCATGTACTTGTGCTTCAGCCCCCCCATCAACAACGGGAACCATGGCAGCAACAGCGAGAACACCCCGATCAGGGGCCTGGCGAACTCGCCCGGCGTGGTGATTACATCGCTGTCGAAGAAACGCAGCAGGAAATGGCGCGCCAGTTCGAACTTGGCCCCGTGCGTTTCCCGCAGCCATTCTCTCATGTCGCCCTACTCCTGCCGCAACGCCACCACCGGGTCGATGCGCGTCGATTTCCGCGCCGGCAAATAGCAGGCCCCCAGCGCCAGCGCGGCCAGCAGCAGCGGCGCGCCCACCAGCAGTGCCGGGTCGAAGGTCCTCACGCTGGCGACGGTGAAGAAAAAGCCGGACATCAGCCGGATTCCCGCCCAGGTGAGAGCCATTCCGATGAGCGTGCCCGCCGTCACCAGCACCACGCCCTCCTTCATCACCAGTCCCAGCACGTCGCTCTTCTGCGCGCCCAGCGCCATGCGGATGCCGATCTCGTGGCCGCGCTGCGCCACCGCATAGGCCGTCACGCCGGCCAGGCCGACCGCGGCCAGGATCAATCCGAACGCCCCGATCAGGTTCCACGTCCACGCGGCCGACCGCAGCGAAGACATGTACTGCGCGATTTGTTCCGCCATGCTGCGCGCGTTGAAGGGCGTGACATTGGCGTCCGTAGCCGATATCTCGCGCTCGACCGCGCCGATTGTGTCCACGCCCGGCATGCCGCGCACCATCAGCGTCACCCCGCGCAGCGAGGGCTGCGCATAATCCGCCGCGTGCAGTGGGAAGTAAATTGCCGGGTGCTTTTTGCTCGCGATGAAATCCTCCGACACGTCCTTTGCCACCCCCACCACTTCGAACACCCGGCCGCCGCTTCCTGCCGCGCCAGGCCGAAAATCAAACGTGCCGGGCACTGCCCCGAATCCGCCCGACGCTCTGTCGCTCGAGATCTCGATGCGTCGTCCCAACACCTCCTGTCCGGTCCAATAAGCCCGTACCAACTCTTCGCTGACGATCACCGCCGTCGTCTGGTTCGCCTCGTCCTGCTTGCGGAACCCGCGGCCCAGCAGAATTGGAATTCGGGCGGTGTCGAAGTAGTCCCTCCCCACCACGTGCTTGCGGGCGAAGCGTGTCGCATTTCCCCCGCCCGCCTGCGTCTCCGAGAACTTCGCAGCCGTGTTGCCGTCCATCGCCACCGGGACCGTATCGGTCAGAGTTGCCGCGGTTACGGAAGGAAGGCTCTTGACGCGATCCAGGAGTTTTTCAAAAAAGGCCGTAGCCTGGGCGCCCGAATATCCGTCCCGAACCGGATCGAGCGAGATCAGGTAGAGGTTGCGGGCGTCGAACCCTTGCTGAATCCCCATGGTGGTTTGGATGCCCAGCCCCAAAAATCCGGTCAGCAGCAGCAGCGACAGCGATCCGGCCATCTGGCACAGCATCAGCCCGTTGCGCAGGCTTAGGCGCCGGTACCTGCGGTGTTGGATGTTGCCGCCTTCTTTCAGCGCCGGCGTCAGATCGGTGCGCGTCACCTGCAATGCCGGGGCTAGCCCCACCACCAGCCCGGTCAGGCCGGTCATGCCAAGCGCGAAGAGCATGACGCCCCAGTCGGGGTTCAGGTCGAAGCTCACCGGCATGGGAAACGGCATCCTCATCTGGGAGGCCAGGTGCATCAGCCAGACGGTCACCGTGAGCCCCAGCGCGCCCGCGCCCGCCGCCACCAGCATGCTCTCGGTCAGCAACTGGCGAATCAGCCGCCGGCGGCTGGCGCCCAGCGCCAGGCGAACGGCGATCTCCCGACGCCGGTCCGCCGCGCGTGCCAGCATCATGCCGGTCACGTTGGCACACGCGATCAGCAGCACCAAACCGCCGAGCAGCATGAGGACTTCCGTGAAGTATGGCCGGTCCTGTTTCCGGATGGGCAGGATTTTTCCTCCTGGGACCAACGCCAAGCGCCGCCCGCCCCTTTCTCGATCGGCGTCGCCGTACTCCTGCTCCATTTGCCGCGCCACCGCATCCAACGCCGCTTCCGCACGCTCCGCCGTGACTCCCGGCATCAGGCGCCCCACCATCTGGAACATCGTCAGGCCGCGCCGCTCCAGAGCGTTATCCGCCAGTTCCGGCGCCGCGCGCGCCGGGGCCGTCACCGGCATCCACACGTCCGCCGCAAAATACGCGGGCGATGCTCCCAGAAAACCTTCCGGCCCCACGCCCATCACCGTGCAGGTCTGCCCGTTGATCCGCAGCGTCCTTCCGACAACCGAAGGGTCGGAACCCAAATGCTGCTGCCAGAACCGGTAGCTGACCACGATCACCGGCGCCCCACCCGGCTGCTCCTGTTCCTGCCCAAAGAAGCGGCCCATTGCCGGGCGTACTCCCAGCGTGGAGAAGTACGATGGCGTGACCAGTTGTCCCCAGGTTCGCTCCGCGGGGCCGCCCAGCGAAACCCCGAACGGAACCGGCGCCACGTAGGCCATGGTGGAAGAGAACAGGTCGCTTCTTTCTCGGTAGCGCTTGTAGTAGGGATATGACGTGGGCGCCTGCAGCGCCACCAGCTCCGCGGGCCGCGGAACGCCGGGAAGGTCGCGCAGAATCAACCCGTTCACCTCGCTGTAGGCGCATGTAACCACTGCCATGCCCAGGCTCAGCGAGATCAGCGCCACGGCCGTGAATCCCGGCGACCGCGCCAGCATGCGCAGCGCATAAAGAATGTCCCGCTTCAGTTCCGCCAGGTGTTCCATCGGGACCCGCCACGCCAGGCGAGCCGGCAGCCACGCCAGCCCCGGCACGCCATGACGCCGCCAGATCGGCTCTATGGCTTCTTCGGTGGTCTGCGGCAGTTCGTCGCCATAAACGTCTTGGAACCCGTCCGGGAACCTTTTGGCCGGCCCGCGGTACATCCGCAAGCCCGGCGCCGCCGTGCCGCCGCCCGTGCCGGGCCCGTCTGCCGGACTGGATCCCGTGACCCGCGCTTCCGCTCCCCCATCGCTCATCACTTCCAGAATGCGGTTCGCCACCGCCTCGCCATCGTCCACATCGGCCAGTTGCGCGAAGACGCCTTCGAGCGATGGCTGGCTCATCAGTTCCCTCAGCCGGTCAATCGAGTCGTACGCCACCACCTCGCCCTTCCGCAGGATCAGGACGTTCGAGCAGATTTTCTCCACCACCTCCAGCACGTGCGAGCTGTACAGGATCATCTTTCCGCGGCTCGCCAGCGCGCGCAGCAGGCTGCGCAACATCAGCGCGGAAGTGACGTCCAGGCCGGAAAACGGCTCGTCCAGAATCAGCAGTTCCGGGTCGTGCAGCAAGGCCGCCGAGAGCAGGATCTTCTGCCGCATGCCTTTCGAATACGAACCCAGCGGCGTATGGCGGTCGTCCCAGAGATCGAACACGCGCAGGAATTCGTCCATCTTGGGCTCCAGGACCCGGCGCGGCATTCCGCGCAGCCGCCCCGTCAGTTGCAAATACTCCCGGCCGGTAAGATGCGGATAGAGGTGCGCCTCCTCCGGCACGTACCCGATGCGCCGCTGGAACCCCGTGAAATCGTCGTAGACCGTGCGGCCCTGGTAGAAAATCTGCCCCTCCGAAGGCTCGATGAGGCCGGTCAGCATCCGTACCGTTGTGGTTTTTCCGGCGCCATTGGGACCGAGGAACCCCAGGATTTCGCCCGGTCTCACCGTAAAGCTGACCCGCCGCACCGCCGCCGTGTGTTGGTAGTACTTCGTGAGTGAGCGCGCCTCGAGCATTCCGCAACCCCAAAGCTTAGACACCAGCCGGGCGCGGTTTGTTCGCACCCATTGCCTTCAAGTGGGGCAGTCCTCCTGGACTGCGCCGGGTCCCCTGACCCGGCACCCGGCCGTCAGGCCGGGTTTTTTTGACAATCCCCTCGGCCATGTCTACCCCGAGTACAAATCGCCGGCCAGGTACTTAAGCCCGCTGTCGGCGGCCACGGTTACCACCGTCGCTTCCGGCCCCAGTTCCGACGCAAGCTGGACCGCCGCCGCGACATTCAATCCCGTGGACGTACCCGCAAGTATCCCTTCTTCCCGTGCCAGCCGCCGCGCCATCTCCCGCGCATCGCTCTCTTCCATCGTTCGGCACCGAGCTGCCTGCGGAAGCAAGTTGCATAGCCAAAGACCGTTGACCCGCGAGTATACTAGGCGAAGCCCGCCAGCCGCCATCTACCGGAATTCCGACGGCGGAAAATAGTACAACAACACTCCGCGTCCCACGCGCTCCGTCGCTTTCTTCACCCGGTCCGGCCACACCACAATCTCCGGATGGTCGAACGTCAGCCCCAGCCGCATCACCTTCCACGCCGTGATGCTCACCGCGTTCCACCCCGGCGCGGGACTTCTCGGATCGCTCCTCTGGATCGGCGGAAATCCGTGGTAATCGCGCAGGTAGGCGGAAAGCAAGGGGGTGAACGTCACCCGCGGCGCTCGCAACTCGCGCAACCGCGCGCTCAGCCGCAGCATGTCTTGTCCCCAGTCCAGGTCCGAGTCCGCCAGAATCCGCTCCGGCTGGCTGCCCGCCAGCTCGTTGAAGTAAGCCAGGTAATCCGGATGGTTCACCGCGCCGGACGCCGCCAGCCACGCTACCAGCCCCGCCGCCAGCCAGGGCCCCCATTTCCGCTCCGTCGCGTGCCCCAGCCAATCCCAGGCAGCACCCGCCGCCAGCATTGCCAGGCCAAAGTAAATCGGCAGCACGTGTCTCGTCCCGATGTTGATCCGGCTATATAACCCCACCGCCAGGATCGCCAAGGTGAACGCCATTGGCGCCGCCCAAATGGTCTCCCCGCGTCGCCGCCACGCAATCGCCATCCCGCCCGCCGCCAATCCCAGAAATGCCAGCGGCGTTTTCACCGCCAGCGCCACCGGATAAAACAACCAGAAGCCCGAGTTGCTCCGCGCCCCCAGCAAATAAGAAACGTGCCCCGATGTCTGGTGATGGTACACATACTGCAACCCCGCAAACAGCTCCGGAGCCGGCACGCCGCCCCGAAAAGAGAAGCGATACCCGGCCCACACAGTCACCATTCCCGCCGCCAGCGCCGCCAGCAGCGACACCCCATGCCGCGTGGTCGCGAGCCGCCGCACCGGCGCCCATCCGCGTTCCGATACCACGGCCCACGCCAGCAGCGCCCCCAGGCACGCTGGAACCAGGAGCAGGCTTGAGAACTTCGCCAGCGCCGCCAGAGCGCATCCCAGTCCCATCGCCGCGCCGTGCGCCGGCGTCGGCGCCTCTGCCCAAACCAGCGCCGTCTATAAGGCCAGCCCCACCGTTGCCGTGAGCGCCATGTCCGTGGTCGCCAGCGACGCATGCGCCAATATCGGCGGCAGCCAGGTGAACAGGATCACCGCCAGCGCCGCCGGCCCCTTCCCATACCACCGCGCCCCCGCCAGGTAAACCACCACGCAAGCCAGCCAGAAGAAAGGCAGCGTCCCCACCCGTGCCAGCGTCAGGTTCCGCTCGTACTGCAAGTCGTGATACAGAATCGCCGCGCCTTCTTGATACGCGTCGGTCCGCCCCTGGCTCCGCTCGCCCGCCAAAAACGGCCCCAGCGCCGAAAACACTCGCGCCAGCGGCGGATGTTGCGTCTCCAGTTGGTAAGTCCCTTTCGACAGCCACTCCATCCCGCACCCGATATGCGCCGGCTCATCGACGGTATGGTTGAACACCGCATAAGTGGCCCCAATGCGCAGCGTCCCAATCACAATGGCCGCGGCTGCCAGCATCAGGCTCCGCCGTTCCACCCATGTCGCCAGCCGCCGGCTCCATGCCGCGGGCGCGCGCTCAGCCACACCGCTCTTCTTCCGTTTACCCATCGGGCGTACAGTTCATCGTACCGTGCTTGTGAGCCCATTCCGCTCCGCTCGAAGTGGGGCGGTCCCCTGGACCGCGCCGGACGCCCTCGTCCGGCTTGTTCGGCGGCTTGCATCCTCGTGGCCCGGATCTCTTGTACTCGGGCTCCGCTTCCTATAGACTGTGACGACTGGGTGCAATTCCTATGACGTTCATCCGCCGCGGCGGGGTGATTCTTGCCCTTTATCTCCTGGCGGCTCCCTGGCTGGTTGCTCAAACCTCCAGCCCGGTTCGGGCGGCAGGGAAGCTGAAGCTGCATCGCGTGATCGGGCGCAAGCCGGCGAAGGGGCAGATCGACGAGTACAGGCTGGAGGTGGCAGCCGGGCAATTCGTGCGCCTGGTGGCGCGTCAGATGGGTGTGGATGTCATCCTGCAGGTCCTGAACCCGCTGGGCAAGCCCCTCCTGGTAATGGATCGGACTAACGGCAAGTTTGGACCCGAGGCGGTTTCATTTATTGGAGACAGGGATGGAGAGTACCGCGTCCGGGTCCAGAATGTTTCCGGAACCGGGCGCTACCGGATGGAGCTTTTGGAGCAGCGGGCGCCGGCCGACGCGGATCGAAGCCGGGTCGAAGCGGAAAGGCTCGAATTCCAGGCGGGGCTGTTTCTTTCCGGCACTCGAGAGGTGGTCCTACGTTCGGTTGCATTATACGAGCGCGCAGTTTTGATCTGGCGGCGTTTGCAGGATGCCTACGAATTGGGGATTTGTTTACGCGCGATCGGCGGTCACTATCGCGCTCTCGGCGAGAGGCGCAAGGCCCTCGAATATGCGGAGCAGGCGCTCCCGCTTTTCCGCGCCGTTGGCGACCGGACCGAAGAAGCCGCCACCCTGGACCTCATCGGCGGTACCTATTCCGATCTCGGCGAGCACCAGAAGGCGCTGAACTACATCCGCCAGGTACTAACTCTCATTCGTCCTCTCGGTGACCGGACCTTGGAAGCCGCCACCTGGAACACCATCGGCGGTGTCTATTTCGCCCTCGGGGAAAAGCAGACGGCGCTGAACTGCTTCCGCCAGGCCCTCCCGCTCAATCGCGCTTCCGGCTACCGGGCCGAAGTAGCCTATACGCTGATCAGAATCGGTTCTGTCTACTCCGCTCTCGGCGAGAATCAGAAAGCGCTCGAACACGACGCGCAAGCGCTCTCCCTTTTCCGCGCGGTTGGCGACCGGTACGGCGAAGCCATCACTCTAAACAACCTCGGCTTTGTCTATAACGTTCTCGGCGAGAAGCAGAAGGCGCTGGACTACTACGGCCAGGCGCTCCCGCTCAGTCGCGCCGCCGGCAACCGGCCCGGCGAAGCCACCACTCTGAACAACATCGGGCGCGCCTACTCGGATCTCGGCGACCATCAGAAGGCGCTGGAGTACTACGGCCAGGCGCTCCCGCTTCGCCGCGCTGTCGGCAGCCGGTCCGATGAAGCTGTCACTCTGCGCAATATCAGCGCGATCTTCGAGAAATCTCAGCCGGAGCTCGCGATTTTCTTCGCCAAGCAGGCCGTCAACCTCCTGCAAACCGTCCGCCGGGACAATCAGGCACTCGACGAATCCCTGCGCAAGAGCTTCGAAAGGTCCATGGAGTCCAACTACCGGTATCTGGCTGGTCTCCTGGTCGACCGCCAGCGCTTCGGGGAAGCCGAAGAGGTGCTCAACCTCCTGAAGGACAAAGAGGCCTCCGATTTCGTGCGGCGCGATGCCGTGGCGGAACAGTTGGGGCCCGCCACTCTGCTCGATTCCGAACGCGACGCGCTCGAGCGCTATGAACAGATCCTGACCCGGATCGTCTCTTACGGGCAGGCCAAATCCGCGCTGGTCGCTAAGGCTGCCAAGACCGCTTTGAGCGCCGCCGAGTCGGAAGAGTCTCAGCAACTCGACCGCGATCTGTCGGCGGCCAACACGGTTCTGTTGCGGTTTTTCGCCGAAGCCGAGAAGACCCTCGCGGAAGGCTCCGCGCCGGCCAAACGCGTGGGCGAGTTGCGCGAGAGCGAGGGTTTGCAGGATGCCCTGCAGGCGCTGGGCCCGGATGTCGTCGCCATCTATACCCTGGTCCTGCCGGACAGGTACACCGCTCTCCTGGTCACCAGCGGCGCGCGCAAAGCCTACTCCACCTCGATTCCGGAAGCCGGCCTGAACCGCAAGATCTTCGATTTCCGCCAGCAGTTGCAGAATCCGGCCTCGAATCCGTTGCCGCTGGCCCAGGAACTCTACAAGATCTTGTTTCCCGAGGGACTCCGCCAGGACCTCGACAGCATGGGCGCGAAAACCATCATGTGGTCCATCGACAGCACCATCCGCTACGTGCCCATCGCCGCGCTGCATGATGGCCGGCAGTACCTGGTGGCGCGCTTCCGCAACTCGCTCATCACCCCAACCAGCCTGACGCGGCTTACCGAGGCTTCGCAAAGCTTGTGGAAGGGCGCGGGCTTCGGCGTCTCGCAAGCCAGGGGCAACTTCAGCGCGCTGCCGGCGGTGCCCGAGGAACTGCACCGCATCTTCCGGCAAGGCGAAGCCGGAGATGCGCCGGTGCCGGGCACGGTGGAGTTGGATCGCGACTTTACGCGCGAGACATTTGCGGCGGCCATGCGGCAGCCGGAGAAAGCCGTGGTCCATATTGCGACCCACTTCGATTCGCAGCCCGGCGTGGCCGCGAATTCGCACCTGCTGCTGGGCGATGGAAGCCAGATGAGCCTGGCGGAGATCGAGGCTGCGCCGCGCCTGTTCAGCGGCGTGGATCTGCTGACGCTTTCCGCCTGCAGCACGGCATTCACCAACCGCAGCGAGGACGGCCGCGAGGTGGACAGTTTCGGCACCATCGCGCAGCGGTTGGGCGCTCGGGCCGTCATCGCGAGTTTGTGGAGCGTGAGCGACGAAGCCACCGCCCGGCTGATGGAGACGATGTACCGCATCCGGCAAGCCCACCCCGAGCTGGGAAAGAGCGAGTCGCTGCGGCAGGCCCAGGAGCAGATGGCCGGCGGGATTCTGAAGCCGGAGGCTGCCGGTGCCGCCAGCCGGGGAATCCGCGTTACCGCCCCACCCGCCGCCGCGACTGGCTGGACGCACCCCTATTATTGGGCTCCCTTCATTCTCATCGGCAACTGGAAGTAGGGCAGTCCCCCGGTTCTGCAGGGAGACGAAACGACCGGCTGGTTGTGTTAAGCTAGCTTAAGCTGGTCTGT
This sequence comes from Bryobacteraceae bacterium, assembly GCA_049511275.1. Classification (GTDB taxonomy): domain Bacteria; phylum Acidobacteriota; class Terriglobia; order Bryobacterales; family Bryobacteraceae; genus PALSA-129. The sequence goes on from JBEKYE010000003.1 coordinate 31,594, forward strand.
TTCAAGGAGCGGCCATATGCGGGAGATCGGGGCCTTCGAGGCCAAAAACACGTTGGGCGCTTTGCTCGACCGCGTGGAGCGCGGCGAGGAGATCGTCATCACCCGGCACGGCAAGGCGGTGGCCCGCCTGGTGCCAAACTCCGGTGGAATCGACCGCGAACAGGCTCGCGCCGCCTCCCTGCGGATTCGCGCTCGGGCGAGGAAATTGAAACTCGGTCCGTTCGATTGGCAGTCACTCAAAGCCGACCGGGATGCCGGCCGGCCATGAGCCTGGTCCTCGATAGTTCGGCCACCCTGGCCTGGGTTTATTCGAGCGAGACCACCGCGGCGATTCGCCACGTCTTCGATCTCGTCGGCGAAAACGGTGCGTGGGTTCCGGCGCTCTGGCGGCTGGAGGTCGCCAACGTTCTCGAAATGGGCGTGCGACGGGGGCGCACCAAAGCCGCCTTTCGAGACGCAGCTCTGACCGACCTTGCTTTTCTGCCAATCAGCCTCGATCCCGAAACCGACCGGCAGGCGTGGGGCGCGACGGCGCGGCTGGCCGCGCGCCACCGCCTGACTTTGTATGATGCCGCTTACCTGGAACTCGCCAAGCGGCGCGGTCTGCCGCTCGCCACCCTCGATGTGGAACTGCGCGCCGCCGCCACCGCCGAGCGCGTCGCTCTTCTTGGCATCGGCACCTGAACCAGTTCCTTCCTTTGCTCCGTCCCCCCTTCCTTCATGCGTTAGCATGGAGAGAATGCACGATCTCTCATACTTCCGCGCCAACTTCGAGCGCATCGCCGAACGCCTTTCGACGCGCGGCAACGTAACCGGCCTGGACCAGTTTCGCGAGCTCGACCACTCTCGCCGCGCCGCCATCACCCAGGCCGAGCAGTTGAAGGCCCGCGTCAATGAACAAAGCGCCGAGATCGGCAGGCGGCGGCGGGAGGGCGCCGACACCACCGCCCAGCAGGAACAGGTGCGCGCCATGAAATCTGAGATCGCCGCGCTCGACGAGCAGGTCCAATCCCTCGACGCGCGCTTCCAGGAAATGCTGGCCGGCATCCCCAACGTCCCGCACGAATCCGTTCCCGTCGGCCAGACCGCCGACGACAATGTCGAAGTGCGCCGCGTGGGCTCCCCGCCCAGCTTCGATTTCGAGCCCAAGGCCCACTGGGACCTCGGCCCCGCGCTCGGCATTCTCGATTTCGAACGCGCCGCCAAAATCACCGGCGCCCGCTTCGTTCTCTACTGGGACCTCGGCGCCAAACTCGAGCGCGCCCTCATCAACTTCATGCTCGACGTCCACACCCGCCACCACGGCTACACCGAGGTGTTGCCGCCGTTCCTGGTGAATTCCGCCAGCCTCTTTGGCACCGGCCAGTTGCCCAAATTCAAGGAAGACCTTTTCAAGTGCGAGGGCCACGATCTCTGGCTCATCCCCACCGCCGAAGTCCCCGTCACCAACATCTTTCGCGACGAAACCCTGGAGGCCGGGTCGCTGCCCATCAAGCTCTGCGCCTACACCCCCTGCTTCCGCAGCGAGGCCGGCTCTTACGGCCGCGACGTCCGCGGCATCATCCGCCAGCACCAGTTCCAGAAGGTCGAGCTGGTGAAGTTCGCGCGTCCCGACCAGAGCTACGACGAGCTCGAGAAGCTCACCGCCGATGCCGAAGATATCCTCCGCCGCCTCGGCCTGCCGTTCCGCACCGTGGTCCTCGCCACCGGCGACCTCGGCTTCTCCAACGCCAAAACCTACGACATCGAAGTCTGGCTCCCCGGCCAGAATGCCTATAAGGAAATCTCGTCCTGCTCCAACTATGAAGCCTTCCAGGCCCGCCGCGCCGGCATCCGCATGCGCACCGGCAAGAAATCCGAGTACGCCCACACCCTCAACGGCAGCGCGCTCGCCGTCGGCCGCACCTGGGTCGCCATCGTCGAGAACTTCCAGCAGAAGGACGGCTCCGTGGTGGTTCCCGAAGCGCTCCGCCCCTATCTCAATGAGGAAGTGATCCGCCCGCGGAAGTGACGGCTGCTCTATGAACTTCCAGCTCATCGGAGTCCTCATCCGCCTGCGGTACAAGCTGCTCTGGGCCAAGACTCGCACCCGCAACGGCAAAATCGCCGTCTTTTTCGCCGGCTACCTGCTGCTCGTCATGGTCGTCTCGCTGCTCGCCGCCGGCGGCACCGGCGCCGGCATGGCCGCCATCCGCAGCGGCAAAGGCACGCTCCTCGCCGGCGTTCTGCTCGGCGGCATCTACGGCCAGGCCATCGTCGCCAGCGTCGTGCTGGGCTTCGGCATGACCGCCATCTTCTCCGAAACCGAACTGCGCCGCTATCCCGTGCGCGCGCTCGAGCGCCGCTTCACCCGCCATTTCATCGGTATCGTCGATCCTTACTGGCTCCTCTTCCTGGCCTTGGATTTCGGCATCGCTTTCGGCCTCTACCTCTTTGGCGCTGGTTCCTTCTGGTTCGGTCTCGCCGCCGTGCTGCTGCTCTTCTGCTCCAACTACGTCGCCGCGCGCGTGCTCGGCATGCTCGTCGACCGCCTCATGATGAAGAAGGGCGGCTCTGCCATCATGCTGGTTTGCATCATGCTGCTTGGCTTCTTGCCGGCCACGCTCGGGCCGGTGATCCAGCGCAATCCTCGCATCCAGGACATCGCCCTCCGCTTGTGGCAGAGCACGCCGCCGGCCGGCGCAGCCGTCGCCATGACTCAATCGAATCTCGCGGCCTTGTCCGGCCTGGGCCTGATCCTCCTGTGGATGGCCGCGCTCCTGACTGTTCTTGTGGTGTTGGAACGCCGTCCAGCCAAAGTTCGCGTTGTCGAAGCCGGCAAGGTCGCATGGGAAAGCCTCTTCGACCGCATCGGCGCAATCTTCGGAACCCGGAACGGTCCGCTGGTCGCGTTCTGGCTGCGCTTTTATTCCCGCCACAACCGCTTCCGCACCATCTATCCGCTGGCGCTGCCGCTGGCCGCGTTTCTCCAGTTCTTCTACAGCCGGCAAGTGCATATCGCGGGAGGCAAGTTCGCCATATCCCTGTCAGTCTTCCTCATCCTCGGCTTCATTGGCACCGGGCAGTTCGCCGTCAACCAGTTTGGATACGTCGGCGGCGGATTCCGCCGCTTTCTCCTTCTGCCCACCGGCGCCGCCACCGCCTTCCGCGCCGGCAGCTACATGTTCATCATGTTGAGCGCCGCGCTGCTCCTGCCGGCGGCCGTTCTCTGGAGCCTGTTCGTGCCCGCCCGCTTCGACCCCCGTGCCATCGCCATGCTGGTGGCGGCCAGCGTCTTTAGTCTCTTCCTGTTTCACGGCATCGGGCTCTGGACTTCGCTGCTCGGCCCGCGCCGCGGCAATTACAACCAGAGCTTCGGCAACGATCTTTCCTTTGCCGGCAACATCGTCGTCATCGGCGGCATGCTCTCGCTGCTGTTTCTGCCGCAAGTGGCCGCCAAACAATGGCCCAACGCACTGACCCCGGACTACTGGTGGGTCGCGATCCTGGCCGCCCTGCTGGCGGCGGTTTTCTATTTCACCTCGCTCCACTTTGCCACCGCGCTGTTTCGCGTCAAACGCGAATCGCTCATGGTCTTGCTGGAAGGAAAAAGCTGATGGACGCCATACGCATTACCAACCTTGTGAAGCGCTACGGCGCCGTTACCGCCGTCGAGAATCTCTCCCTCTCCGTGCGGCCGGGGCGCATCTTCGGATTCCTCGGGCCCAACGGCTCCGGCAAGAGCACCACCATTGGCTGTCTCACCGGCCTGCTCGATCCTACCTCCGGAACCGTCGAACTCCTCGGCGAGGCCTTCGATTCCGAGAATGCCGCCATCAAGAAGCGCATCGGCGTCATGCCGGAAACGCTCGGCCTCTTCGACCCGCTCTATGCCCACGAATTCCTGGCCTTTGTGGCCCGGATGTTCGGCCTCGGCGAGTTTACCACGCGCCAGCGCGTCACCGAACTGCTGGAGGCGCTCGAACTCACCGATTCCTCGAAGACCCTCGCCGAATACTCCACCGGCATGCGCAAGCGCGTGGCCTTCGCCGCCGCCGTAATCCACTCGCCCGAGGTCCTGTTCCTCGACGAACCCTTCGAGAGCATCGATCCCGCCGGTGTCGCCCTCATGAAGCAATGGCTGCGCCGTTTCGCCGACCAGGGCCGCACCGTCTTCATGACCACCCACGTGCTCGAAACCGTCGAGCGCATCTGCCACGACGTCGCCATCATCACCAAGCCCGGCAAACTGGTCTGGGAAGGCGATGTTACGCTCCTCGCCAACGATGGCTCGCTGACTTACAACGGCCAGGAGTTCCACACCCTGGAGTCGCTCTTCCTGCACCTCACCGGCGAGAAGTACACCGATCTGAACTGGCTCTGAGCGCAGCGTGGGACAGTGATCGGTTATTGTCGTCTGTCGGGCTGTCGTTTTTTTTGCCGGGGCATGACAGGCCACGGAAGTCGATGGCCCACTCCTCTACTGCGACCACGGCGGCACGATCCCGTTCATCCTGGCATAGGCGATGGCTTGCCCCAGGTGCTCGGCCATATGCGTTTCCAGGCGGATCAGCTCGCCGCGCGTGGTCGTGACCGTTCCGGAAAGATTGATCTCGCGGCTTAGAGAATTGGTATTCGCCGCATCGATGGCGCGGTGCAAGGCGGCGAAGCTCGCTGTCAACGCCTCGATCACTTTCGCCTTGTTGACCGGCTGCTTCTCGTTTCTGGAGTTCTCTTCCGCCTGCTTTTCGAGCGCATCGTTGGTGGAGTTGCCGCTCGCCATGTTCAGCATGAGCTGGTTGCCGTAGGCGATATGCAGGAAGACCTGCTGGAACGTGCGCACGCCGGGCGCGGGCCTCCAGTAGTATTTCTCCTCGGGAACGGCTTTGGCCAGCGCCATCACGTGGGCTTCCAGGTCCGGCAGAGCCGTATTCAGGTCGGCGCCGGCGGCGGGCGCGGGCGGAACATTCCTCGCGCCCAGCAGTTCGACGTCGAAGATCAACTCGGCCTTGGGCGGAATGGTGCGGCCGCGGCCCGGTTCGCCGTAGCCCAGTTGGTAGGGGATGAAGAGGCGCCGCTTGCCGCCCACTTTCATCCCCTCGAAACCGCTGTCCCAGCCGGCGATCACCGCGCGCCGTCCCTGAATGAATTTCAGGGGAGTGCCGCGATCCACCGAGGAATCGAACTTGGTGCCGTCCCGCAACCAGCCGGTGTAGTGGACCGTGTATTCCTGGTTGGGCGCGGCCGCCGCGCCATCGCCGGTCTTGATCTCGATGTAGCGGAGGCCGTAAGCTTCCATCACTGGGCCGGCGGCCGCGGGGACCGAAGCCGGCATGGTGGGGTCGAAGGTCTGCGCCGCCAACGGCAGTGCGGCGATCCATGCAAGGGCGGCGATGAGACGCATAAGGCTATACCTCTATCCGAGCTTTTTCCTGGCAATCAGGCGGCCGGCCGCGGCGGGCGGATTGTGTGCGGTTGAGGCGGCGGCTTTGCGGAAGTATTC
>JBEKYE010000004.1:0-35221 GCA_049511275.1 Bryobacteraceae bacterium
GTTCAGGCGTTGGTGCTGAAGGAAGGGACGGCGCTGCTGATGGCGGGCTCGGTCCTTGGCCTCGGCGGCGCGTTCGCCATAGCGCACGCGTTTGCCGCTTTCAGCGACACCCTGGCGCGGACTTTCGCCATGCGTCCCAACAATCCGGCGCTGGTTTTTAGTGCACCGCTGGTGCTGGCCGGGTTGGCGACATTGGCCTGTTATCTGCCGGCGCGGCGGGCAACGGAGATTGATCCCATGGCAGCGCTCCGAGAGGAATGAGGCCGGCAGTGCCTTTACACATCAAGAAAAAGGCCACCTCGGCTAATGCCGGGTGGCCCTGAACTGCGGGAACTTGTGAAGGTGAGCGCTCTTAACGCTTAATCCCGCACCGGCGACGCCCAATCATCATCAGGAAACCACCCCCAAGCGTCAGCACAACCGTCGAAGGTTCCGGCGTTGCGGTTGTGGTTGTTTGCTCGGCCATGAATGCCGCCCCGCCCATCGTCGAGAAAACTGCGGTGCCGCCCGTGACCGTAGACACACAGCCGTACCCAAAAGCAGAGATTCCAGCATCCAGCGGAGTGCTCCCGATCTGGCTGCCGGTCGCTGTCTGGAATCCGCAGTCCTGCTCGTCCTGATTCAGCGACATGGTGCTTCCCAAGGCCGATAAAGCCGCATTGATCAAGGCGTCGGCACCTGCGTCGTATGGAGTGAACTCACCTTCGAAAAGCGCCGTGCCACCGCCGCTCAACAGAGAACTGATCGCGCTCACTTCGGCTCCTGGAAACCCCGTGTCATTCAAATCGCTGATAAACAGATTCGCGCCGGTCAGAGTTGCGGCCGTAACGGAGCCTGCCGCCACTTGCACGACTGTATCGCCAAGGCCAGTGTAATAGGCGGCGATCGCGGCTTCCGCCTCGTATTCGTCGCTAGTGTAGGCACCCACAGTCGGGCCCTCGATGACCACGTTCGTGCCCGTACCGAGCAGGTTACTGTAGAATGTCGAGTTACCCGCTAGAACCGGCGCACCGGCGGAACCATTAATGAAGTCGCCGATGTTCCCGTCACCGGACAAGACAATGGTACCTGCGTTCGCCAGTGAAGTGCTTATGAACACCGCAAAGATCGTAAGTTGTAAAGTTCTCATTCGCTCCTCTCTCCTCCTCCTCTTGGCCAGAACTTCCGTTTTGGCTTTGTGAATCATTAAAGTTTACACCATAGGTGCCTCGGTTGAGACTACTTTTTTGGCAATCCATCGCTCCAAATCGTACTGGTACTCACGTGATCTTCCGACGTGCGGGTTTCTTGCTTTCGCTTTTTCTCCGGGGGTGCCCGGAGGGCTAATGAGACGATGACTTGGTAGATTACGCGGTCTGCCGAACCAGGGTTCTCTTCTCCGCTCCGTCGTTCACCAATTCGAGGATGATCGAGTAGCGGTCTCCGCGCACCATGGATTGCACGAATTCGAATGGCCGCTCGTTGAGCGACATCGTGATGCGTTCCACCGCAAAAACAGGCGATCCTGTTGGAATTTCCAGTAACTCCGCTACCGCCTGGTCCGCCGCAGCCGCCGTGTAAGTCTCTCGCGCACGAGCGGGATACAGATCGTAGCGGGTCTTCAGGATCTCGTACAACGACGCGGCTTCGTCCACTAAGAGGCCAGGGACGAAGTCGGCTGGAATGTGAGCTGTCTGTACGCTCACCGGTTCGCCGGCCGACAACCGCACGCGTTTGAGCACGTAGACCGGCGACCGGGCAGGCAAGCCCAGCGCATGCGCCACGCGAGTGTCCGCATCCATCACCATCTGTGAGAGAAGCCGTGAGCTGGCCACCAGACAGTGCCGCCTCATCTCCTCCGTGAAGCTGGTGAGTTCGCGGGGCCCTTCGTCGAATTTTCGCTTCGTGATGAAGGTGCCGCGGCCCTGTTCGCGGCGGACGTACCCCAGATCGACCAGTTTCTCCATCGCCTGCCGTACCGTAATCTTGCTGACGCCGAAACGCTCCGCCAGCTTCGGCTCACTGGGAAGTTGTTCATCGGCATGCCACTTGCCGGACTCGATCTCAGCTTGCAGGTGTCGCTGAAGCTGATGGTAGAGCGGCACGGCCAGATCTCTGTCGAGTGACACCGCTATTGACATCCTATCTTTAGGATGCCATAATCTTCGTAAATTGCAATTGATCTTTGGGTGGAGTGCTTCGGACATGAAAAAACTCGCGTTCTGTCTTCTTGCCCCGTTCTTCGCGACCGCCATGCTCGCGCAGGACATTTCCGGGACCATCGAGGGCTCCGTGCTTGATCCCACGGGCGCCGTGGTGCCGAAAGCCAAAGTCACCATCACGAATACCGACCGCAACCAGGTCGTTCGCACCACCGAGACCAATGACAGCGGGGTTTATTCCTCGCCGTTTCTTCCGATCGGAAACTATGTGGTCAAGGTGGAAGTTGCGGGGTTCAAGACGGACGAACACACTGGGATCGTTTTGAATGTCGATGACGTGTTGAAAATCAACTTCAGCATGGAGGTCGGCAAGGTTTCAGACACAGTCGAGGTGCGGGCGAACGCGGCTACGGTCGATTTGAGCACTCCCTCCAGTGCCACCACTATCGAGGGCACACAGGTCCGCGAACTGGCTCTCGGCACCCGCAATTTCGCCCAATTGGTAAGCCTCATGCCCGGCGTTTCCAATCAATCCGCGGTCGACGAGCTGTTCGTCGGCGTCACTGGCGCCTCCGGCACCACCACGACCATACCGTATTCGGTCAACGGCAATCGCAATTCGGCCAACAACTGGACCATCGACGGCGCCGACGACCTGGACCGCGGCAGCAATCTGACCCTAAGTTCATTTCCCAGCATCGATGCCATTACCGAGTTCAAGGTGGAGCGCAGTTCGTATACCGCCGACACGGGCAGGGCGGGCGGCGCGCAAATCGAGGTGGTTACCAAGAGCGGCACCAACCGGTATCACGGCGACCTGTATGAGTTCTTCCGCAATAACGCGCTGAACGCCAACAATTGGGCCAACAATGCCAACAAGGTGAACTGGGTCGACCGGCAGAGCCCGCAGACCCCTTGCAGTGCGGCAAATTACTCCGATTGCTATGCCAAGCAGGCGGCCTATCGCTGGAACGATTTCGGCGGCACCTTCGGCGGTCCGGTTCCTCTGGGCCACTACAACAAGGACAAGAACAAGACGTTCTTCTTTTTCTCGGAAGAGGCCCGCCGCATCATCAACTACGCCACCTTTAACCCAACCTGGCCCACGCAGGGGATGTTGCAGGGCAACTTCATCGAGCCGGTTTGCATCACGCAAATCACCAGTGCCGGAATCGTTTGCCCGGCAGGCGCCACGCCCGTAACCAGCATTCCACCTTCCATGTTCAATGCCAACTCGGCCGCCTACATCAAAGATATTTTCAGTAAGGCGCCCCTGTCGAGCGGAAACACGCTGACCGATACCACCGACGAGTTCTTCGCCGAGCGCACCCTTCTCAACTTCCGCGAGGAATTGGTGCGCGTCGATCAGGCCTTCAACGAGAAGTTTTCCCTCTGGGGCAAGTTCTCCCACGACGCCATTCCCACCACTGAGCCCGGCGGGATCTTCAGTTGCAACCTGGCGTTCCCCGGCAGTTGCACCACCAACACCAATTCACCGGGAGAACAGGTCGCGGTTCATGCGGTGAACATGATTCGGCCCAACATCATCAGCGATACCGGTTTCACCTACAATTACAGCGCGATTGTCTCCACGCCCGTGGGTCTGACAGCCAAGCCCAATGCTCCGGACGTCAATCCCCCCGAGCCGTTCCCGAATCCCGATGGCGTTGTCCCCAACGTCGGTTTTACCGGCGGCACTTCGGTCAGCGGCATTGGCCCATACAAGGATTACAACCGGAATTACAACTTCCTGGAAAGCATAAGCTGGATTCACGGCCGCCACACCTTCCGTTTTGGCTACACTTTCGATCGTTACAACAAGACCGAAAATGCCGATGGAGCACAAGGCTCGTTCGGGTTCACCAATGTGGGCGCAGTGAGTTCGGCCAGCAGCTACACCTTCCAGCAGTCGTGGGCCAATTTCCTGTTGGGCAATGTCTCCAGTTTCACCATGCCGTCGCAGGACGTTACCCCTGATATCTGGGCCTGGCAGCACGAACTTTACGCCCAGGACGATTTCAAAGTGAATCCGCACCTGACTCTTTACATGGGCTTGCGCTGGAGTTACTTCGCCCAGCCGACCGATTCGCACGGCGAGATGGACAACTTCGATCCTGCAGTCTATACCGCCGCCGCCGCTCCTGCCGTCAATCCGGTCAACGGCAACTACGTTACGCCTATCTCCCAGTTGAGCCCGCCAACCGACGGGATCATCATCGCCGGAAAGAACTCGCCTTTCGGCGACAAGATTGCGAATTCGAGCCTTCACAACTTTGCGCCCCGCCTGGGACTGGCCTGGGATCCATTCGGCCATGGCACAACCGCCATCCGCGCCGGCTACGGGATCTTCTACGACTCCGGCCTTTTCGGCACCTACGAACAGAACATTTTCGCCGATCCGCCCTTCGTGTCGTCGGTGAGTTATTCCAATGCATCTTTCAACAACGTGTCCGGCGGGCCTGAGGGTGTGATCACGGCGCCGCTGACGTTACACGCCACGGCGCTTCCGGCATTGGTCCCGTATTCCCAGCAATGGAACTTCACGATTGAGCACGAGTTTGCGAAGCAGATCGTACTGGATGTGGCGTATGTCGGAACCAAGGGCACTCACCTGCTGGGCGAAGTGGATATCAACGAGCCGGAACCTGGAGTAGCGCTGGCGGCCGGCTTGCATACCACTACCGGCACGGGTTCTTCCGGCCCCGGAACCACCATCTTCACCACCAGCGACGATCCGCATATCAATGCCGTCCGGCCGTTCCTGGGTTATGGCCCCATCACCCAGATCGAAACGGCGTTCGATTCCAACTATCACTCGCTGCAGGTGACGTTCCACAAGAGCTTCGGCGCGACCGGCGTGCTCAGCGGCTCCTACACATGGTCGAAGTTCCTCACCGATAGCAGCTCCGACCGCTCCAATGCCCCGCAAAACAGCTACAACTGGCACGAAGGCGAATACGGGCCGTACGCGGGCGACCGAACACAGATACTCACTGCGAACTACGTCTACGTCATTCCAATCTTCCGCCAGAGCCACGGCTTCGTCGGGCAGGTGCTGAAAGGCTGGGAAGTCTCCGGTATCCTCACCACCTATAGCGGCGTACCAACCACGGTGACCACTTCCAGTGTGGATCCAGCCGGCTTGGGCATCCTCGGCGCCAGCCCGGTCAGCTCGCGTCCGGACGAGATCTGCAATCCGAATGTGAATGCTCCGCATCAGTATGCCGGTTCGGCGCAGTCGAGCGCCGCGGCCCTCTCCTGGTTCAACACCGCCTGCTTCGCTCCAGTGCCCGAAGGAGCGGTGCGGCCAGGCAATACCGGCCGTTATACCGTACGCGGACCAGGATTCTTCGACCTCGATGCTTCGCTCCTCAAGAACTTCAGCATCAAGGAGCAGACGAGCCTGCAATTCCGCTTCGAAACGCTGAACACTCTGAATTGGGTAAACCCGGTGGGGTTCGCCAGCGCCAATATCACCAGCACGGTATTCGGCGAGATCAGCTCGTTCCGCGCGCCGCGGCGCGCGCAACTCGCTCTAAAGCTGATCTTCTAAGCACCCTGGTCTCTGTGAGGCCGGCGGTTTTCGAGGCCCTTTGCAAAAAGTGCCCGAAACCGCTTGCTGGCAGGGTCCCCCTTGGCCAGGCTCGGGAATCCGGCGCAGTCCGATAATTCGCTTGGCTGCGCGAGGAGGGCGACACAGCGTGCATCCGACCAGGAACGCCGTTGTCGCCCGATGATGCACGGCCATGAACCGGCCTGGTCCCTTTTCAGAACGGTCCGGGTGCTGCGAGCCACGCCTCCGGTTTTCAGTGTTCTGTTCATGAGTCTGATCCACACCTGCGAACTGAACGAAGCTAATCCGTTCGACTACCTCACAGAGTTGCAGCAGCACTCCGAGGAGCTGAAACAGAAGCCTTCGGAATGCTGTGTGCGTTCAGCGGCCAAGCCGGAGAGGATTGGCGTGCTGACGACCGTGATTACGGGGATTCCACGCTTAAAGGAAGAGGGCAGAACCAAAGAGCGATCCTGCCCCAAGAAACCGACTCCAAACGGGCCTCATTCCGGCGAAGGCAAATCTCAACGGGCCAAGAGTTTTGGAATGAAAACTGCAGTTTTGGAAGGTCTGAAAACTATTGAAAAAATGGTGGCCAGGGACGGACTTGAACCGCCGACGCCAGCCTTTTCAGGGCTGCGCTCTACCAACTGAGCTACCTGGCCGAAGAAGTTTCAGTGTACCAACCCGGTTACGCTTTCTGCAACGCTTCGGGACGGCGCTGGTGCTGGCCGGTCTCGCGATGCTGGCAGGGTCCCTCCCGGCGCGGCGCGCCGGCCGCATCGACCCCGCGGTGGCGCTGCGGGAAGAATGAAAGGGCCTTGTGCGACACCCATATTGAGCCGCCAATCATAAGCCCCGCAGCGCCGCCCCCCGAATAATGAGAAAATAACAGAGATCCCGAATGCTCGACCCCAGCCCCACACCTGCCCACATGGTTCGCTTCCTGATCGTTTTCTGCGTCTGCCTGCTGGCCGGCTTCATACTCCTGTTCACTCCCTTCACGCAGCCCGCCGTGGATGGCTTTTCGCGGGGCATCGTCTCGTGTGCCGCGGTCCTCATCAGACTCTGTGGCGGCCGCGCCTTGGCCCTGGCCGACCTCATGCAAAACCCCGTCAGCCATTTTGAAATCCGCATGGCTAACGGCTGCAACGGCGTCAACGTCACCATCCTCCTCTGGGCCGCGGTCATCGCGTTCCCCGCTTCCTGGCTCCAGAAAGGCAAAGGCCTGCTCGCCGGAACTCTAGCCATCCACTCCGTCAACCTCATCCGCTTCATCAGCCTCTTCTACCTCGGCCAGTACAATCAGCGTTGGTTCGACTTCGCGCACTTGTACTTGTGGGAAAGCCTCATGATGCTCGACACCCTGGTGGTCTTCTGGACCTGGGCCTACTTCGTGAGGAAATCTGGATCCATCGCCCATGCCGGTGCGCACTAACCCTCAACTCCGCTTTCTGCTGCGCGGCTCCCTCCTGGTCGTCGTCATGCTCATCGTCTGGTGGATGTTCCTTCTCGATCCCCTGCTCGACGCTTTGCGCGTTTCCACCGGCCTCGCGCTGCACCTCGCGCCGGGCAACGGTTCCACCGCCCGTGCCATCGACGATCCTGCCGGCAACTGGGTCCTCGTAGTGCCGCTCCCAGCCTTCGTCCAGAGAAGTGCCGCCGTGCAGAAGATGTTCGACCCCGCCATCCGCCCCGTCCGCCTGCCCTCCCTCAAGCTGGCCATTTCCCGCGATGTGCCCGTTTTGTTCTCGCTCGTCTTCCCGCTTTTCTGGGCCGCGGCTCTGGCCGCCCCCTTTAACCGCCGCACCTCGAAGATCCTCCTCGCCGGAACCGCTCTGGTCTACTTCATCTCCGTCGGCAGCATCATCCTTTATTCCGTCTATATGATCGACCGCAATCTCGGTTACACCACCGGCGCCGCCAACACGGTCCTCAACTTCTTCGAGTACCTCAATATGTACGTGGTCCCCTACGCCGCGCCTCTATTAATCGCCCTGGCTCTGAATTCCGATTTGCGCGCCCAGATCTTTTCCGATTCCGCGTAACCGGCTACACCGTGCGCAGCCGCTCCGCCGCCGCTTCCGCCGTGATGTCGCGCTGCGGCGTCGCCAGCATTTCGTAGCCCACCAGAAACTTTCGCACCGTCGCCGAACGCAGCAGCGGCGGATAGAAATGCGCGTGCACGTGCCATTCGGCGTGCGCCCCGCCATCCGTGGGCCGCTGGTGAATCCCCATCGAGTAAGGAAACGAAACCTGGAACAGCCGGTCGTATCGCGACGCCGTGCGCCTCAGAATATCCGCCAGGCCGCCGCGCTCCGTGTCCGTAAACCCATCCATGCCGCTCGCGTGGCGCTTGGCAACCACCATCGTCTCGAACGGCCACACCGCCCAGAACGGCACCACCACCAGGAAGCTGTCGTTCTCTTCCACCACGCGCTCGCCTTCGGCGCGCTCCAGCTTTGCGTAGTCGCACAGCAGGCAGCCGCCCCGCTGGCCCAGCCAGGCCTGTTGCGCCGCCGTCTCTTTAGCCACCTCGTTCGGCACCGCGTGGTTCGACCAGATCTGGCAATGGGGATGCGGGTTGCTCGCCCCCATCATGGCGCCCCGGTTCTCAAAGATCTGCACCGAGTTGATGAGCGGCCGCGCGCCCAACTCGCGATACTGCTCCACCCACACGTCCACTACGCGCCGCAGATCCGCCGGCTCCATATCGGCCATCGTCAAGTTGTGGCGCGGCGAAAAACAGACCACCCGGCAAATCCCCGGTTCCGATTCCGCCACCAGCAGCCCGTTCTGTTCGAACCGCGCCAGCGGTGTATCCGGTTTGAGCGCGGCGAAATCGTTATCGAAGACGAATGTCGAAGTGTACTCGGGATTCCGCGCGCCGCCCGCCCGCGCATTCCCCGGGCAAAGATAGCATTGTGGATCGTAGTCCGGCTGCGTGAGGGCCGCCGCTTCCTCCATCTGCCCTTGCCACGGCCGCGCCGTCCGGTGCGGCGACACCAGCACCCATTCGCGGGTCAGCGGGTTGAGGCGCCTGTGCGGATCCTGTTTCCAATCGAACATGCACTCTCATGGTAGCGAATGGAAACCCGCCCGCGTCCCAGCGCGTTTACAATTCTAACGTGAGGTCCACGAACGTCATGCGGCTCTCCATCACGTTCTCCCTGGTACTGGTTTTCACAACCGCTCGCATCGGCCGGGTCTTTTGACATGCGGCGCGCTCTCATCGCCGGATTGGCATGCGCCGCGGCTGCCGCCGCCCAGGTGGGAGTCGCCGGCCGTGTGATCGACGAAGACGGGGCGCCCGTCCCCGCCGCGCGCGTCGCGGTCCACTGCGGCGGGGCGCCCGCCATCGAAGCCCAAACCGGGCCCGCCGGCCTCTTCCAGATGTCGCTCCCACCGGGAGATTGCACGCTGAATGCCGGCCATGCCGGCTTCTTCGAGTTGCGCGACCGCCCGCTCCACATCGGCGATAGCCCGACAGAAGTGACCGTGACCCTCAACCCGCAGCATGAAGTCTTCCAAAGCGTCACCGTCGGCGCGCTGCCCGCGCCGGTCGAGCCGGCCGAGACTCAGGGCGAGCAGCGCCTCAGCGGGACCGAAGTCAACGACATCCCTTATCCCGCCAGCCACAGCCTGCGCAACGCCATGAAGCTGATGCCCGGCGTCGTCCAGGACCCCACCGGCGGCCTTCACTTTCAAGGCGGCGCCGAATACCAGACCCGCTACACGCTCGATGGTTTCGACATCACCGATCCTATAGACGGCCGCTACTCCACGCGCCTCGCCGTCGAAGGGGTCCGCTCGCTCGATCTGGTGGATTCGCGCGAAGCCGCCAACCTCGGCAACGGCTCCGCCGGCACTCTCGCCATTCAACCCGAAAACGGCGCCGACCAGTTCCACTCCACCGCCACCAACTTCATTCCCGGCCTGGACATTCACTCCGGTGTGCGCTTCGGCGATTGGACGCCGCGCGCCGGCGTCTCCGGCCCCATCGTCAAAGGCCGCGCCTGGTTCTCCGACAGCTTCGACGGCGAATACAACAGCGGTTATGTCTCCGGCCTGCCGAACGGCCAGAATACCAATCCCACCTGGGCCGCCGGCAACCTCTTGCACGCGCAGGTCAACTTAACCCCCACTAATATCTTGTTCGCCGACCTGCTGGCGGATTTCGATCACCAGGCGCATTACGGCCTCGGCGTGCTCGATCCCATCTCCACCACCACCGCGCTGAGCGATCGCCGGTGGCTCGCCGCCGTAAAGGAATCGCACTCCTGGGCCGGCGGCGCGGTGCTCGAAACCGGCTTCGCCTGGCAGAGCGTCGATCGCGATCGCACTCCGCAAGGTGACCTCCCTTACATTGTGGCGCCGGCTGGCCGTAGCGGAGATTACTTCGTGCGCTCGCGCGAGCACGGCCGCCGCGATCAACTCTTCGTCAACTACTTTCCGCGCGCGCGCCGCTTCGCCGGGCGCCACCAGCTCCAGCTCGGCGCCGATGCCCAACGCCTCGATTACACCGGGCAATTCCAGCGCACCGCCTACCAACTGCTCAGCCTCACAGGCCAGCCGCTCTTCCAAACCACCTTTCAGGGAAGCGGTGATTTCAACCGCCCGGGCGCTTCCGTCGCCACTTACGTCACCGATCACTGGCAACCAGCCACCCGGCTGGCCATTGATGCCGGAGTCCGCCAGGACTGGGACGAGCTGGTGCGCCAGGCGGCCATCTCTCCGCGCCTCGCAGTTTCGTACGCGCCCTTCGCCGACGCCCGCACCAAGCTCACCGCCGGTTACGCCATCCTGCACGATGCCACCAACCTCGCGCTGTTCAGCCGGCCGCTCGATCAACAGGCCGTCACGGTTCCCTACTCTTCCACCGGCGCGCCGGAAGCGCCGCTGGTCACCACCTTCGTCTCCGGCCAGAACCTCCGGCTCCCGCGCTACGACAAGTGGAGCGGCGGCCTCGAGCACGAATTCGCCCATCGCATTGCCGGGCGTGCCGAGTGGCTGCGCAAGCGCGGCCGCGACGGCTTTGTGTACGCACCGCAAGGCGCCGCCCCTCCGCTCACCGACCAGCCGGTTCTGTTGAGTTATGGATACGGCGGCACCGATGCGCTCACCAATCAGCGCCGCGACGCCTATGACGAAGTGGCGTTCACCGCGCGGCAGACGTTCGGCGAGCAGTACGGTTGGATGGCCAGCTTCACCCGCTCGCGCGCCGCATCCAATGCCGTCCTGGATGCCAGCGTCGATCAACCCTTGCAGGTGCTCGATAACTTCGGCCGCATGCCGTGGGACGCGCCCAACCGCATTCTGGGATGGGGTTACTTCCCGCTGCCGTTCAAGAACTGGGCCGTCGCGTTTCTGGCCGATTATCGCACCGGCTTCCCCTTCGCCGTCACCGGTGATTCCGGCATGGTGGTTGGCCCCGTGGATGGGCACCGCTACCCGTCCAACTTCGATCTCAATCTCTCTATCGAGCGCCGCCTCACCTTCGCCGGCTATCGCCTCGCTGTTCGCGTCGGCGCCAACAATCTCACCGGTCACCGCAACCCCACGGCCGTCACCAGCGTGATCGGCGCGCCGCAATACCTCCAATTCTTCGGCGACGAAGGCCGCCACTTCGTGCTGCGCATCCGGGTCTTCGGACGCGCCCCGCGCTGATTGTTTTGGTGGGGCAGGCGGTGCCGCCTGCCAACCTCGTTGGGTGCAAGATATCCCTATGGAGCAAACCGCATTCCTCGCCCTGCTGCTTGCGGCCGTCCTGGCCTTTCTGGCGCCCGCGCCGCGGCGGCTTCTCGAAATCATTTTGCATCGCAGGCCGGCCTGGATCTTGGCCGCGCCGCCGCTGTTCACCGCCGTCTTTATCGTTGCGGCCGCCCTCGCCGGCGTGCCGAGCCTGCCGCTCGCGCTCCTGCTCCTCGGCTACACGTTCGCTCCGGTTCTCTGCGCGTATGCGCAGGGCGCGGCCGACGTCGCGCGCCCCTCGGCGCTGGACTTCCTCACCGTCCTGCTTCTCTGGCTGCCGCTGGAATTCTCCGCCGGCGCGAGTCTGATTCCGCGGCCCGCACAGGGATTTCTGCACGCCGTGGCATACGGCATCGCCATCCTTCTCGGCCTGGTCCTTTTCGTGGGGTTCCGCTCCATGCCCGGTTTGAAATACAACCTGCCGCGGAACGCGCGGGATTATTGGCTGCCGCTGGCCGGGTTCGCCATGGCCGCGCCGGTTCTCGCCGTAGTGGGTATCGCTCTCGGATTCATTCCTCCTCCGCACGCGCCCACCCAGTCCGCCGGCCGCATCGTCTCCGCCGCCGGCCTGATTTTCGCCGGTACCGCGCTGCCCGAAGAGATTCTCTTCCGCTCGCTCATCCAGAACCTGCTCATGCTCCGCTTCGGCGCGGGCGCCCGCACGCTGCTGGCCGCCGCCTTCATTTTCGGCTGTGCGCACCTCGACAACGGACCCCAGCCGCTGCCCAACTGGCGCTACATGATTCTCGCCACCATCGCCGGCGTGGCCTACGGCTGGGTTTTCCGGAAGGCTTCCACCGTCCTTTCGTCCGCGGCCTTGCACATGCTGGTGGATTGGACCAAGCACTTCTTCTTCTGAGCCCCGATGCGCAGACTCGCCATCCTCGAACCGCTCCTGATGTTTGGCCTGATCGTCGCCTACATCTGGAAGCTGCGTTTCGTTTACCCCCACTGCTGGATCGCCATCCCGGCCCTGATGTTCCTTTCGCACCTGCTGCGCCGCGAGAGCCCCCGCGCCCTGGGCTTCGGACTCCACAACCTGCGCGATTGCCTGCACGAACTGGCCCCGTTGCTGCTGCTGATCGCGCTTCTGCTGCTCACGGCGGGCGTCCTGCTGCGCACCATCCGCCAGACCGGTTTCGACGGCGCGCTCGCGGCCGCGGCCGCTTATCTGCCCTGGGGACTCGCTCAGCAATACGCTCTGAATGGCTATTTCCTGAATCGCTTCGACGCCGCGGTTACCGCCCGCGCCGCTTCCCTGCTCGCCGCCGTGCTCTTTTCTCTGGCGCACGCGCCCAACCCGTTCCTCATGGCCATCACGCTTCCGCTGGGCTGGTGCGCCACGCTGCTCTACCGGCGAAGCCGCAACCTCTATCTCCTCGGACTCGCGCACGCCGCCATTGGTCTGTTGCTGTTCCTGGTGGTGCCGGATTCCGTCAGCCACCATCTGCGAGTCGGCCCTGGTTGGTTCCGGCCGTAAGCCAAGAAACGTCAGGCTTGCGTGTAACTACAAAAAGAGCTACATTCGGGAATGAAATGCGAATGGGACGAAGCCAAGAACCGGAAGAACGTCGCCAAGCATGGCCTCAGCTTCGAGGATGCCGAACAGGTGTTTTCCGGGCCTTGCATCACCTTCGAAGATGACCGCTTCGACTACGGGGAAGAACGGCTTATCACTTTGGGCCTGCTGGCCAGGCGGCTGGTTGTCATAGCCCATTCACCGCGCGATCAGGGAACGCGCGTCATCTCCATGAGAAAGGGGAACCGACGTGAACAAAAAATCTATCAAAAGCGACTTGGCACGGATTGACCGCATGCGGGACGCCGAAATTGACTATTCGGACATTCCGCCGCTCGACGAGACGTTTCTCAAGAAGGCAACGACGGATTGGCCCCCGGTCAAAAGGCAATTGACGATTCGTCTCGATGCGGACGTGCTCGATTGGCTCAAAGGTCATGGCAGGGGCTACCAGACGCGCATTAACCGCATTCTGCGCGTTGTGATGGAGAGTCAGCCCCCCCGTTCAGTTCATCGGTAGAACCTTTTGTCTCACCAAGGGTAAGTTTGGCCCACTCGCGGAACCCGCGCCAATCGCGGGGATGACGTGTGTCAAAAGGAGTCTAAGGCAGTTTCCGCCAGCCCGCGCCTTCCACCAGCACTTCCGGCGCCCAGGGGCGCGAGTTGTCTGCTCGCCGAGCGGGGCTTTCTTGGGTGAACCGGTCGTAGCGCGATGGAACTACCGAGCCCTCTCCATAACCGTACGCAAGATGCTGTTGATCCGAGTCGAGTAGCCCTCGCCGTACTGCATGAGCCAGTCGTAGACCTCCCGGTCGATGCGAGCGGCCACCAGCACCTTTGGCGTTCGGCGGAATTGCGCCAGTTGCTGGTCAGTCAAGGGAGGGATGTCCGAGTAGTCAATATCGGAATCGTCTCCGGCGGCCTGCCGCTTCGCAATCCGGGACAGGACGGCATTTTGCTTCTTACTCGGCCGCTTGCTGAATATAGATTCGGCGCGCACGCTTATTAGCTTCGCGGGCCGAGATGATGCGGATGGTTTCTTCATCGCCATTTCCATTCTCCATGCGAGATACGTAGCAGTCCCGCTACCGCGTTTCCCCTCTGACCAAATCCTCGTACGTCTCTCTACGCCTGATCACCCGCCAGACCGCGCCTTCCACCAGCACTTCCGGCGCCCGCGGCCGCGAGTTGTAATTCGAGGACTGCACAAAGCCGTACGCGCCGGCAGTACACACCGCCAGGAAATCGCCCGGCATCACATTCGCCATGCGGCGGTCTCTTGCCAGGAAGTCGCCGGTTTCGCACACCGGGCCCACCACGTCCGCCACGATCGGCGGCAGCGTGTTGCGCCGCACTGGAATCACTTCGTGGTGCGCTTTGTAGAGCGCCGGGCGGATCAGATCGTTCATGGCGGCGTCCACAATCACGAATTCCTTGGTGCCGTTTCTCTTGCGGTAGAGCACGCGCGTCAGCAGTACGCCCGCCGGTCCGGCGATCGAGCGGCCGGGTTCCACCATCACCGCCAGGCCGCTGGCTCGCAGGCGGATCTGCAAGCTCTCGATGAAGTAGCGTATCGCCGGAGCCTTCTCGCCGGAATGGTAAGCCACGCCCAGGCCGCCGCCCAGGTCCACGTGGCGGATGCGGTCGCCCTGCGCGCCGAGTGCCGCGGCCATCGCCAGCAACCGGTCCACCGCTTCCAGGATCGGCGCCGGGTCGAGCATCTGCGAGCCGATATGGCAGCTCACGCCCTCGGCGGAAAGATTCGGCAGGCGCCGGGCCCGTTCGTAGACCCCCGCAGCGTCTGCCATGGCAATGCCGAATTTGTGCTGGCTGAGCCCGGTGGAGATGTAAGGATGCGTGGCGGCGTCCACATCGGGGTTCACGCGGATGGAGAAGCCGGCCTTTTTGCCGAGCCGCCCCGCCAGCGCGTCGATCAACGTCAGCTCCGCTTCGGACTCGCAATTGAAGCTGTGGATGCCGTGCGCGAGCGCGTATTCCACTTCCGCCGCGGTCTTGCCGACGCCCGAGAAAACCACCTTGGCCGGATCGCCGCCGGCTTCGAGCACGCGGAAAAGTTCGCCGCCCGAAACGATGTCGAAACCCGCGCCGGCCCTGGCCAGCAGCGCCAGCACGCCCAACGAAGAGTTGGCCTTCACCGCGTAGCAGACGGTGTGCGGAATGTCGCCGAAGGCTTCATCGTAAGCCCGGTAGTTGCCGAGCAGCGTCTGGCTGGAGTAAACGTAGGCCGGCGTGCCGGTGCGCGCGGCCAGGTCGGCGAGTGGCACCTGTTCGCAATAGAGATCGTTCTCGGAGTACGAAAACATGGGGGAAGTTCCAGTATGGCATCAGCGCAGCCATTTCAGAAAGACTGGAAGCGAATGCAGTTGATCCACGTGGTCGGGCGCGGAGTTGCCCGCGAAGCCCAGCAGCAGAAACCGGCCCGCCGAAGCTTCGCTCAGTTGTTGCAGTCCCATCGGCCCCCACTTGAGTACCGCGCGCCGCGGCACACCCAGCATCTTCAGCAGTGCGTCGGCCGTCTCGGTGGTGGAGGCGTAGGTGCCGGGGAAGATTTCGGAGTGCGTAAGGATCACGCGTTTGCGGCCGGCTACGGCGTCCCGCAACAGCGGCATCCAGACTTCCAGATTGGCCGGATCGAGTTGCGATTCGAGCGGCCCTGGCTTCCCCTCGGCGTAGTCGGTGTGGATGCCGTCGATCAGCAGCGCGCCGTTCACCCGCGCGTAGGATGCGGGCGTCTTGATGATCTGACGCACCGCCCCGCATCCGGCGCTCCAGCCTCCGATCATCACGCGGCCAAACTTCATGCCGGCTTTCGATTCGGCCTCCGCCAGCAGTTTCAGAAAACGCTGCGGATCTTCGAACAGGCGCGCGTAGACCCCCGAGCCGGCGCCAACCTCGGCGCTCACGGCGGCCGTTCGGTTGCGCGCCGCCGCCACTTCCGGGATCCAGGTGTCCCCGTGAAAGAAGAAGAGGATGGGCGCGCCGTTCTTCAGCCCGGCGGGAAGGAACAGAGTGCCCACGTCGAGTTTCTCGCGGCGCCCCGGCGGTGGCTGCTCCGCCAGGCGCAAATGCGCCCGCGTGTGCTCCACCATGGGCGAAGGATTCTGCGGCTGCTGGGCGTGAACCGCCATCACCGCCAGCGCGAAAACAAGTAGTGGTTTCATTGAGTGCACCGTTTCATCAATATACTCTCGTATTCCGCGATGCCGCGGCCTCACGCCAGCGTGAGGCTGGCTTGGGCGGCGACATCGAGCGTGGCGAATTCTCCCCGGGCCAGTTTGGGGAAGGCCGCCGCGCCGATCATGGCGGCGTTGTCCGTCGACAGTCCGGGCGATGGGAAGTAGACCGGATACGGCAGGTGGGCCGATTTCGCCGCCGCCCGCAGTCCCGTATTGCAAGCCACCCCGCCGGCCACGATCAACGCGCGCGCGCCGAAGGATTCGGCCGCCGCCGCCGCTCGCGTCAGCAATTCCGTAATGACGGCGCGCTGAAAGGATGCCAGCAGACCGAGCGTGCGCGGCGGAGTGAGCGCCAGCCATTCTTCCGTGGACGGTTGCGGATGGCTGCGCAGCAACGCCCGGCGGGCGGCGATTTCCGCCTCCATCGGCTGCGCTTCCACCCAGCGGAGCACGGCCGTCTTCAATCCGCTGAAACTGAAATCCAGAGCGTTGCCTTTCATCTTGGCGAAGGTGAAACGAACCGCCGAAGCGTCGCCGTGCGGCGCCAGGCTGTCGATGATGGGGCCGCCCGGGTAGCCGAAGCCCAGCAGCTTGGCCACCTTGTCGAAGGCCTCGCCCGCTGCGTCGTCGCGGGTTTTGCCCAGCAGGCGGTATGCGAAGTCTTCGCGGACTTCGAACAAATGCGTGTGGCCGCCGCTCACCACCAGCGCCAGCGCCGGCAGCGCCACCGGCGTCGAGTCGCGCCGGGCTTCCAGGATCACCGCGTGGATGTGACCCTCGATGTGATTCACTGCGATCAGCGGCTTGCCGCTGGCGAAGCTCAGCGACTTGGCGTAAGTGAGGCCGACCAGCAACGAGCCGACCAGGCCCGGGCCCACCGTGACGGCGATGGCGTCCACCGAGTCGAACGTGGTGTGCGCCATCTCCAGCGCCTCCCGGACCACCGGCACGATGGCCCGCAGGTGCTCGCGCGATGCCAGTTCCGGGACCACGCCGCCGTACTTGCCGTGCGTGACGAGCTGCGAAGCCACCACCGAAGAAAGCACCGTCCGGCCGTCTTCCACCACCGCCGCGGCGGTTTCGTCGCACGAGGACTCAATCGCGAGGATGCGCACGGATTTCCCGGCCATGCTACTTCTTCTTTTCCAGGTTCCAGAGTTCGCGCGAGAGCGCCCGGCCGCAGAACGGGCAGTAGTTCAATCCCACGTACTGGTGGCGTTCCTCGCCGAACACCAGGAAGTATTCGGTGTCGATTTCGGTAATGATCGTGCCGTTCGAGAGTTGATAGGGCTGCGCGTGGCGCGCCAGCTCGCGGTCCATCAGGCGTTCGAATTGCGGGCAGCAGGTCATCATTTAGTTGATCGTGCTCGCCCCCTGAATCCCCATATCGGTCGTCATCACGTTCTTGTTGATGTGCCGGTCGAGGTTGATGACGTAGGTCTCGGAGGCCTCGATCAGAACCGGCGAGTGAGTGGCGCAGATAATGCGGAAGCGCTTCCGATCCACCAGTTCCAGGAGCATTTTGAGAATCCGTCGCTGGTTGGAAACCGAGAGCGCCATTTCGGGCTCGTCGAGCAGCAGGATGGTGCCTTCCGGAAGCTTGGGGAAACTTTCACTGAAGAGCGCCAGCATCACCTGGCCATGGCTGGCCGTCTGCAGGAATTCCAGCATCTGGGGCTGGTTGCGGAAGAAGTCGAGCTGGCGCCGCGGGTTGTGCTGTTCGGCGTCGAACAGATAGGTGGATTCGGCTTTGACCCCGCCCGGCTCCAGCCGGTAGATGTAGCCATCCACCTTCTCGCCGCGAAAGGCGTAATAGATCGAATGGAGCAGGGTCGATTTCCCGCTGCCGTTCTCGCCCGCCAGCATGATCAGCGGATGCGAAAGATCGACGATCATCGGCATGTGGAAGTTGAGATTGGTGAAAACCGGGTGTCCCAGAATCTTGAGGTGCATTGGAACCCAGCATAGCAAGGGCGGGCGGCGGGCACATGAGCGGCAGGCCATGATACGATATAAGTTCCTATAACATCTTGAGGTTTTCGTGGCCAGAATCACCCGCAAAGAGCTGAAGTCCGACAAGTTTGCCCAAGAAGTCGGGCTGACCGTAGATTTTTTTGAGGAGCACCGGAAAGATGTCGTCCGCTATGGCGCCATCGCCGTGGCGGCGGTGCTGCTGATCTTCGGGTACACCGTGTACTCGCGGCATCAGCGCGTGGCGCGCGAGGAAGCGCTGACCCAGGGGATCGCGATCCAGGAATCGCCGGTGGCGCAACCCGGCGCCCCGAACGGTTTCCCCACCCAGGACGCCAAAGACCAGGCTGCCCTCAAAGCTTTCGGCGACCTTGCCAGCAAGTACTCGGGCACGGACGAGGGCTACATCGCCGTCTATTACATCGGCGCCATCCGCGCCGACGAGGGAAGGCTGGCCGACGCCGAAAAGTTTTTCCTGCAAGTGGCCGACCATGCCAGTGCCAACTACGCCTCTCTGGCGAAGCTGTCGCTGGCGGACATCTATTACTCCGATGGGCGCACGGATCAGGCCGAGAAGACCTGGCGCGACCTGATCGCCCATCCGACGGTTTTCGTTTCGCAGGACGACGCGACCATCACGCTGGCGCGGCACCTGTCGGCGAAGAATCCGGCCGAGGCGCGTAAGCTGCTGAGTCCGATCAAGGGTGGCAAAGGTCCCATGGCCTCCATGGCGCAGGAACTCTACGCCGAACTGCCGCCGGGATAGGCCGGCGCCCCCGTCATGCTGGCACGCCTGCGGTTCCCGGTGGAACGAACTCGGGGCCGCGTGTACCCGGAGCCGGCGCATCCTTACCGCAATGCCTTTCAGCGCGACCGCGACCGCGTGGTGCATTCGCGGGCCTTCCGCCGCCTGGAAGCCAAGACGCAGGTCTTCACGCAGTCGCTCTCCGACCATTTCCGCAACCGGCTGACGCACACCATCGAAGTGGCGCAGATCGCGCGCACGCTGGCTTCGGTGTTGGGGCTGGATGAGCACCTGACCGAGGCGCTGGCGCTGGCCCACGATATCGGCCACCCCCCCTTCGCGCACGCCGGCGAAGAGGCTCTGAACCGGCAGATGCAGCGCTTCGGCGAACGCTTCGACCACAACCTGCACGCTCTCCGCATCGTGGAACGCTTCGAGCAGCGGTATGCCCGCTTCCCGGGACTGAACCTCACGTTTGAAGTGCGCGAGGGGGTGGTGAAGCACTCGCGGGATTTCGCGCCCGGCGAGCGGCCCGAACTGGATGCCTATCTGCCGGGGTTGCGTCCGCCGCTCGAAGCGCAACTGATCGACCTGGCCGATGAGGTGGCGTACAACACGGCGGACCTGGACGACGCTTTTTCGGCAGGCATGCTCGCCAGCGAGGATGTGGCCGCCTCGGTCCCGCAATACCGCCAGATCCACGAAGCCATCGAGATGCAGTTCCCCGGCGCCACCCCGCGGGAGCGGTTTTACGAAGGGCTGCGGCACTTGATCGACGACCTGGTCTCGGGCCTGATGGAAGGCACGGTGGCGCGCGCGCGGGAATCGGGCGCCGCCACGGCCGATGAGGTGCGCGCCGTGCCCCACCGCCTGGCGGCCTTCACGCCGGAAGCCGCCCGCACCAGCCACGAACTGAAGCAGTTCCTCTTCCGGAGGGTCTACGCCTCGCGCGAGTTGGCGGAAGGCCGAAGCCGGTCGATGACCATGATCGAAGAACTGTTTCAGTTTTTCCTGGATCATCCGGAGCGCCTTCCGCAAGGGTATCGCGAGCAGAGCGAAAACCAGCCGCCGCATCGCGTGACTTGCGATTACATTGCGGGGATGACCGACGGATTCTTCCGCCGCACCTACGAAGCCACGCTGGGGCAAGCGTAGCGGCGGGAGTTTCAGGAGAGCGGTTAGAAGTTAAAACCACCCGGGAACCTTTTGACGGCTGATGGTGCCTATGCCTCCTATCCCATAAATTGTTTATGGGACAGGAGGCCGCATGCTGGAAGTTTGGGGTTGACCAAGCGGTTCCATGGGATCCCGGTGGTTCGAGGATGTCAGTTTCACCCTCCAGGCCGGCGAGATCCTGGGGTATGTGGGGCCGAACGGAGCCGGGAAAAGCACCATCGACAGTGAGGAGTCACAGGCCAGGAGGCCGGTCCTATTTCTTGGCCATCTGGTCGGCGGGGATGGTCTTCTTTTCCAGATCGTCCAATTGCCGGCGGACGGCCTGCGCTTCGACGGAATGGGGAGCGGCCACCAGGAAATCGCGCAGCGCATCGGCGGCCTCGGCGTATTGCTCTCGGTCCACCAGGATGATGCCGAGCAGGCGGGAATTCTCGGGATAGATGTGGCGTGTGTCGAGGCGTTGGGCGGCCCGAGCGCTCTTTTCGGCGGTGTCGAGCTTCCGGAGGTTGTAATTGGCGACGGCGTTCAGAAAGTAAGCCTGCGGATAGTCGAAGGAGTTCAGTTTCAGGGCGCGGTAGGTGACGTCGGCGAGCTCGTTCCAGTTCCTGTCGTGCAGGGAGAGCAGCGCCAGTTCGAGGTATGCGGCCACGAATTGGGGATCGGCCTGGCTGGCGGCGAGGAAAGATTTGTGGGCGTCGTCGAGTTGACCGCCGGTGGCTTGCAGCTTGCCGAGTTCGAACCATGCGGAAGAAAACTTGGGATAGAGGTCCACGGCGGATTGGAAGCTGGTGCGAGCTTCCTCGGGCTTGCCCTTTTTGAGAAAGTTCAGACCCTTGTTATATGCCTTGTCGGCGGGTTTGGGGACGGCCAGAGCCGCGGTGCTGACGGTGGCGGCGCGTTCGGTTGGGGTGAGGCGGTGCAAGAGAATGATGCCGACGTCGGGGTTGTCCAGGGCGTGGCGCTCCATGAGGCTGACGGTTTGCGAGTGGTAGCCGGACAAGCGGGCGCGCAGATCGCAGTTCATCAGCCGGGAGTCGAGCGTCGAGTTGCTTGTCGACGAAGCCGCGCCGCTGCTGGAGCCGCCGCCGCCGCCCGGACCGCCCATCCCTCCCAGTTGTTGGGAAGCGCCGCCGAAACCGCCGGCGGTTTCGCTGGCGTCCTGGAACTGGGTGTTGGTTGAGCCCAACTGGAGGACGAAGTAGCCGCGGGTATCGGTATAGCCTTCGGCGCGCGCACTGCCGTTGCAGACGCGTTCGATCACGACGCTCTCGGAAGGGGCGGTGCCGTCTTCGATCATGACGCGGCCACTGACCATGATGGACGGAGGCGCCACTGAGCCGGCGGACGAGTTGGTGGTGGAATTAGTGGTCGAGTTGGGATTGCCGGTTTTGGGCGGCGGCAGTGTGCCAGTCGAGCCCGAGCCGGTGGTGGTTCCGGTGCTGGTGCTTCCGGAGCCTTTTGTTTGTGTGAAGGCCGGCCGCCACAGTGCGAACGCAATGGCAGAAATCGTGATTACCCGTACCCAGAGCCGAGGAGACATCCCGCCCTCCTGTGTGGGGCAATTATGCCACAAAACTGGCCGGAAGCAAGGTAAAACTAATGCAATTGGTAAATCTAATGTAACGGGGTTGACAGAGGGGGTTGTCGAAAGAGCTGCCGGCGCGCTCCGGGCTGATGACCGTGGTTTCCGCCGGCGATTCCGCGGAGCCTGCCGGCGCGCCGCATATAATAGGGAGTGGAGGAATGGCCGAGCGGTCGAAGGCGGCGGTCTTGAAAACCGTTAACGGGGCAACTCGTTCGGGGGTTCGAATCCCTCTTCCTCCGCCAGATACCAAAAACCTGGCCCATTTTCGCGCGATCCCTCGCGTTGTGAAAACGGTGCCTCTCCGGCCGCTTTGGAGCTAAGCTGGAAGATCCCCAAGCGAGGGAGACATGGCAGACTTCATTGGAGCGATCGATCAAGGCACCACCAGCACGCGGTTTCTGGTTTTTGACCGTGCCGGGCGAATCGTGGCCAGCGCACAGAAGGAGCACCAGCAGATCTATCCGCAGCCCGGATGGGTAGAGCACGATCCCGAGGAGATCTGGTTCCGGACGCGGGAAGTCATCGCCCAGGCGATGGATCAGCGCGGGCTGAAGCCCGGCGACCTGGCGGCGCTGGGCATCACCAACCAGCGCGAAACCACCGTTCTGTGGAATCGCCAGACCGGCAAACCCCTGGCTAACGCCCTGGTCTGGCAGGATACGCGAGTGGCGGACTACATTCCCGAATTCTCGCGCGATGGCGGCCCTGACCGGTTCCGCGCCAAGACCGGGTTGCCGCTGGCTACCTACTTCAGCGGGCTGAAAATCCGCTGGCTGCTCGACCATGTCCCTGGCGCCCGCCGCCAGGCCGAAGCGGGCGAGATTCTGTTCGGCAATATCGATACCTTTTTGCTGTGGCACCTGACGGGCCTGCACATCACGGACCCGACCAACGCCAGCCGCACGCAGTTGATGAACTTGCAGACTCTCGACTGGGATCCCGAACTGCTGAGCGCATTCGACGTACCGCGGCAGATCCTGCCCGAAATCCGCTCCAGCAGCGAAGTCTACGGGATCGCCACGCTGGACGCAGTGAAGGGCGTTCCGGTAGCCGGAATCCTGGGGGACCAGCAGGCCGCGCTGGTGGGGCAGACCTGCTTCCAGGCGGGCGAGGCGAAGAACACCTACGGCACGGGCTGCTTCCTGTTGATGAACACCGGGCCCGCGATCGTGCAGTCCCATTACGGGCTGCTGACTACGGTGGCGTTCCAGCTCAAAGCGAAACCGGCGAACTACGCGCTGGAGGGAAGCGTGGCCATCACCGGCGCGCTGGTGCAGTGGATCCGCGATAACTTCGGGCTCATCACCACCAGCCCGGAGATTGAATCCCTCGCCCGCCTGGTGGAAGACAACGGCGGAGTTTATTTCGTTCCCGCTTTTTCGGGACTGTACGCGCCCTACTGGAAGCACAACGCCCGCGGCGTGATTGCGGGGCTGACACGCTATTCCAACAAGAGTCACCTGGCGCGCGCGGTGCTGGAGGCTACGGCATTTCAGACCCGCGAAGTAGTGGAAGCCATGGAAAAGGACTCGGGTGTTCCGCTGGCCGTGCTGCGGACCGATGGCGGCATGGTGGGGAACGAGCTTCTGATGCAGTTCCAGGCGGATATCCTGAACCGCACGGTGGTCCGTCCGGCGGTGAAGGAGACCACGGCTTTGGGAGCGGCCTACGCGGCCGGCCTGGCCACCGGTTTCTATGCGAACGTGGAGGACCTGCGCGCCCAGTGGTCCGTGGAACGCACTTGGAAACCGCAAATGGATGCGGAACGGCGGCAACGGATGTACGGCTTCTGGAAGAAGGCAGTCACGCGGTCGTTCGACTGGCTGGAGGAGTAGATGCATAACGCAGTTTTTGGAGAGTTCCTGGGGACCATGGTGTTGATCCTCCTGGGAAACGGCGTGGTGGCCAACGTCCTGCTCAAGAGATCCAAGGCCGAAGGCGCCGGGTGGATGGTGATTGCCACGGGGTGGGCGCTGGCGGTGATGTCCGGTGTGTTCACCTCGATCGCCTGCGGAGGTGAAGGCCATCTGAACCCGGCCGTGACCCTGGGGGCCGCGGTGACTTCGGGGGATTTCAGCAAAGCGGGCCCGTACATAGCGGCGCAGATGGCGGGAGCCATGGTGGGAGCGTGCCTGGTGTGGCTGCACTTCCTGCCCCACTGGAAGGTGACGCCCGAAGCCGACTTGAAGCGCGCCTGCTTCTGCACGGCTCCGGCGATCTGGAATCCGATGGCGAACCTGTTGAGTGAGGTCGTCGGCACGTTCGTGCTGGTGTTAGTGGCGGGCGCGATCTTCTCCAAAGCCGTGGCGGCCACCGGACCGGTGGCCGGGCTGGGACCCTACCTGGTGGGGAGCCTGGTTTGGGGCATCGGCCTGAGTCTGGGCGGAACTACTGGGTACGCCATCAATCCGGCGCGCGACCTTGGACCGCGCATCGCTCACGCGATTTTGCCGATTCCGAACAAAGAAGGGTCGGACTGGGGATATGCCGCGATTCCGATCGTCGGGCCATTGTTAGGCGGCAGCCTGGCCGGCCTGCTGGTTCGCTTGATCCGCTTCTAGCCCGGGCTAGCTTGCCCTTATAGCTTGTTCACGTCGATCTTCGCGTCCCAGGGCTCGTGGGAGCGCAGCATCTCTTCCCAGGTCACCTCGCGGCCGGAATAGGCTGCCTGCCGGCCTAGAATGGCGGTCAGGGCCGTGTCCACGCCATCGGCGGCCTGGTTATGAAACTGGCCGGAGGCGATGCTGCCGATGAAGGCCTTCTGCTTCTCGGAATCTGCCTGCGCCAGGTTGTCGGAAAAGGAGCCGCTCGCCGAAAACGCCGCGTCGCGCTGCTGTTCGCTTCCCGACCAGGTCCACGGCTCTTCGCCGGTGATTCCCAGCGCGCCGCTGTAGGGCGATTGCGCCGCCCCGCGCGTCCCGAAGAATCGCTCGCTCACCTCGAACGGGCCTTTGCCGAATTGCGTCGAGTTGAAGCTCACATGAACCTGGTTGGCATACTGGAATACGACGTCGAAGTGGGAGTAGCAATCGTCGCCCGCCCAGGTCATCTGGCCGACGCGCCCGTTGCGCCCGCCGCGACCGACGGCCTTCAACGGATGGCCCCCCAGCACCCAGTTGCAGATATCCAGGGCATGAATATTTTGCTCGACGATGATATCGCCGGAGAGCACGCGATCCTGGATCCAGTTGCGCAGACGCAACGCAGCCCCTTGCGAAGTCCAGGTCCGCTGGTCCGGCGCGGGGCAGTAATAGTGAGCTTCGCCCGCCGCAATTTCTCCCAAGGCCCCGGCGTGAATGCGCCGCACCAGCTCCACGAACGGCGGCGCCGAGCGGATCTGAAAGCCCACGTCCAGGCTGAGCCGGCCGGTGGCTTTCCGGCCGGTCTCGAGCACGTGCCTGGCGCCCGCCACGTCCACGGCCACCGGCTTCTCGCAATAAACGTGCTTGCCCGCCGCCACCGCCAACGCCAGGTGCGCGGGATGGAAATACGCCGGCGTGGCGATGACCACGGCATCCACTTCGGACGATTCCATCATCTGGCGGCAGGCATCCGGCCCCGTGAATGTCTGCGCGATTCCAGCGTAGCCCTTGGTTTGCGCCACCTTGTCGAACCGCTGCTTGGCCTTGTCGAGCTGGTCGGGAAAGAGGTCCGCCAACGCCACCAGGCGCGCATCGGTGTTCTGCACGATGTTGTTGGCGTCCGTGCTGCCGCGCCGCCCGCAACCGAGCAGCCCGACCCGGACCGCCGAGTTGGCCGCGCTGCCGCGCACCAGTTGCGGCCGCAACACGGTGAACGCCGTCACCGCACCCGCAGTTCGCAAAAAATTCCTTCGTCCGGTTGTCTGTTCACTCATGGCGTCACTTTCACCCAATCAGTTTTTCCAGATACGCCTTGGCCTTCAAGATGTCGGCGCGCTGCCTTTCGCCGCTGATCTCGCGTTCGATGGTCAGCGGGTTGCGATACCCGATCTGCTTCAGCTTTTCGATCAGCGCCGGAAAGTTGACCTTACCTTCGCCGATGGGAACCTCCTCGCCAAGACGTTTCGGATCGGTGGGATATAGTCCGTCCTTGGCGTGCACCCCTTGAATATAAGGCCCCAGAATGTCCACGGCATCCACGGGATTGGCCTTGCCATAGAGGATGAGGTTGGCGGCATCGAAGTTCACGCCCACGTTATCCAGCCCCACGTCGCGGATGGCGCGCAGCAGCGTGATGGGAGTTTCCTGGCCGGTTTCACAGCGAAAGTTCTGGCCGTTGTTCTTGCAATAAGCCGCCACCGCGCGGATGGCCTCGACGGTTTCCTGGTACAGCTCGTCGTTGGGATTCTCCGGAATGAACCCGCAGTGACCCTGCACGGCCGGGACGCCGGCTTTCTTCGCGAAATCCGAAATCTCCTTCATGCGCGCGATGCGCGCCTGGCGGTACTGGCGCGGCACCAGCCCGATGGTCAGCGGCCCGCGGTAGAAGTCGTACACTTCCGGCCCCGGCCCGGTAGAGACGGCCGAGGTGGCCTCCACCCGATAGCGGTCCAGTGCGGCGCGCAGGCTGGAGGCCGCGGCGTCGCCAGTCTGCCGCACGCTCACCTGGCAGGTGGGAAATCCCAGTTCTTGAACATGCCTGATGGCGGTATCGGCATCGGGCGCCAGGCCGAGTATGATTCCCAGCCGCATCCTGCCGGCAGCCGGCGTCTGTGCCCCGGCCTGCCAGGCGGCCGCCGCCACCGCCGTGCGCAGGAGTGCGCGACGGCCGTAGGTTGTCATTTCTCTTTCCACCTCGATGATTCTAACTCATCCGCAGCCAAGCCGGACCGGCTCGCCGGGCGCGGCACGTTATGCTGGCTCGAAGTGAGCCAGATCCGCAAGCCCCCGGCGTCGCGCGCACCTGGCAAGCGCGCTGGCGCAAATGCCGGGACGGGGAGCCGAGGCGATCGCAGAGTACGAAGCGGCTTTGCGAATCAGCCCCGATCCGGAGGTGCGGCGGAGGCTGGATGGGTTGATGGCAGGGAAACGGTAGAGGCTCTGGGTTGCCAGAGGCTCGGCTTTCCACGGTTACGAGAGCGGCCTGAATTGGCCGCGCCACTACCGGAAGATGCGGGTTCCGGAACGGAGCCAATTTCAGAGCGAGGCAATTCCGGCGTAGAGGGCGATTGAGAAGCGTCGGAGAGCCGGACCAGGGGGTCCGGCGCAGGCGAGGGCGCCTGCCCCACGGGTTCAGGAATGAAGCCAATTTGGGGGTCAGTGGGTTCTTCTTCAAAGGGTACGTGAGGCGGGTCGGCAAACAGTCCGGGATCGGCCATGCCGGCGATTTCGGCTACGGCGGCCAGACGGTCCTGCTGGAGTGCCTGGAGCTGGGCGAAGGAGTCTTTGTAAGATTTCTCGAAGAGGGTGATGCGGCGGTGCAGGCGCATGAATTCGGGATGGGCGTTGTGGAAGGCTTCGCCGAGAGGGACGCCGTCGAAGCGCGAGGCGCGAGTGGTGTGGAATTCCCAGAGGTGGGCTTCGGCGCGGAAAACACGGCGGAGCATCCACTCGTTGCGGATGAGGGAATCGACCTGAAAGCGCTCTTCGGGAGAACGGGGTTGGAAGCGGGCGAAGTACTCGACCTGGAGGCGGTAGAAATCGGTGCGTTTCTCGCCATAGCAGAATTGGGAATCGGCGTCGAGGCCGGATTTGAAAGCGTTCTGGGAAGACACGGCTTTGCCTTGGGGGGTGCGAGGACCGGTGGACTGCTGAGCGTTGAGGCGGTTTGCCTCGATTTGCGCGAGGGTTGCCATATTAGCGTCCTTAAATGGAAATGGGACGGACCGCGTCAGGGTCCATCCCGGTTTCAGGGTAGCAGGCGAGGTTGGGGAGGCTCGGGGTGGGAAACGGGTAAATGGTCTGGAATGAGGGTGAAATATTTTTGTTGCGGGCGTGACCGGGCAACCTGCAATTACATGCCAAGAGGGCAAGAGCCGACTGCGACCATGCGCCGACAGGAACGCCGGCGTTGCAGGCTGAAAATCTGCTCCAGATTCATGCGATCAGCGTGGGCGTTTTTTTGTGCCACTCGGTCGACTGCTCATATGCCAGCGCCACGCGCAGAGGCGAACCCTCGTCATAGATCTTGCCGAGGAAACCGAGCATCCGCCAGGGCGAGCCGCCTCCGCCAAATCCCTGTCCCGGCTGGGCCGCCTGCGGCTCCAGCCATCCGCAACGCACCACCACCTGCGGATTGCCGGTCAGGTTGGTGGTGGTCAGCGGGCCCGAGCCCGCCACCACGACGACGTCCCAATCGGCCATGAACTTCTCGAATTTCTCGACCAGGAGGGTGCGCACGCGCTGCGCCCGGATGTATTCCACGGCCGGAACCAGCCGCGAACTGCGGAACGTGTTGGGCCAATCGCCGGGCGCCTGCCCTTTCAGCGTCCTCACCTGGCCGTCGCGCGTGATATCGTCGAACGCCGCCGCGCCTTCGGCCTCCAACAGGTAGCGGATTCCCGCCAGGTCTTCCTGATACTCCACCGGAGTCATCGATACGCCGGCGTTCTTCAGGTCGGAGAGCGCCTGGTCGTAGATCTTCTTCTGTTCGCCCTGGAACCGGTCGAAACCGCTCTGCAAGAGGCCCACGCGCAGGCTCTTGAGCGGCTTGCGCGGCTCCCAGTGGAAGGGATCGGCGGCTACCGAGCGGTCGTGCCCGTCAGGCCCGTAGATGGCATTCAACACGATGGCGCAATCTTCCACGCCGCGGCAAATCGGTCCTACCTTATCCATGGTCCAACTTAAGGCCATGGCCCCGTGGCGGCTGACGCGCCCATAGGTAGGCCGCAGCCCCACCGTTCCGCAAGAGGTGCTAGGGGAAACGATCGAACCCAGGGTTTCCGTGCCCAGCGAGAAGCCCACCAGACCCGCCGCCGTGGAGGAGGCGGAGCCGGCGGAAGAGCCGCTCGAACCGCGGTCGTATTCACCCTTGGCACGCGACGCATCGCTGGGCCACGGGCTCTTAGTGCGGCCGTTGAACCACAGATCGCCCTGCGCCAGCGCGCCCATGGACAGCTTGGCGATGAGCACCGCGCCGGCTTTGTACAAGCGCTCGACGCAGGTGGCATCGTATTCCGCAATGCGTTTCTGGAACGGCTCCGCGCCCCACGTGGTGAGACTACCCTTGGTGTCGTAGAGATCTTTGACGCCGAACGGAATGCCGTGCAGCGGCCCGCGGTACTTGCCCACTTTGATTTCGGCGTCGGCCGCGGCGGCCTGTTGCAGGGCCAACTCCTCGGTGAGGGTGATGAGGCACAGCAGCTTGGGCGAATATTTCTTCATCCGCTCCAGGTACATCCTGGTCAGGTCCGTGGAAGAAACCGCGCGCGACCGCAGCAGCGGCGCCAACCCGGTGACCGGCAGGAAGGCCAGGTCCTCCAGGTTCGACGGCGCTTTGGCGGTGGACCTGGCCGGGATGGTAGTTTCGAACCGTTGCGGGCCTTTGACGGGCACACGGTCCGGCAGCCCCGGATGGAAGGTGAAAGAGGGCTCGGTGTCGAGAGGGATGTCGATCTTGCGCACGGCTTCATAGCTCGCGAGGGAGTTGTCCACGTTGCGCAGCATCATGTCGATTTCGGCGTCCTGGAATTCCAGGCCAAGCAGTTTGAGGGCCGCCTGCACCTGTTCCTTCGTGACCCGCAGAGGCCGCTGGTTGCCGCCGCGGCCGCCGGCGCGGCCGCCGGCGGGGGGCTGGGGAGTGGTGGTTACCGGCGGCTGGGTTTGTGTGAGCGCCGGGCGAGCCGCGGCCAGCACGCCGATGAGTTGCATCCAGGTTCGTCTGTCCATAAGAATTGTTACCTATGATACCTGAAGGGCCCGTCTGCGGGCGGCGGCTGGGCGACAGGGCTGGATGACAGACCACAAACGACGATCGTCTGTCCCACCGCGCCATGAGTTACACTCCCACCATGAAGCTATTTCCGCTCCTATTGTGTGTTTCTCTTTCTGCCTTCGCGCAGGATGAAGTTCCTCAAGGCAGAGGTGGCCGCGGCGGCGGCGACAATCAAGACCCCATCAACGCGCGCACCTTCGCCAGTCTGCGGGCGCGCCAGATCGGCCCTGCCATGATCTCCGGCCGCATCTCGCAAATCGCCATGTTCCCGGACGGCGACTCCAGCCACTACCTGGTGGCGGAAGCCTCGGGCAACATCTTCGCGACCACCAACAACGGAACCACCTGGACACCCATCTTCGATACCTACGGCGCTTACTCCATCGGCTGGATCACTATCGACCCCAAGAACCCCTCGATCATCTGGGTGGGCACCGGCGAGAACAACAACCAGCGCAGCGTCTCCTACGGCGACGGCGTCTATAAGAGCGAAGATGGCGGGCGCACCTTCCGCAACGTGGGCCTGAAGACTTCGGAGCACATCGCCCGCATCGTGGTGGACCCGCGCGATTCCAACGTGGTGTATGTCGCGGCGCCCGGTCCTCTGTGGAAAGGCGGCGGCGAACGCGGCCTGTATAAGACCACCGACGGCGGCAAGACCTGGTCGCAAAGCCTGATCAAGGTGGACGAGTACACGGGCTGCTCCGACGTGGTCATGGATCCCAAGAATCCCGATATCCTGCTGGCGGCCACTCACCAGCGCCAGCGCAGCTATTTCGGAATCATTCACGGCGGCCCCGGCAGCGCGCTATGGCGAAGCATCGACGCCGGCAAGACGTGGAGCAAGGTCAGCGGCGGAATTCCCGGGGGCGACCTAGGCCGCATCGGCCTGAATTACGCGCCCACCAATCCCAACATGATCTACGCCATGGTGGAGGCCAATGAAGGCCGCGGCGGACTGTTCCGCTCCACCGACGACGGCGTGACGTGGGAACGCCGCAACCCCACCGATCAGCAGGGCCAGTATTACGCCAAGGTGCAGGTGGATGCCGGCGACGCCGAGCGCGTCTACGTGATGGGCGTCAACATCGAAGTTTCCGACGATGGCGGCCACAATTTCACGCAACTCGGCACGCGCAACAAACACGTGGACAACCACGATATCTGGGTGGATCCGAAGAACACCAATCACTACCTGGTGGGTTGCGACGGCGGCCTCTACGAAAGCTACGATCGCGCGGCCACCTGGATCTTTAAAGCCAACCTGCCGACCGGCCAATTTTACGACGTCATCGCCGACGAAGACGCGCCGTTCTACCACGTCTATGGCGGCACGCAGGATAACAACAGCATCGGCTGCGCGGCGCGCACCAAGAACACCACGCTCACCAACGCCGATTGCTTCGTCACCAACGGCGGCGACGGTTTCTATTCGCGCGTGGATCCCAAGGATCCCAACACGGTGTACGCCGCCAGCCAGAACGCCGGCATCGTGCGCTTCGACCGCCGCACGGGCGAGCGCGTCTCGATCGAGCCGCAGCCCGACAAGGGCGACCCGGCGCTGCGCTGGAACTGGGACGCGCCTTTCCTGATCAGCCCGCATTCCAACACGCGGCTGTACATCGGCTCGCAGAAACTCTATCGCAGCGACGACCGCGGCGACACCTGGCGCGCCGTCAGTCCCGACCTGACGCGCGCGCTGGATCGCAACAAGCTGCCCCTGATGGGCAAGATCTGGCCGATCGACGCCATCCAGAAGAACGTCTCCACGGCGCTCTACGACAACATTTCGTCGATGGCGGAATCACCCAAGAAGGAAGGCCTGATCTACGTCGGCACCGACGACGGCCTGGTGCAGGTGACCGAAGACGGCGGCAAGAACTGGCGCAAGGTGGACAAGCCCGCGGGCGTGCCGGAAAACGCCTACGTGCAGCGGATCGTGGCCTCGCAGCACGATGCCGGCACGGTCTACGTGGCTTATGAGAACCACCAGAACGGCGACTTCAAACCCTACCTCATCAAGAGCACCGACATGGGCAAGAGCTGGGTCAATATCTCCGGCAATCTGCCCGAGCGCGGCGGCGTCTACGCCATCGCCGAAGACCACGTCAATCAGAACCTGGTTTTCGCCGGCACCGAATTCGGCCTGTATTTCACCAACATCGGCGGCGAAAAGTGGATCAAGCTCAACGTGGGCCTGCCGACCATCATGGTGCGCGACCTGTCGATTCAGAAACAGATGGACGACCTGGTGATCGGCACCTTCGGACGCAGCATCTACGTGCTGGACGATTACAGCCCGTTGCGCGTGGCGACACCGGAGATGATGCAGAAGGACAGCGCCATTTTCCCGGTGCGCAAAGCGCTCGAATACATTCCATACAACCCCGGCGGCGATCTGGGCACGGCGTATTTCCAGACGCCGAATCCGGCGGTCGGCGCGATGATCACGTTCAATTTGAAGGACGCCATCCGCACCAAGGCGCAAGACCGGCAGCAGAAGGAACGCCAGGCCGCGCAGCGCGGCGAAACGCCGCCGTATCCGACTCCCGAAGAACTGCGCGCGGAATCCCTGGAAGAGCCGCCGGCGATTCTGGCCACCATCAAGGACGCGAAGGGCAACGTGGTGCGGCGACTGGACCAACCGGCCACGCAGGGCCTGCATCGCTTTACGTGGGACCTCCGTAACCAGGGCATCGGCCTGGCGGCATCAGTGCCGCTGGGCGGCGGCGCCGGCGCCGGCGGTGGACGCGGCGGCGGCGGCTTCCCGGCCGGTGGCGGCGCTGCCGGCGGCGGTGGCCGTGGGGGCGCTGGTGGCGGCGGCGGCATCGATCCCGAACTGCTGGCGGCGTTCGGTGGCGGGCGCGGCGGTGGCGGCGGCGCATTTGTGCTGCCCGGCAAATACACGGTGGCGCTGGCCAAGCGTGTCAACGGCGTGGTCACCGACCTGCCCGGCTCGGAAACCATCGAGGTCGCCGGCGTGACTCCGGCAACGCCGGAAGAACGCACTTCCATGATCGAATTCCAGGACAAGCTGGGTAAACTCCAGAAGGCCCTGACCGCAACGCAGGAAGCCGCTACCGAAGCCGGCACGCGCCTGGATTCCATCAAACGGGCCATCGACGCCACGCCATCGCTTTCGCCCAAGTTGCATGAGACCGCGCTCAACCTGCAGCGCGAGCTCGACGCCATCAACCTGGCGCTGAGCGGAGATCGTATCTGGCGCTCGCACAACGAAGGGACGCCGGCATCCATCTCCGAGCGCATCCAGGCGGCCGCCGGCCCGACCCGCGGCACTACCGGCCATCCGACCAAGACGGCCATGGAGCAATATCAGATCGGCTCCGACGAATTGGCCCTGCAGATTCCGAAACTGAAGAAGCTGATCGAGACCGACATCAAGAACCTGGAGAAGCAGCTCGATGCAGCGGGGGCGCCGCCGACTCCCGGGAGACTGCCGGATTGGAAAGGCGGCGGGAAGTAGGGTACGGTCCGGTTGGTAGGACAGACGATCGCCTTTGGTCGTCTGTCAGGCGGCCGCGGTTTGGCAAGACAGGACAGACCACGAAAGGCGATGGTCTGTCCCACTTACTGCGCGGCAACCTTCACTACGAAATACGTGATCTCTTTCCCCGGG
This sequence comes from Bryobacteraceae bacterium, assembly GCA_049511275.1. Lineage (GTDB taxonomy): Bacteria > Acidobacteriota > Terriglobia > Bryobacterales > Bryobacteraceae > PALSA-129. The sequence continues at coordinate 33,130 of JBEKYE010000004.1, forward strand.
TCCAGAAAGAACTGGTGAGGGACTCCAGCGGGAATGTGGATGACGTCGCCGGTTGACACGTTTTTCGACACGCCGCCTTTGATCGAATCACCCTGAATCTCGCCGGGGCCGGTGGCTCTCGACCCGACCACTTCGCCGCCCACCACCAGGATCGCTTCGCCGCTCTGCACGACGAATACATCCACCAGTTTTTCGTGCACCTCCACCACGCCATTCTTATCGCGGTGTGAGATGGACAGCGCGTGGTTGCCGAAGTCCAGCTTGCCCTTCAGATCCGCGGGCGGCACGCCCTTGGGCCAGATCACGAAGCCCGGGGGGTCGGCGGCTGTCAGCGGGGTAATCGCGGTCAATAGGAGAAGAAACGTTCTCAGCTTCACGATAAGGCTCCTGATAAGGTAGTAACTGCTGCGTGGTTGCCGGCAGGGGCGCGACCTGGGGGTCGCGCGCAGTCCAGGGGGACTGCCCCACAGAGCAGCGGAGCCGCAACCAATGTGAGATAACGCCAGACGTCGACACGAGTGCGTGGGCCACGGGAGTCAACGAAATCTTCGGAGGGGGAGAAGAACTCAAAGGGGTGTAATACAAGCGTTTCGGTGATCGACATTTTGTTTGCCAACGAAACTATTTTAGGTGAATGGGCTGCGTGAAGGCACCGTTGCCGGCGGAGTCCCACACGGCGAAGCGCACCCATTTCCTGCCGGCAGTCTCGAATGGAATGCTGAACTTCCTGGAGCCAAAGGGAGCCAGATCGGTGGCCGGAATCATCTGCGTGTGAGTGGCTTCCCCGTCTCCCCAGACTAACTCCACAAATTCCAGAGGAAATGTCCACTCCACTTCCGCGTGGTAAGTGCGGCGCGGGCCGGAGCCCTCAACGCTCCAATCCCGGAGCAGCACTTCGCCGCTCGAAACGTAGTAATCGCCCGCCCGCATGGCCTTCAGAATCGGGCTCCAGTCTTCTTCGAACCTCGGAACGCGGTCCAGCTTCAGGTAATTCACATAGAGCTGGGGAAAGGTTTCGTCGTCGGGATACTTCAAGTAAGTGTCGCCTTCGGCGATTAAATACTTAGGGTCCGAAGTCCAGTTATTCATTTCGTCCATCAGGCCCAGGCAGCGCTTTTCACAGATTCGTTGCTCCGATTGATCCACCGGCAGCGATTGGAAAGACGCCCCCAGGAACAGGTCGCTCCTGAACTGGGCGGTGTCCCGCACGGCGTCCGGGTAACCCGTGGAACCCTTGGTTCTGGGGTGCGCCTGCCACATCAGGCCGCTTTCGCGACGCAGTAAGTCTAACTCCTCCGCAGCGGTCGAAACGTGATAGACCTTCCCGTAAGTGGGATCGGTCTCGATAAACTGGTGGCCGGCTTCGCGCGTCTGCGACCAGAAAACCGGACGCGGCATGATGGTGATGTAATGGCCGCCCAGCGTGTTGTCGGGCTCCTCGCCGGGAATCAGCAGGAAATTCCGATCCGACAAGCGCCGCACGCCGTCGAAATATACCTTCTGTTCTTTGAACCGGATGGGACCGGGATCTTTGGGGTGCGAGTCGGAGTGAAAATCGGCCAGGTTGACGATATTGATACCGAGACCCCGGAACACGTCCACCCATGGTGGATGCAGGTCGATGGTGCCGGCATCCGTGAGCGCCTCATTGAAGTGCATGTGGAAGTGACTCACCATCACCTTGAAGCCCGGCATCGGTTTGTAGACGTCGTCGTGGGTGAAATTGAGCACGGCCTCGCCGGTTTCCCGCGCGTTGCCGGCGTTCAGATAGTAATACACGGGCATGCGCTGCCACGTGCCGGGAGGCGCGTTGTAGAGCGCGAAATTCTCGATATCGTGGCGCGCTTCGTGCACGCGCTTCTCCCATTCTTCGTCGGAGACGCCATAGGGCTTGTAGGGTTCCTCGCGGTCGGCCTGCCGCACGCCCACCGCGAAAGTTCCGCCGGCGGTCTTGCGGTAGTAGACAAAACCAAGGTTGGTCTCGATCTCGCGCGCGAAAAAGAATTTGTGAGAAGGCGGAAAAAATGCCAGCGATCCGCCGCCACCTTCGACAATGGCGACGCGGTTGCGCGCTTTCAGGGCCACCGAATCC
>JBEKYE010000005.1:0-32005 GCA_049511275.1 Bryobacteraceae bacterium
AAACAGCACGATATCGAAGTACCCAAGCCTCCCCGGCGTGAGCTCATACATGTCCATTTGACGGTAGTCCACTTTAGAGCCATAGATAGCGTGCATCTCACGGAAGCGCGGATTGTCCCAGCAATCGATAGCTACAACCTCAGCTCCGCGGCGCTCACATTCAAAGCTGAACCAGCCGTCCCAGCAGCCAATGTCAAGCACGCGCTTGCCGGTCAGATCGGGAGGGATAGGAAACTGCGAGATTCGATGACGCAAGCCAGCCAGGCTGCACACGCCGTCTATACGGGAACCATCGGGCAGTTCGAAGCTGTGCCACCAACCTTTAGTCCAGCGCTCGGCGTCCCATCGCGCTACGTGATCGAACGCACGTGGATCCGCCCCCGATACGGTAGCCATTGAACCAGTTTACACGGTCTCCCACATCGAGGGCATCGTCACACTACAATGGAATTCTCTATGCAATTCCAGGAAGTGGTGGAGGCGGAAGGCCACCTGATCGATTCCCATATCATGGAGAACATCTTCGACCAGGTGGTGGAATACCATTGCCGGTTCGAGGTGCAGGAATTCCGCATCGGACGCACCAACAGCGAAGCGTCGTATCTGCGGATGAAGGTTGACGCGCCGGATGCCCTGGCGCTCCAGCGGCTGCTGGAGAGCCTTCTGGAACTGGGTTGCGCGCCCGCGGATACCGACGATGCCGCGCTTGCCACGGTGGAGCGGGACCGCTGCGCGCCGGAGGATTTTTATTCCACCACCAACCATCGGACCCAGGTGCGCATGGCGGGGGAATGGATGGAAGCCGAAGGCCAGCGCATGGACGCGATGATCGTGGTGGGCGATGGTTATGCCCGCTGCCGGCGGCTGCGCGATCTGCGGCAAGGCGACCGGATCGTGGTGGGATTGCGCGGCATCCGCGTGATTCCGGAATCGAAAGAGCGCGACCGGCTGGCCTTCGCCTTCATGGCGAACGGCATCTCTTCCGAGCGGCAGGTGGAGACGGCCGTGCGGCAGACCGCCGCGCTGGTGCGCCAGGCGGCGGAACAGAAACTGCGCGTGGTGGTGGTGGCCGGGCCGGTGGTGGTGCACACCGGCGGAGTGGCGGGCCTGTCCGCGCTGATTCGCGGAGGCTTCGTGCAGGCCCTGCTGAGCGGCAATGCGCTGGGCGTGCACGACGTGGAAGCCGCGCTGTTCGGCACGTCCCTGGGCGTGCGCCTAGCGGATGGGCGGCAGGAAGAGCACGGCCATCGCAACCACATGCGGGCGATCAACGCGATGTATCACGCGGGATCGGTGGAGCGGGCCGTGGAAAGCGGGATGCTGCGACAGGGCATTCTCCACGAATGCGTGCGGGCGCGGGTGCCGTTCGTGCTGGCCGGAAGCTTGCGCGACGATGGGCCGCTGCCCGGCACCATCACCGATATGAACGCGGCGCAGGACGCCTACGCGGAACAGCTCAAAGGCGCCGGCCTGGTGATTTGCCTGGGCACGATGCTGCATTCTATCGCCACCGGCAATATGCTGCCGAGTTGGGTGAAAATCGTTTGTGTGGATATCAACCCGGCGGTGGCCACCAAGGTGAGCGACCGCGGCACAGGCCAGGCGGTCGGTGTAGTGGCCGACGTGGGATTGTTCCTGGATTTATTATCGAAGAGTTTGAATTAAATCTTCAACGCGGATAAGCGGAGAAGCGGAGATAAATGAGAGTTGAATTTGACAGTGCTGAAAAGAGCGAAGCGACCAGGTTTCAGGCGGCCGATAACCAACTGACTGACAAGATCATCGGAGCTGCCATTGAAGTACACAGAACACTGGGGCCTGGGCTATTGGAGTCGGCTTTTGAGGAGTGCCTGTGTTATGAGTTGAGCCAGGTAGGCCTCGGTTTTCAAAGACAGGTGGAACTGCCTGTCCGCTATAAACGCGTCAACCTTGATGGCGCGTATAGAATCGATCTGATCGTGGAAGATGCGGTGATAGTTGAATTGAAAACAGTATCTGAACTGCTTCCCGTTCACTGCTCGCAACTGCTGACGTATCTCAAGCTGTCCGGTAGGCACGTCGGCCTGCTCATCAACTTCAACGTCACAGCCCTAAAGAAAGGCTTGAAGAGAGTCGTCAATCGTTACGTAGGGCCAATGCCGGACGAGACGTCCCACTCACTCCCAGCTTCTCCGCTCCTCCGCGCCTCCGCGTTGAAAAAACACCTATGAAACGCGCCTATACCGACGAACATGCGCAGTCCGGCGTACACGCCGCGCTGCCCGAGATGGAAACCTGGCCCAACCAGTACCAAGATTACGAGATCGAAATCGTGATGCCGGAGTTTACTTCGGTTTGTCCCAAGACCTCGCTGCCCGACTTTGGAAAGATTGTGCTGCGGTACGTGCCCGCGGAGCGCTGCCTGGAGCTCAAATCCTACAAGATGTATCTGAACGCCTATCGCAATCTCGGCATCTTTCAGGAAAACGTGGTGAACCGGGTGCTGCGCGACGTGGTCAAAGCCGCGAAGCCCAAGGTGGCTACGGTAGTGGGGGAATTTACGCCGCGCGGCGGCCTGAGCACCATCGTGACCGCAACCTGGAGCCGAAAACGTGGAAAGCGCTGAGCTGATCGAGATCTTGCGGGAAGTCCGCGAGCGCGTGCGGGTGCGCAACCCGCAGACTGCGGCGGGCGTCGATATCGCCCTGCCCGACCTGACGCCGCTGATGCACGCGCGCGATTCGGCCATGGGAAAGGTGGCGGCCATCGGGACGGTAAACCCGCGCGCGGGCGGCCCGCTGAACGCCGTGGTGCAGGCCTGGAAGCGCCTGGTGGCGCGCATGCTGGACTGGCACGTCCGCGAGCAGGTGGAATTCAATCGCAATGTGGTGGCTTACGCCGACGCCGTGCTGGAAGCGCTGCGGGAAACCAACCGGGCGCTCTCCGAGATGGGCGGGCGGCTGGCGGAGCAGGAAAGAATCGGCCATGAGGTGGACGGCGAGACCAGGGACATGCGCGACCACTGGGCCGCGTGGCGCGTCGAGTGGGAGCACAAGCTGCAGCAGAACGAAGTCGCGTTCCTGCGCAGCGTGGCCGATTTGCAGGGGGCCTTCCAGCACCGCGTCACCCTCATGGAAGCCAGCCACCGCGACCTCATGGCCGGGCACAACACCAATTTCCACGCCGCCATGGAGCGGCACGGGATGGAGATTCAAAAGCGGCTATGGGCGGATTTAGAGAAGATGCGGATGGAGGTGGATCGGACGACTCATATGGAGCTGCGATTGATCCGGCGGCGGTTGCGGATTGCGGAGGCGGTAGCAGCGCCGCTGGCCGGGCCTTCGGCCCAGGACGGCGGCGAGACAAGCCAGAGGCATGTCCCACTCGATTACGGGAAGTTCGCCGAACGGTTCCGCGGATCCGAGGAGTGTGTCAAGACCGGGCAGCAGATCTATCTGCCCTACTTCGAAGGCTGCCGCAACGTGCTCGATATCGGCTGCGGGCGCGGCGAGTTTCTCGAAATGATGCGCGACGCCGCCATTCCGGCGCGCGGCATCGATCTGGGAGCGGAATCGGTGGCGGCCTGCCGGCTCAAGGGCCTGGATGCCGAAATCGCCGATGCCTTCCCGTACCTCGCGTCCCTGGAGGAAGGCGCCCTGGACGGCATTTTCTGCTCGCAGGTGGTGGAACATCTGCCGCCCGAGCGGCTGCCGGAACTGATCCGGCTGTGCGCGGAACGGCTGGCGCGCGGCGGCGTGATCGCCATCGAAACGCCCAACCCGGAATGCCTGGCGATCTTCGGCACTCACTTTTACCTGGACCCCACGCACACGCGGCCGGTGCCGCATCCGCTGCTGATTTTTTACCTGGAAGAATGCGGCGTCGGGCTGATGGAATTGCGCCGGCTGTCTCCGGCGGTGGATACCATGCCGTCGCTGGCTTCACTGCCAGATGATTTTCGCGGCGCGTTCTTCGGTTCCCTGGACTATGCCGTCATAGGCAGGAAACTGTAGATCGAACCAACCTTCCCGGTTCCACAGGCGGCCGTGCATGCTGGCGCCGGCTTCAATCGTCACGGTGAGCGCCATCTCCTTTTTATTGCGTACCACCGTGACGGTGAAGGTCCGCCTGGAGCCGGCGGCGCGCAGCGCGCTCGAGATCTCAGAGGGGCTGGAGACTACCGTATCGTCGATCTTGGTCAGAACATCGCCGGCCTTGATCCCGGCCTTTTCCGCGGCCGAACCCTGCACCACCGAGCGGATCAGAATTCCGCTCTTGACGCCGAAGAACTCCGCCAACTGCTCTTCCTGCCCCAGCGACTCTCCAAAAATACCGATGGCGCGGTTCTGCGCGAACGTCCGGAATTGGGGAAGTTCGATGGACGGTAGCGCCGGCAGCATGGGCGGCTCGATTTTGAACGGGAAGTCGTTCCCACCGTCGGGAATCACCAGGGTCCGGCTTGCGCGCGCATCCTTGCGCGCCCCCACCGTAGCGGTGAGGGTTTGCGCGGCGTCGTTGCGCCAGATGCCGATCTTGACTTCGCGGTGGATGGGAGTTTCCGATACCAGCCGCCGCAGTTGCTCCCAGCCTTCCACATGCTGGCCGTTGTATTCCAGCACCACGTCGCCCTCTTTCAGGCCGGCTTTGGCCGCGGCGCTCTCCGGATCCACGCTGGTGATTTCCACCCCGCGCTCTTCCTTGAGCTTGAGCGCCCTGGCGCGATCCGACGTAATGTCGATGGCGTTGATCCCCAGGTAGGGAGTTTCAACGGGCGTGACGATCTGGGCGTTCCGCGGCCGCGCCGCGGTTTGCGCTCTGGCGGCGGGCGTTATCAGGCCAGCCGCCAGGCAGATGGTTGCGATACTGAGAATCAGTTTCATCGAAGCAATCCCTTTATTGACGTTTGAGGAAGATCGTGCCGCTGGAGGCCGAGATCTGCAACAGCGGCCCGCCTCCGTTGACCTGCCCTTGGGCCACCAGGCGGGTCCCGATGCACCGCGGCTGAATTTCCCGAAATTCCGATACGATACGCCGCAGGGTGTCGGCCGTCTGGTTCTCGGCGCGAATGGTCACACTGATGTTAGACGGAATGACCACGGTGATGTCACCATTGCCCGTCGCCAAAAGCGATTCCGCCAGGCGGCTGCCGCCCAGATTGGCGAGAATGTTCCCCAGGGCAGTGGCCACGCTCATCGGTCCCGCGATATTGGCGAGCTGAATGTTGCCGCCGTTCGACGATTCGCAGCGGATGCCGGCCGCCGCACCGATTTGCACGGCGCCGGCCACATTGCGGACCGTGACCACTCCGCCGGCGCGATCTATAATGACAGGCCCGCCGCCGTTCACGGCGGTTACCGGACCGCCGGCGTAGTGGATATGCACGGTGCCGCCGCCGGTTTCCACGTGCGCGAGCGAATTCACCTGTTGCGCCTCGATGTCTCCGCCAATGGTCTGGAAAACGGCGTCGCGGCCCACCAGTTGAGACCGGATGGCGCCGGCCACGGTGGTGCAGTACAAAGAGCCATCCACGCGTCCGGCCTGGATATCGCCGCTGCCGGTGGAAAGACTGCAATCGCCATGAATGCGATCGGCCTTGACCTGGTTGGCGCCCGTATCGACGTGCAGCGGCCCATCCACTCCGTTCACTTCCACCTGCCCGCCGGAGCTGGTGACGTAGGCTTCCAGCAGCCGCGGCGCGTGCATGACGACGCTCGAAGCGGCATCGCCGCCGGGCGTGGTCACCACCAGCCACTCGCCCTGGCTCTCGGCGCGCACTTGCAGTTTTTCCAGCCGCACCCGCGCCTCTGCCTGAGTCCGCGCCCGCACACTTACCTTTACCGTGAAGACAAATTGAGCTGGAGACGAGTTGCCCTCAATCCACGCCGGCCCGTGCGAGTTGATGCGCACGCGCGGTTTCACCGGAGCCGTGTCGTTATAAGTGCGCACCCACAGATCGCCTTCGTGCGTCAGCCACGGCTGGGCAAATGCCGCCAGGGGCAGCAGGAGACCCGTCCCGGCGAGCAGCCGCAGCGTGAGGCAACGCCGGGCGTCGACACGAGTGTCGACGCGGCACGCACGAGTGCGTGCGCCACAAAATCTGCGCAGCGCTTTAGAAAGTCCCGATCGACGCATTCCAGTCCTTCAGCACGTTGGAAGCCTTCAGGCGCACACCGCTGTTCTCCTCACGCTGCACCAGGTTCTGCAACACGCCCACGGTGGCATCGTCGCGGCGCGCGACCATCAGGTCGATCACCTGCATCCGCACCGCCGGGTTGGTGTCGGACAATAGCACCTGGGACAGGGTCTTGCTGACGCGAGGATCGCCGGCCAGCGGTTTCAAAGCATTCAGGGCTTTCAGCCGGACGCCGTCATTGGGATCGTTGGCGAGAGCGTTCAGCAGGGAATCGAGCGCCTGCGGAGAGTCGCCGGGATTCCTGAGCAGCCCCACCGCTTCCACGCGCACGGCGGCATTTTCGCCACGCGAACCGGCGAGGATGAATTTCTGGATATCGGGATCGTCGAGGCGGCCGGAGACTTCGCGGCGCCGGGTTTCGTCGACGGTGATCTGCACGCGGCCGGCCGAGTCCGGCTTGACGGAGCGCACGGTGGAGAGAATGCTATCGGCGGGCGAAAGCGACATGCTGCGGAAACCGTTCGAGGCGAAGGGAATCAGCGAGCCGGAGAAACGCGCCGCAAGGAAGCCGATGGCGATCAGCGCCAGAGCGCCCGCCGGCTGCCGCATCTTGCCAAATCCGGCGAAGGACAGGTTGAGGGCTTCCAGGAACAGGGTCCACGGCCCTTTGGCGGCTTTCTCGATCGCCGGGGCGCCGCCGGCAATGGCGGCCATCAGATCGGCGCGGCAGCCCTCCAGCAGCAGGGGCGGCGGCGACAGGCGGCGCACGTCGAGGGCCGCCGCCAGCACGCGCTGGCGCTCCATTTCCGCCGTGCAGACCGCGCACTCGTGCAGGTGCTGGTCGAAGAGGTCTTCCTCTTCGGGCGTCAACTCGCCGTAGTAATAAAGCGGAATCAGTTTCGTAACCGAGTCGCAAGTCATAGAAAGTCTCCCAAAACGCCGCGCATTTTCTGGGTGGCGCGGAACAGGCAGTTCTTGGCCGCCTCTTCGGTGGTGCCCAAGACTTCCCCAATGTTCCGCAAGCGCAATCCCTGGTAATGGCGCAACTCAAAAACCATGCGCTCTCGGGGAGTCAGTCCCCCGAGCGCCCCATCGATCCGTTGCTTCAGCTCCCGGTTCCACATGGCGCGCTCCGGATCGGCCGCCGCCGCGCCCTCTTCATGGGTATCCAGCCGGTCGATCGGCCCATCGGAGGTTTCCACCACCGAGGGTTCCTCTTTGCGGACTTTTCGTTTCCGCAACAGATCCAGACAAATGTTCGTGACGATCCGGTAGAGCCATGTATGGAAGCTGCAATCGAACCGGAACGCGTGCAGGTTGCGGTAAACCCGCAGAAACGCCTCTTGGTAAACATCGCGCGCGTCTTCCGGGGAGCGCAACAGGTTCATGGCCAGGCGGAGCACACTTTGGTCGTACGTGCGCACCAGTTGTTCGAAGGCATCCTGGTCGCCGCTCTGCGCCGCCCGAATTAACGCATCCACATGCGGGCTCAAACGGGCGCCAACCGTTCCGGCTGCTTCCTGGGCCATAAGCTGCGTCAGCAGATCGTCTTATCGAATTCCTATTCCATCCGGTCTATGGAATTGGACGTACCTGTCGTGGAAATGTCACGGTGGGCCGGCAAGGCCCCGATCAGCCTCCCAACATATTGATTCTGCTGTTGTTCCGAGTATCAGTGTATCCTGGAACCGGATGGAAAAGGAAAGTCCGCTGCTGATTCGGCCGTACAGGTATTGGGGCTTCTGCCGATAGTTGGGATGGAGGCCGGATGCCTGGCAGCTTGGATAGCGGTCAACCGTGGACCGCCACGATGGAGAACTTGCCCATCTTGCGGACACGCGAATCTACGGTTCCCCTGGAACCTACGCCCTGTAGTCTGGCCGCCCTAACTACGCTGAGCCGCTGGTTGCCGCCGATTCGCGGAGCGGCATCGCTGGCGTTCCGGTGCATTCGGCCGCTGTATCGCGGCCAGGGGCTTCGGATGCTGCCGATCTGGCCCGGCATCCGCATGCTGGTGGATCCGCAGGATTACCTGGGCGGATTACTGGCGTTCCTGCCTCATGTATACGATCGCTGGGAAAGACAGGCCATGGCGCGGATCTTGCAGCCGGGAGACGTGTTTGTGGACGTTGGCAGCAACATAGGAGCCTATGCGTTGTGGGCGGCGCGCTGTGTGGGGAGTGCAGGCAAGGTCATCGCCATCGAAGCCGACGAGGAGAACTACGGGATACTGGCCCGGAACGTCGGCCTGAATCAGTTTGACGATCGGATCCGGTTGTTTCGATGCGGAATCTCGGAGCGGCGCGAGGTCCTTTCGCTGCATCGCAATGTGACGGGCAATTGCGGAGGGCACTCTTTCCGCGAGGGAGGCGCGGCGGGGCCGAGGGTGGAATGTGTGCCGCTCGATGAACTGCTGGCCCGGTTCCCCGACCTGCGGATTCGCATGATGAAGCTGGACATTGAGGGATTCGAGGCGCGAGTACTCGGTCGATATTTTTCGCGCGTTGGGCTGGAAGCCAGGCCGGAATACCTGCTGGTGGAGATAGACGGCGGTCCTGCTCCGCTTGAGGAGAGAGCGGCGCTGCGGGACCTCCTGACGGCGTGCGGCTATGCGCCCTTGCGGGAAAGTGCGAATTCTCTTTTCAAACGGACGGGAGGGCCGCCATGAGTTCCCACCCGTTCTTCTCCGTGGTGATTCCGGTCTTCAACCGGCCGCGCGAGATTCAGCGGGCTTTGAAGAGTTGCCTCGATCAGGAGCCTGCGGGGTTTGAGATCGTAGTTGTCGACGACGGATCGACTGACGACACGCAAGCCGCCATCGGACAGTGGGCGGATGAGCGCGTGACCATGGTGAGCCACTCCGGGAATCGCGGCGTCTGCGCCGCCAGAAACACCGGCGTACGAAACGCCCGCGGCGAGTGGCTGGTGTTCCTCGACAGCGATGACGAGTTGCTGCCAGGGGCGCTCGACGTCATGGCACGGCGAATTCGGGAGACCTCTTCGACGATTCAACGCCTGTTCTTCTGCTACGCGTACCCGGACGAAGGCCGGCCGGCCGCCCCGGTTGTGGAGGAGGTTCTCGACTACGCCCGATATCTCAGTTGGGCGGAGCAGATCCCCCGCTCCGATTTTCTGAATTGCGTGCGGCGTTCGACCTTTCCCATTGTGGCGTGGCCGGAAAGCCGGGCGTATGAGAGGATCTATCACCTCAACTTTGCTCGAACCTTTCCAACCCGGGTGTTTCGGGACATTGTGTCGCGTGTTCATTACGACGCCGCCAACCGCCTGACCAGGGTATCCTTCTTCGACTACATCCGGAAGCAGAAGGTGGAAGCCCTGGACGGCGCAAAGGCGCTGGATGATATCGTGGCGAATCACGGCGCGGCTCTGCGGCGGTTCGCTCCGCGGACTTTCCGGAGCTTGCTACGACAGCGGTTCGAAATGTATTTCCTGGCGGGCGAGACCTTTCATGGATTACGCCACGCGCGGGAATTTCTGAGGGCATACCCGCTGGCGGCCACCGCGTGGGCGACACTGGCCGCCGGAGTGTTGGGCCCATCAACGCTGGGAGCTTTGAAGTTCCTGAGGGTGAAGAGCCTTGCGCGCGCCTCGACTCCGCCGGAAAGCCGTGGCATCGGGGCCGGTTCCGATTTTGGACGAATGCCCCTTCAGAAACCGGAGGGGTTGCCGATCATTGAGTGAGAGTAAAGATGCCCGGCAATGGGAGAATCTCGTAAGCGGTTGCGGTTCAGTCAGTTTGGGGTTCCTCATGGTCTGCTGGGCCTCGTGATACAGCGGGCTTTGGCATCCGCAGCCAGGTAACGATCCACTGCGCCCCGGATAGGCCACTCTCGAGCACTCAAGGTCGATTGATCACCGGACATTTCCCTTTTGGGTGCGCGGAGTGGGCGTCCGCACCCAGCTTTGCGGTAAAAGACGCTGTGTTTCAGAGGCAGCGCTGACAAAAACCTCGCATTTACTCGCAAAAGTGTGGAATTACGCGATATTCGCATGTGGAAATCCACGTGCACGGCTGGCCATCGAATCCCGCGGAATCCAGGAGGATACACCTGTGGATAACCAGACTCTAACGATTACAGACAATCGGACGAACCAAACTTATACAGTACCGGTCTCCCGTGGCACCATTCGCGCCATGGATCTGCGCCAGATCAAGACCGGCGCCGACGATTTCGGCCTGATGACCTACGATCCGGCCTTCATGAATACCGCTTCCTGCCAGAGCGCCATCACGTACCTGGATGGTGATAAGGGCATTCTGCGCTACCGCGGCTACCCGATCGAGCAACTGGCCGAGAACTGCACGTTCCTGGAGGTGGCTTACCTCCTGCTTAACGGTGAACTCCCGACCGAGGACGAACTGGCAAACTGGAACCGCGAAGTATTGCGGCACACCATGATCCACGAAAAGCTGAAGAAAGTCATGGAGGGCTTCAACTACGATGCGCATCCCATGGGCATGCTGATGGGTGCGGTGGCGGCGCTCTCGACGTTCTACCCGGATGCGCGGAGCATCTTCGACCCGGCCAGCCGGCACGAACAGATCGCGCGCCTGATCGGCAAGATGCCGACCATCGCGGCGTATGCGTACCGTCACCGGCTGGGGCTGCCGTACGTGTACCCCGATCCGGAGCTTGACTACACGAAGAACTACATGAACATGCTGTGGAGGCGGACGGAGCCGAAATACGCCGCGAACCCGGTGATCGCGCACGCGTTGGAGGTGCTATTCATCCTGCATGCGGATCACGAACAGAATTGTTCGACCAACACCATGCGGGCGGTGGGCAGCTCGCACGCCGACCCGTACGCCACCACCGCCGCGGCCATCGCCGCGCTGTGGGGCCCGCTGCACGGCGGAGCTAACGAAGAAGTGCTGCGCATGCTGGACGAAATCGGCAAGGTCAGCGAGATCCCCGGCTTCATCGCGCAAGTGAAGGACGGTAAGCGCAAGCTGATGGGGTTCGGACACCGTGTGTACAAGAACTACGATCCGCGCGCCCGCATCATTAAGCGCGTGGCCGAACAGGTGTTCGAGGTGACGGGACGCAATCCGAAGCTGGACATTGCGCTGGAGCTGGAAAAAATCGCGCTGTCGGACGAGTATTTCATCAAGCGGAAGCTCTACCCGAACGTGGATTTTTACTCGGGCATCATCTATCAGGCGATGGGTTTCACGCCCGACCAGTTCACGGTGCTGTTTGCCATTCCGCGGACCGCCGGGTGGCTGGCGCAGTGGCAGGAACTGCTGGGGGACGCGGACCAGAAGATCGCCCGCCCGCGCCAGGTTTACATCGGCTCAGACGCGCGCGATTTCGTGCCTGTCGCCCAGCGGGGCAAGCTCCAGACGGCTACTGCCTAGGACGCGCCGGACCACTGGCTGAACATCTGCAAGAATTGTGGGGCAGACCCCCTGGTCTGCAGTCGGCCCCCCGGCCGGCTTTTCGCTGGTGGCAGGCACTTGATTCTTCGAACGAACAGCGGGTCCAGGGGGACCCGCGCAGACCACGGGGGTCTGCCCCACTTATCGGCCACCGCTGCGGTCGCTCGAGGGCGGCACGATGTGGCTCAGGCGCAAGTAGACCGAAATATAGCCGTACTCCTCTTCGCTGTGGGCCACATCGATGATCAGTGTGCCCAGCTTGGAACGCTGGCCCACCATCTCGGTGGCATTGGCATCGGTGATGCTGTCCCAGGCCTTATCGCATTCCGCGTAGGATGCCGCCAGCGCCGCTACCAGGTCGGCTTTGGTCTTCTTGGTGGCGGCGTCTCCCTGCTTGCGGGGACCCGTAACCGAGCTGCAAAAGCCGGTTTGATGATCGGCCACGTGGGCCACTATTTCGCCGAACGAGCGGATTTCCGGCGTCGGTTTGAAGCCGTAATTCTCTTCCGGCATGGATGCCGCGACCTTGGTCCAGTAGCCTTTATATTGGGTGTAGGCGCGTTTCATTTCGCCGATCAACGGGTTGGTGGTTTGCGCTTGCAGTCCGGCGGCGCCGGCCAGCGACGCGGCCACAATCAGCAAAGCAGTGCGGTTCATGTGCGATCTCCTTTTCGGTGTGAAGCCATTTTACCGCAGGCGGCGCCGGGCCGGGCTGCGCCCGGCTGCACCGATTGACAATAATTGACAATCGGTGCGCAGGATACCATCCTGCCCCACCGGGCAGCAGAAGACGAATCCCATCACCGTGACGCCAGCCACTCCCTGAGCAGGCGGTAGGTGAAGCCCCAAAGCGGCACGCCCTTTAAGTCCATCGCCGGGAACTGGTGGTCGGCGGGCATCCCCGGCACGGATTGCAGCGAGTGCCGCGCGGGGTCCTCCAGCAGTTTTACCGGAACCCACAAAGCTTCCACGGCCTCGCGCGGATCGAGCACGGTGGGCAGTGGTTGCGCCACCGAGAAAACGAACGGCGCCACCGTCAGAAACGGTCCTGCGGCGCGGCCGGCAATGGTGGGCGGGAGCGCGGTCTCCAGGCTTTGCCGCTCCAGGCGGATGCCGCACTCCTCGTCGAGTTCGCGCAGCGCGGTGTGGAGCAGATCGGGGTCTGCGGGATCGCGGCGCCCGCCCGGAAAGGACCAGTGGCCCGACCACGGGTCGTCCTGCCGCTCGGCACGCCGGATGAGCAGGATGGATTCTTCGGGAGACCGCGCGCGCACAATCGCAACTGCCGCTTCCGGTTCCGGGGTCATGGTTTCTTCAGCAACTCCAGCGCCGCGGAGGTGGTCGCGACGATGCCCGCGCGCATGGCCGGCTCTACTTGCGGATAGAAGACGCTCGAATGCAGCGAGGGCAGCGGGTTTCCGGTGCGGCGGCTCTCTTCGATCTGCTGCGCGGAAACGGCGCCCAACTGGAAGATCACGGTGGGAATCTGGTGGCCCGAAAGGCCAAACAAGCCGAAGTCTTCGCTGACCATCATGGGTCTCGACTCGCCGACGTTGGCCGCGCCCAGCGCCGCTTCGAAGACGCCGCGCAGCCGCGCCGCCAGCTTCGGATCGTTGTAAGTGGGCGGAACGGCCTCGGTCTCGCTCACCTTCACAATGGGCGCGCGGTCGTCCGGCACGCCGGCGGCCAGCGCCACACCCTGCGCCATGCGTTTGATGGAAGAGAGAGTGCGCTCGCGCACGTCCTCACTGAAGGCCCGGGTGGTGAGTTGCATCACCACCTCGTCCGGAATGATGTTGCCCTTGGTCCCGCCATGGATCGAGCCGACCGTCACCACCGCCGGATCGAGCGGCAGCGTCTGGCGGCTGACGATGGTTTGCAGCTCCATGATGAATTCGGCGGCCATCACCACCGGGTCTTTGGTCAATTCGGGATGCGCGCCATGGCCGCCCATGCCGCGCATGGTGACTTCGACGGCCGTCGACCCCGCGTAGATGGGACCACCCAGGACTCCCACCTTGCCGGCCTCGATGGTCGGCTCATCGTGCAGCGCGATGGCGAAATCCGGCTTCGGAAAGCGCGAGTAGAAGCCGTCGTTGAGCATGGCGCGCGCGCCATCCACGGTTTCTTCAGATGGCTGGCCGATCAGCACCAGCGTGCCGCTCCAACGTTCCTTCAGCTTGGCCAGGGTGCGCGCCGTTCCCAGGAGCGACGTCATGTGGAGGTCGTGGCCGCAGGCGTGCATCACGCCGACCTCCTGCCCGGCGGCGTTGTGCGATCGCACCCGGCTGGCGAAGGGCAAGCCGGTTTTCTCTTCGATCGGCAGCGCGTCGAGTTCGGTCCGCACCAGCAGTACGGGGCCGGGGCCGTTCTTCATCACCGCCGCAATACCGAACGCCGCGGTGCCATCGGCGTACTTGCCCAGGTGCTCGGTTACCGTGTACCCGGCTTTGCGCAGCTCGTCCGCCAGCAGCGCCGACGTGCGCTCCTCGTGGTGCGAGAGTTCGGGATGCGCGTGCAGGTCCCGATAGATTGCGATCAGCGACGGCAGTTCCTGATCCGCCAGCGGGCGAAGATCGTCTCCCGGCGAAGCCAGCGCCAGCGCGGGCAGGAGCAGCATTCCAAAAAGCTTCATACCTCAGATCGTACTCTGTTGCACCAAATAGGAGGGCGGACCCCCTGGTCCGCGGCCGACGCCCCCGTCGGCCTGTGCGCGCCTTGCCAGATGCCGATGCCGTTGTTCCGGTGGCGCGACCAGGGGGTCGCGCGCGGACGAGGGCGTCCGCCCTCCCAAATTGGCGGCTAGAATCCGAGCCACTCGACGGGCCAGGTGGTGAGCTGCGGCACGTAAGTGATCAGCAGCACACCTACCAGCAGGATGAGATAGACCGGCAGTGTCGCGCGGTAGATGGTGGTCAGGGGTTTGCGGAAGCGGTAAGCCGACAGACACAGGTTCATTCCGATAGGCGGCGCCAGATAGCCCAGTTCCAGGTTCGCCAGAAAGATCACGCCCATCTGCACGGGGTTGACGCCGAAACGCAAAGCCAGTGGCTGGATCAGCGGCACCATCACGATAATGGCCGAAAATATGTCCATAAAGGACCCTTCGACCAGCAGCACCAGATTCAGCAGGATCAGGAAAACGTATTTGGAATGGATATGCACGTCCACCCAAGTGGTCAGCGTGGCGGGAACGTCCATGATGGACAGGTAGTAGACGAGCCCCCTGGCCACCCCGATGATCAACAGGACGCCGCCCATCACCGTGACGCACTCCAGCGCCACGCGCGGAAAATCGCGGCGTACGGAAAAACCTCGCACCACGAAGCACTCGACGATAAAACTATAGACGACCGTGATGGCGCCGGCTTCCATTATGGTGCCGAAGCCGCCGAACAGGCCGGCCAGCACAATCACCGGGACAGCCAATTCCCACTTGGCCTCCCATATCGCCTTGCGCGCTTCGGCGAATGAAAACTTCGAGCGCTCGGCGCCGCAGCGAATGCCTTGCACCACACCCCAGGCCGAGACCATCGATACCATGAGGAGGCCCGGGACAAAGCCGCCGACAAACAGCGAGTCGATGTGCACATTCCTGGCAGAGATGGCGTAGAGAATTACCGGCAGGCTCGGCGGAAACAACAGGCCGAGCGAGCCCGAGCCATTGATCAGACCGATGGAAAAGCGCTCCGGATAACGCGCCTTCATCAGCATGGGCAGCAGGAGCCCGCCCATGGAAACGATGGTCACTCCCGATCCCGCCCAGGTGAAGATGGCACAGCCCACCGCGGTGGTGATGGCAAGGCCGCCGGGCAGCCAGCCAAACAGCGCGGTGTACACGCGCAGCAGGCGCACGCTGGCGCCGCCTTCCACCAACAGGTACCCAGCCAGCGTAAAAAGCGGCAGCGAGGGCAGTACTTCCGAGCTCATCAGCGAATACGCGTTGTCCGGCACCGTGGCCGCCGGCTGCCCCACGCTCCACAACAACAGCAATGCGACGCCTCCGAGGGTGGCGAAGATGGGCAGCCCCAGCACAGCACCGGCCACGATCACCGGGATGCCGATCCACAACACCAGCGAACTCTGCGTGTGCGGCGCGAACTCGAGCGCCAGGGGAACCAGCAGGAACAGCGCGGCGCACAGGCGCTGCGCGGTCTTTGGGCCGGCTCCGCGGATGGCGCGGACGGCGACCAGCAGAAACCCCACGGGCATCACCACGGCCGGCACCCAATTCGGGATTCCCAGCGCCAGCATCTTCCCGCCGCTCCGTTCCGAAACTACAAACTGGTAACTGGCCCAGCAAAGGCTGGCGGCAATGGCCGCCGTCAGGCCGCAGCCAAATACACGCACGGGGACGCTCCACTTCTCGGGAACAAACGTGTTGGCGGAAAGTGAAAGCAAGCGGTCGCTGCCGGCCGCCAGCGCCGCTCCCAGGAAGGCCACCCACAGCGTAAGCTGCTGCACGAAGACGACCGATCCGGGAATTCCGGTCAGCCCCAGGAGACGCGCCACCATCTCCACCACGGGCAGCAGCGACATCACCGAGATTGCCCCGATGGCCAGCGCCTTCTCGGAACCGGTGAGAAGGCCGCCTACCCTGGTCATTTGCCTTTGCCTTTGGTGGCGCCCTTGCCCGGGGGGGCGCTCTGCGCGGTGCTCTTTGCGTCGACCTTCTCCGGAGTTTTGGCGGGATGCTGCGCCCGGTACTCGTCTCGCAACCGCTGGACTTCATCGAACAGATCCGCCGGCACCATCTTGCCCTTCATCTTGGGGTAGACGGCCTCGGTCTGCTTGCGCCAGTCGGCCATCGCAGCGGCATCCAGGGTGGTGATCGTGAGCTTGATGGCTCTGTGGCCCGTCTGACCGGCCGCCATGGTGGCAATGGCCCGCGTATCTTGCGCGCGAATGTCGCCTTTCAGCGCATCGCCGGACTTGCGTGCCGCTTCCAGCATGGCACCGCGCTGCGCCGCCGGGATTTTTTCCCAGGCGGCTTTGGAAACAATGGTGGCGCCCACCAGCGGGGCCCATTTCACATCGCACATGTTGTTTGCGATTTTGTAGAGGTCGGCGGTCTCGGCGTACAACGCGGTGGTAGGTACCGCGTCGATGCCGTGCGTTTCGAGCTGCTGCCCGATGTCGGTGGCCGCCAGCGGCACCACGTGAAAGCCGGCGGTTTTCCACAACTCCTCTTCGGTGGGATCGCCGGCCCACGTGAACAGCCGCAGCTTGCGCAGGTCGTCGAGCCTGGTCACCCTCTTGGTGGAAAAGAACCGCACCCAACCGGCATCGCCCCAGTTCAGCAACATGAATCCCTTGTCCTCGATGCGCTTTTCCAGCTTCGGCCCGATGCGGTCGCGCACGTAATCCAGCTCTTCGTAAGAATCGAACATCATGGGGATCTGGAGGCACGCCACGCCCTGGTCGATGTCGCCCAGCCCGGCGCTGGTGAGCTCCGCCGCCTGAATGGAACCCAGCCGCAGGCGCCTGACACAGTCGGGCTCATCTCCCACCACGCCGCCGGCGCGAATGGACAACGTGACGTTGCCGCCCGAGATCTTCTTCCATTCGGCGCCCATGTTCTCTATCACCTTGAACCAGGCCGAGTCCTGCGGGGCCAGGGTGGCCATGATGATCTCCACCTTCTGGGCGTGGGCCGTCACCGCCAGCCCAAAAAAGAGTGCGCAGATTATGATTTTCCTGAACATGCCATCCTCCGTTACTGTTCCTTGGGCGCGGATTCGAGAAACAGCTCATCGATATGCTTCAGCAGCCACCGCGCGCGCCGTTGCGCCACCAGGTTGGCCAGCCGGTTGGGCGGATCCGCGTCAGCATCCACCGCCAGGGCTTTCTCCAGCATGGATTTGAATTCGTCCTTGTTCTGCGCCGGTTCGCAGGCATTCTCTGCAAATGAAACATACGTGCCGGCCCGCTTGCCTTTGGAAAGCTCGATGGCGCGGTCGAAGTGCTGCCGCATGAGCTTCTGCTGCTCCTCCATCTTCACGCCGCTGCGGGCCGCTTCGAGGGTGATCAGAAACTCCGGTACCGCCCCGTCGTTGAAACCCTCGTCCAGCTCCGCCACGCGGCGCACAATCGTCTCCACCAGCGGCAGCTCCCCAATCATCTCCGGGCTGGTCTTGGACAGCGAAATCGCCAGGCCGCGCGAGGCCGCGGTCCAATAAAGCAGCGGCACATCGCGCCTGGTCATTTTCTTGAGCTCCGTATCGGCATCGTTATCGAGCGAAGTTCCGAAGCCGGGATGCCGCACCTCCAGGCCGCGCATGCCGTACCGATTGGCCCGCAGGTAGAGCTTGCGCGCGCGATCTCGCAGCGCGTCGGCGCGCTCCAGGCTCTCTTCCTTCACTTCGTCGATGCGCGCGTCCACAAAGGCGTACGAGTATTCGGTGAAGCCCGTGGCCGCCGCCAGCAGCAGGCCGGTGTGCCTGGGCGTTTCCTCGAGCAGGCTCTCATACATTTTCAAGCCGAACGGAATGGCGGCGGCGACCAGGTCGGGATCTTCGTCGCTCTCAAACGTTGTGCCTCCCGACGCCAGCGCGTTGCCCACCTGGTTGATGGCCATCCGCTTGAGCGAACAGCCCGACGCCACCGCCAGCGCCAGGCAGGCGGCACAGAGTCGCAGTGGGGGGCTCATGGCGTTCTTCATTTGAGGCATGTTCATTTGACGCGGTGCAATTCCGACTCATCGGCGAAGGACCGGCTGTCCGCCGCCAATGGCAAGAAATATTTTCGCAGATCCGCCTGCGGCGACGTGATCACCACCTTGCCGTCCACGTCGGCTTCCTTCAATACTTCACTGCGGAGTCCTTCCCGCGCCGCCACTTGTTGTTTGAGCCACGGTGTATCCATCTCCGACAATTTCAGGATATCTTTTTGAAGCGTGAGTCCAAAATAGACATGCACGGGCAGGGCCGGGTCACCCAGATCGTCACGCACGTCCAGCAGGTACCGGTCCGGCAGTTTCCAGATGTGGAAGACTACCGATTTTTCGACGCCCTCGTCCACTGTGGAGGCTTTGTAGCCGTTCTGCCCATAGCGCGTCACCACGTACACTTGGCCGCCGGCGCTTCCGGGCTTGTCGTCGGGAGAAATCTCCCGCCACGAGCCAACCAGCGCCGGGTCGAGGAACGCGTCCTTGTCCGAATCCGTCACCAGGGGGTGCAGGGAAACCACCCCGGCGCATCCGGTCAACAGCTCCAGCGCGACGGCCAGGAGACCGATGGAAATCTTCCGCATGATGCCCTCCCTTCCCCTGCCAAGCGGGGACAGCTATCCAATTCCAGGAACGGGAATTGGCAGCAGTCCCCTTTTTGCAAGGGGCGATTTGTAACCGGCCCGAAAACGGTGTACACCTTGATTATGCCGTCATTGATCCGCAACAGCATCGCTCTTCCCTTCCTCGCCGTCCTGGCCATGGCCCAGCCTATCATTGTCAAGACTTCGACGCTCATCGACGGCAAGGGCCACGTCCTCACGAACAAGGAAATCGTCATCGAAGGCGGCCGCATCACCGGCATTGCGGACGCCACCCACCGGCCCACGCTGGACCTCAGCGGCTACACCGTGATGCCCGGCTGGATCGATACGCATGTCCACATCACTTGGTTCTTCAATAAGGATGGACGCCTCGAAAGCGGCGGCCGCGGGTCAAACGCTCAACAAGCCTACTGGGCAACGGTGGAAAATGTCCGCGCCACGCTGATGGGCGGATTCACCACCGTGCAGAGCGTCGGCGCGCAACTCGACGGCCAGATCCGCGACCTCACGGCGTCCGGCGTCCTGCCCGGCCCGCGCATCCTGACTTCTTTAGTGCAGATTACCAGCGGCACGCCCGAACAGATCCGCGCCACCGTGCAAAGGGAAAAGAAGGATGGCGCCGATCTGGTCAAGCTGTTCGCCACCGCCAGCATCCGCGACGGCGGAAAGATGACTCTCACGGTGGAGCAGATCAACGCGGCCTGCGGCGAAGCCAAAGCCCAAGGACTGCGAACCATCGTCCACGCGCACGCCACGGAAGGCGCGCGCGCCTCGGTTCTGGCCGGCTGCACGTCCATCGAACATGGCACATTCCTGGACGATGAGA
Organism: Bryobacteraceae bacterium; assembly: GCA_049511275.1. GTDB lineage: Bacteria > Acidobacteriota > Terriglobia > Bryobacterales > Bryobacteraceae > PALSA-129. Next base: position 19,615 of record JBEKYE010000005.1, read on the forward strand.
CTCTCCGCCTGATGGCCGCGCGCGGCGTCTATTTCGATCCCAATTTTCTGGTGCTGCATAACTATCTCGACAACAAGCCGAAGTTTCTGGGCATCGGCAACTACACCGAGGAAGGTTTCGCCGCCATGGAAAAGGCCCTGCCGCTGGTGGCTGACGTTTACAAGCGGGCCCGCAAGGCCAACGTCAAAATTGTCCTGGGCACCGACGCGGTAGCCGGCGCGCACGGCCGCAACGCCGAAGAGTTCATCTACCGCGTCAAGGACGGCGGCGATTCCCCCATGGCCGCGCTGATGTCGGGGACCTCGGTGGCGGCCGAATCCCTGGGCATGGCCGATAAGATCGGGTCGATAGCGGAAGGTCTGGAAGCCGATCTGGTGGCGGTCCAAGGCAACCCGCTCGACGACATCACCGCCGTCCGCCGCGTGGTCTTCGTCATGAAGCACGGCCGCGTTTACCGCAGCCCGGGCAACTGACGCGGCTGAAACCAGGCTTACGCCCCGTTCCGGGGCTTTGCGTGACCACACTTTGATTCCGCCCGGCTCACGTCGCGGGCTATTGTCTTTCGCCCTTCGGGCTAGATGAGCCGTCGAAGCTCCATGTTATCCTCCCAATATCCATGACCGAAAGCCTGACGCTGCTGCTCCGCCTGTTCTACCGGCCGGTCTCCGCCATGAGCGCGATTCTGGACCGCGGCAGCCTGCTGATCGCCAGCCTTTGCGTGCTGGCCGCGTCGCTGCCGCTGGCTGGTTCCAACCCCTGGATGCGATTTCCCATCTATGCTCCCCTGCTGGTGCTGGCCGTCGCCTACATTCCCGGAGTGCTCCTGCTGTCTGCCCTGTTCGGCCACTTCGGCGGCTTCAGCGCCTCCTTCCAGCGCGATTATTCTCCGCTGCTCACTTGCGGCGCGATGGCGCTGGCCGCGGCCTGCCTCCCGCTGATCCTGGCCGCGTGGACCGCTCCCCTGCCAGTCTTCCAGGTCATCGCCGCGCTGGCATGCCTGTATTTCGGAGTGCTGATGTTTTTCGCCGTCCGCACGGTCTTCGGCGCCGGCAACGGCGCGGCCGCGGGCGTGGTCTGCCTTTCCTGGATTCCCCTGGCGGCGGCCGCCTTCCTCTGGGTCCCGGCGCTCTTTCTGATGCGCTGGCTCGCTTCGCCCTTCTTTCTTTTCTATGCCTGGTATTTTCTGGGCGGCGAGTTTTCGAATCTGGGCGCCGGCATGCGCAATCGCCAGCACTTCCGCCGCATGCTGGATGCCGCCGCCGTCAATCCCCACGACGGCGAAGCGCAATACCAGCTCGGCCTCATCTACCAGCAGCGCCGCAACTCGACCGATGCCATCCAACACTTTCAGGCCGCCGTCAGGATCGACCCGGGCGAAACCGACGCCCACTTTCAGTTGGGCCGCATCGCCCGGCAACAGGGGCGCATCGCCGATGCGCTGGCATCCTTCGAGACCGTGCTGGCGCAAGACCCGAAACACAACCTGAGCGAGATTCTCCGCGAGACCGGCGCGGCGTGTCTGGAGGCCGGCCGCAGCCAGGACGGTCTTCGCTATCTGGAAGTCTACGTGGAGCGCCGCCCGTACGATCCGGAAGGATTGTATTACCTCGGTCAGGCGCTCGAAGCCGCCAAACGGCCGGCGGAAGCGCGCGAGGCTTACTCCCGCGCCGTGGAATCCGCCCGCACGGCGCCGCGCTTCCGGCGTCCTTTTACGGCGCGCTGGAGCCGGCTGGCGCAAAAGCAGGAACGCAGGCTGAGATGATTTATTGGTTCACCACTTCTCCACCAAACTTAATGCTCGAATCGACGGCGTAGATTCTCACGTGGTCACCTTGCGGCTTCAGCATCTGCAGCACCACGGCCGCGCCCCTGGCCCGCAGAGCAAAACGCGAGCTGCCCTCCCGCTCGACCGGGAATTGCCGCGCGCTGAACGGCGGGATCTGCACCGCGAAGGACGCCGTGCAAACCGGGGTCAATTCCCCGCCCCGCCGGCCGTCCGGCACCGAGTAGAAAATCGCGGCCGAGTAACATAGCGATGCGGTGGCAGGCCGCGCGGAAGCGTTCACCACCGCCAACAAATCTCCTGGCAGTTCGGATACATCTCCCTCGAACCATGGGTTGCGCATCGGAAAAGCCACCTCGCGCGCCACCGTGCGCAGCTCGTTGCCCGCCACACACTCGGTCGAGCCGCTCACCGTCACTACCGGAGAGAATTCCGCGGCCGCCAGCGTCTCCCGCACCCGCACCCAGGCACCCAGTGTTTCGTCGGGCAGTTCCAGGCGGTAAGTTTTCCGCTCGCGCGGAGCCAATTCCACGGCGATTGCCGTCTGGCCCTTCAGCGCCACCAGCGCGCCGTTCTCGTCATACGCTTCCACCGCCAGGGTAACCGGCCGCTCACCCAGATTTTGCAGTTGGATCGACGACGTGCACGCCTTGCCCACCGCCAGAGCCGGCAGCACTCGATCGATGGTCCGATCCTGCGCGCATGCCGGCAGCGCCGTCAACATCAGTAAGACCGATTTCATACTCCGAACGTTCATAGTCCGACGGCACCCTAAGTACTATCGGACGTATTCGCTCTGACCTTGAGCGCCGAAGGCCGCCGGGGCGCGGGTCGCTTGATCGAAAGATATTAAGACCAAAATATCCTGTCGGGTGATAGGAGATGTAAAATCGATCCAGAGGTGTTCCATGAGTCGAATGATGATCATAGTCATCGCGGCCGGACTGGTTCTTGGGTCACTCGCGGCAGGTCAGACCCAACCAGAGAAAAAGCCCCAGGCGGCCGCGGTTCAGCCCTCGAGCGAGCTGGCCAATGCGCTGGCCCAGCGTCTGAGCAACGATCTTCATGTGAAGACGGTCGTTGGCGAGCCCATGAAAGTCGGCTCGCTCACTCTGATACCGATCATGATGATCGATGTCAACTTCGGGGGTGCGGGCATGGCCGCCCCGGGCAGTCCGGCGGCTGCGGCGCCGCAGAGCCCGGCCATGGGGGTGGACGGGTTCTTCATGAGCGGCGAAGCCCGGCCCCTGGGCTTTGTCGTGATCGGCAAGAAAGGGACCCGCTTCATTAGCGTCGGCAAGACGCCCGTCAAGTGAGGAGGCCATTATGAAAACCATACAAAGACATGTTCTATTGGCGGCTTCCCTTCCTCTGTGGGGGCTGGTGGCGAGAGCCCAGGCGCCCCTGGCTCAGCCGTTGGCGGACTTCGACAAGCTGGTTTCACAATTGAAAGTCAGCAGCGTGGTCGGAGAGCCCATTCGCGCCGGCGATACCGCGGTGATTCCCTTTGCCAAGATCAAGTTCGCGCTTGGCGGCGGCGAAGTGATGGTGGGATTTGGCGCCGGCATGGGCGCAAAGACCGTCCCGCTCGGAGTCCTGATCGTCGAGGGCGATGACGTTCGCGCCGAGCTATTCCCCGAGCCAGAAGAAAAGGCAACTGTTCCGGAGGCTTTGTTGCAGGCCATCCGGGACCGCAAGTTCGTGTACATGGTGAACGGTCTGAACATCGGGAACACGTCCGGAACCATTCAGGACATGGCGCCTCTGATCTCGGCGATGATGGGACAAACCACGATCATGGTCAACGGCCTGAACCTGGGGAATCTGAACCAGCCGCGTGCGGCCGCGCCCGGCTCCGCCGGGAACGTGGACGGCGCCATCGCGGATTTAGAGGCGGCCATCGCCAAGAAGCCATCGCCCGAAGCCTATTACCGTCTCGGCGAAGCTTGGAAGGCCAAGGGAGCAAACGACCAGGCCGCCGCAGCCTACAAGAAGGCGCTCGAACTACAGCCGAATTATCCAGAGGCGTCCAAGGCTCTGGCGGCAATCAAAAAGTAGGCGAGGCCCCCTCTCTACGGCCTGCCGGTCAGTAAGCCGCCGAAGAAAAACCCGAACCCGAGAATCGAATCGCAATGCGGGCAGGAGTACATGATCTCCTTCTTGATCGAACCGGAGACTTCCCGTTCGACTCCCTCGGGGACGGAGACGTCGGCGGACTCTCTCCGGGTCTTGTCCAGGGTGACAACCTGTTTACAGTACGGGCACTTGGGCACGCTGAGATTGTATCAAGGCGCGAGATCACGAGATGCCGTAGCCGCTTGGCCCGACGCATGCTACAGTAGTCCGCCATGGGTCGCTGGTTACTCATTCTGGCAGCATTGCCGCTGGCTCTTTCCGGCCAGTACACCCTCTACACCTGCGGAGCCAGCTCCAGAGACTACGTCGTAGGCGCCAATCTCCCGGCTAGCGGCATCTTCCTCAAGCTCGCGGGCGGCGAGTGGCGGCACGCCGGCTTCAATCATCCCTTCATCACCGCGTTCGATTTCGATCCGCGCGACCCCTCCGTGGTCTACGCCGCCGCCGGCAACGGCCTGCTGCGCATTTCTTCGCGCGGCGAGCGATGGAAGATCCTCACCGGCAGCGACGTCACCGAGTTGCTCGACGTCGCTCTCGACCGCAATGCTCCCGGCGCCATCTATTTCGGCCACACTCACGGTATTCAAGTGAGTCAGGATGGCGGCGCCACCTGGCACGACGCCGCTTCCGGCCTGCGCCGCAAATACACCGCGGCTCTTCGCGTGGATTCGCGCCGCGCCGGCTTCCTGATGGCCGGCACCGAGCAGGGCATCTTCCGCAGCGAAGACGGTGGAGCGTCGTGGCGACTCGCCGGCGCCGCCGGCATCCAGGTTCTGCACATGGAACAATCGCCCCACGATGCCTGCTACTGGCTGGCATCCACCGAAGGCGGCGGCCTGTTTGACTCCACCGATTGCGGCCTCAGCTTCGAGAGCAACGGCAACCTGGGCGTGGGCCGCAACCTCTACGACATCGCCTTCGATCCAGCCTCCCCGAACCGCATCGCCGTGGCGGGTTGGGGAACCGGCGTGGCCATCACCGAGGACCGTGGCAAGACCTGGCAGCCCCGCAACGCCGGACTCCCCGCAACCACCGTCTGGAGTGTGGCCTTTGACCCCGCCCAACCCGGCCGCATCTATACCAGCGTCCACGAGGACGCTATTTATGTCTCCGCGGACAACGGCCGCACCTGGTCGAAAGACGGCCTCGCCGGCAGTTCCATCTTCCGCATGAAATTCGTCCCGGAGGCGCCACCCCAATGACCCGTCTCCGCTGGATGTGCCTGTTACTGCCGCTATCCCTGCCCGCGCAGGCTCCGCCCTTCGAGCAGCGCGTCCGGCGAGTGGTGGAGGCCTACGCACACCCCGCCGGTTCCGGCCCGCTCGGCTACGCCAACATCGCCGCCAAGCTGTGGCTGCGCGAGGACCCGGCCTGGTGCTCGCGCCGCCTGGAAGAATTGCTCGCCGCGCCCACCGGCGACATGTTTTGGATGTACCCCATCACCGCCATCGCCTATCTCGACCGCGGCCAGCTCACCGATACCGCCCGCCGCGCGCTCCGCGATTCGTATCGCACTTACATGCCCTACCGCGGCGACACCGAGAATCACTGGGTCATGTATTACACCTCGCTCTATCTGATGGCGCAACTCTGGCCCGGCCAGGATGGCGACCAATGGTACACCGGCAAATCTTCCGCCGAGAACCTGCGCGAAGCCGCCGGCTGGCTGGAATCGTGGGTGCATCTCACCACCACGCGCGGCCAGGGCGAGTACGACAGCCCCAACTACATGGGCCTATATTTCCTCTCGATGTCTTATCTCTCCGCCTGGGCGCGCGATCCCGCCATGCAGAAGCGCGCCACCATGATGCTGGACTACCTCGCCGCCGATTACGCCGCCGAAGAGATCGACGGCGTTTACATCGGCGCGCATTCCCGCGTCTACGATCGCGAAGTCCTCGAAAAGTGGAATGTGGCTTCGAGCGATTTCGGCTGGGTGCTCTTCGGCCTCGGTCATCCGCTCTCACCACCCGCCAATCCTATCCTCTTTTATGTGGTGGCGAGCGCCTACCAGCCGCCCGAAATCCTCCAGCGCATTGCCGCCGACCGTTCGCAGCCTTATACGGAGTACGAGCGCAAGCGCACCCGCAACCGCTGGCGGTTCTTCGACGAGTTGCACGGCCCGGTTTATAAGACCACCTACGTGCGCGGCGAATACGCCGTCAGTTCCGACCAGGGTGGCACCCTGCAGCCCATTCAGGAACACTCCTGGGACGTCACCTGGCGAGTTCCCGATGCGCGCGGCGTCCAGAACACGCTGTTCACCCTGAACCCGCATTCGTCCTTGCACGAGTTGGAAACCTACTTCACCTTCCCCGCCGATATCGGGATCTCCGGCGTGGTCAGTTCCAAGAAGAGCTACGATTCGCCCGACAAGTTCGTCGGCGGCTCTCCCTACGAAAAGATTTTCCAGGACCAGGACACCATCGTCGCGCTGTACGATATCGCACCCGGCGCCCGTTTCCCGCACATCAACGGCTTCTTCTCGAAAGACCTCGCCGAAGTGAGCGAAGATCCCTCCGGCTGGATCTTCGCCCGCGGCGGCGACGCCCTGATTGCCTGCCGCCCCCTGCAGCCATACACCTGGAAACCCATCGAAGGCGGCGGCCGGCGCCTGTTCAGCCCCTACCTGAAGAACGGCATCGTCGTGCAGGTGGCCGCCCGCAGCGAGTTCTCCGGCATGGCAGCGTTCCGTCGCGCCATCCTCGCGCTGCCGCTCGAATTCTCGCTCGACCCTGCGCCTTCGGTCCGCTTCCACTCTTTGCGCGGACGAAGCCTGGAGTTCACCTACGGCGAGCAACCGCGCGTGAACGGCACTCCCCTCGACTACGCTCACTGGCCGCTATTCGGCGGACCCTTCCTGGAAGCCCCGGTGGATTCCGAGATGCTCGTCCTGAAGTACGGCTCGATGCGCCGCACCCTGGACTTCCGGCGGCTCACCGTCACCGACACGCGGTAGGCGGAATGAAACTACTTCTCGCATTCACCTGGATAGTGGCCGCCGCCTTTGCGCAGGACACTCGCGTGATCCTGCTGGGCACCGGCACGCCCAATCCGGAACCGGAACACTCCGGGCCGGCGGTCGCCATCGTCACCGGCCAGAACGTCTACGTGGTGGATTGCGGTCCCGGAGTGGTGCGCCGCGCCGCTCAGGCCGGAATCCGTATGGACCAACTGACCCGCGTCTTCATCACGCACCTGCACTCCGACCACACCACCGGGCTGCCCGACCTCATCTTCACACCCGCGGTCACGGGCCGGAAAGATCCCCTCGAAATTTATGGACCACCCGGCATCGCCGCCATGACTAACCACATCCTGAAGGCCTGGAAAGAGGATATGGACATTCGTCTGCACGGCCTGGAGCCTGCGGTCAAACCGGCTTACGTGGTTCACGCTCACGAAGTGCGGCCGGGTCTCATCTACCGCGACGATGCCGTCCGCGTCTCAGCCATTCCGGTGGTTCACGGCGCATGGAAGTACGCCTATGGCTACCGCTTCGAGGCGGGCGGCAAAGTGATCGTCATTTCCGGAGACACCACCTACAGCGCCTCCCTGCTGGAAGCCGCCAGAGACTGCGACATTCTGGTCCACGAGTTCTATTCGCAGAAAGGTTGGGATGCCCGCGCCCCGGATTGGCAGCGCTATCACGCGGCCTATCACACGTCGGCGATCGACCTCGGCAAACTGGCGGCCGCGGCCAAACCGAAGAAGCTGGTGCTGTACCACGAACTGCCGATGGGGCAACCGCCCGAGCAGGTGATCCGCGAAATCCGCCAGCATTTCAGCGGAGACGTGATCTACGGCAAGGATCTCGACGTCGTCCGCTAAACCGCAGAACTTACACTTTTATTACATTTCAGGCCTTTAGAGTCTGTTAAAGTTGTGTTGGCCGTTCCTCGGATCGCGTCACCCTCCTTCGATCTGCCTCTTCATTTTCATGCATACAACTCACCCCAAGGGCGCCCAGGCGCACGTGCTCCTTTCGTCCGTGTTCGGCCCGTACGCGCAGGACGATGAATTCGGCAGCCGCACCATCAATCCGATGGAGCTCTACCACAACCAGGTCACCCGCGCGCAGGGATCGTTTTCCGTGCGCCGGTTTCACCGCTCCTGGGGCATCCTCATGATCCAGGAGAATATTTCCGCTCCCTGCACGGTCCTGGATTTTCCCACGCGCGAAGCCTTCGCCCGCGAACTCACGGCCCATCATTACGACATCGTGGGCGTCTCTTCCATCATCGTGAATGTCGGCAAGGCGCGCGAAATGTGCCGCATCGTCCGGGAACTCTCGCCACACTCCACCATCGTGGTGGGTGGACACGTCGCCGCGATTCCCGGCATCGAGCACATCCTCGACGCCGACCACATCGTGAAGGGGGACGGCATCGAGTGGATGCGCCGCTACCTGGGCGAGGACCCCGCGGCCCCCATTCGCCATCCCGCCCTGTCTTCCGGCTTCGACCTCCGCGTTATGGGCGTGAAGATTCCCGACAAGGCGGACACTTCCGCCACCATCATCGCTTCCATGGGATGCCCCATGGGTTGCAATTTCTGCACCACGTCGTCCTTCTTCGGTGGCAAGGGGAAAATGCTCAATCTCTACTCCACCGGCGAGGAACTCTTCCGGCTGATGGAGGAAGCGGAGGCGTCCCGCAACGTGAAGTCGTTTTTCATCATGGACGAGAACTTCCTGCTCCAGCGCCAGCGCGCCATGGACCTGCTCTCGTGCATGAAGGCCGCCGGCAAGAGCTGGTCATTCCACATTTTTTCTTCCGCCAACGCCATCCGCAAGTACAGCTGCGAGGAACTGGTGGAGCTGGGCGTTTCCTCCATCTGGCTGGGCCTGGAATCGGCGCAGTCCGGCTACGCCAAACTGCAAGGCGCCGACACGCTGCAACTCACTCGCGAGTTGCGCGAGCACGGCATTGTTCTTCTCGGCTCCACCATCCTGGGGCTGGAACATCACACGCCGCAAAATATCGGCGAAGAGATCGAGCGCGCCGTCGCGCACCAGACCGACCTTCACCAGTTCATGCTCTACACGCCGGTTCCGGGCACGCCGCTTTATGCCGAGATGGCCGAACAGGGCAGGCTGCTGGATGATGTCGACCTGGCGGACATCCACGGGCAGGACCGGTTCAATTTCCAGCACGCCGCCATTTCGCGCGAGGAGTCCAAACAGTTCCTCGACTCGGCTTTCCGTTGGGACTTCGAGCGCAACGGCCCCAGTCTCTTCCGGGTTTGCCGCACCACCTTCCAGGGCTGGATGCGCTACAAGAACCATCCGGACCTGCGCGTGCGCGAGCGCTTTCACCGCGAAACCAGGACTCTGCGCCACGCTTACGCCGCCGTCCTCTGGGCCATGGAGCACCGCCTCAAGAACGCCAACCGCTCGATGGTGCCGCAGATACGCGCCCTGCGCAAAGAGCTCGAGCACGAGTTCGGATTCATCGCCGCGGCCGCCGGCCGGATCCTCGGCCCGGTGCTCTGGTGGACCAGCCTCCGGGAAGATCGGCGACTGGCCCGCGGAAATCGCCACGAACCGCCGACCATCATCGGCCGCCGGAACTGGGCCGAAGCGTAGGCTGTTCTATTTCGCCGGCCTACTGTGGTTCAGGCACAAGTCCAACAGGTCTGACACTTTCGCCTCTCCCACGCACATTACCGTGTCCGCGGCTCCCCAGTAGATCTTCACGGTTCCATCCGCTTCGGGAACCGCGCCGCACGTGAACACAACGTTGTGGACATAGCCAGTCGTCTCCCAAGCGTCTTCCGGCTGCAAGATCCAGGAGTCACTCACGCCAATGACTTTTGCCGGATTGTGCAGGTCATGAAGAGCGACTCCCAGACGATAAATGGCGCCGTCCATGGTCCGGAACACGCCGTGGTAAATCGAGAGCCAACCCCGTTCCGTTTTGAAGGGCGGCGCACCGGGACCGATCTTCATCTCGTCCCAGTGATAGGGTTCCGGCTTGATGAGAAGCTCGGATTTTCCCCAGAAGCAAAGATCCGGAGAATAAGAAATCCAGATGGACCACGGCGTAATCTCGGAGTGAGGGCGATCCAGGCGCGCAAAGAGTCCGTCGAACTTTTCCGGAAACAGAACCACGTTCCGATGATCCGCCTGGGTGATGAGTGAGACCCTTTCCACCTGCGTAAAGTCCTTCGTCTTAGCCAGCGCGATCCGCACGCCGCTCCTCGAGTAAGCGCTGTAAGTAATGATGTAGTCGTCTCCCAGACGAGTGACTCGCGGATCTTCCACGCCGAACTCTTCATATGCGGCGAATGGGCCGTCCCGCTCAGGGACCAGAAAGGGCTGCGGGTCGGCTTCAAACCGGAATCCGTCCTGGCTGCGGGCCAGACCGATAATCGACCGTCCGGTGCGAAGATGCGACCGGAAAAGCATGATGTAAACGCCCGCGTGCTTCACCACCGCCGCATTGTGAACCGTCTCCACCGCGTACGGGATCTGGTCCTTCGTGAGGATGGGGTTGTGCGCGTATCGTCTGACAATGTCCCGCTTCATGCCGTTTTCCCCGCTTCCATCCCAAGAACCATCGAGTACACCCGCTCGTATTGTTCCACCATGGTAGCCACTGAAAAGCACTGCTCCACTCGCTGCCGGCAGGCGCTTCGGTCGATTTGAGGAACCCGTTCCAGGCACCGCGAAGCTTCCTGGGCGTTGCCAACAAGAAAGCCGGTCGCACCGTCGCTGATCACCTCGCGGCAGGAGCCCAGGTCCATAGCGATCACCGGCACTCCGGCTGCATTGGCCTCGGCCAGCACCAGTCCGAACCGTTCCGGGATGGTGTTCAGATGCAGCAGCGCGTACGCGCGCGCGAACAGTTCGTTCTTTGCGGCCACGTCCACCGGCCCGATGAACCGTACCTTTACGCCATCGAGATGCGGTTTGACCTGTTCTTCAAAATACGCCGCATCCTGAATAATGCCCGCAATGATAAGCCGCCGCCCGCTCAGGAGGGCCACCTCAATGGCCAGGTGGACTCCCTTGTCGGGGTGAATCCGGCCTAGGAAAACCAGGTCGTCGCCGCCCTTGTGCTGAAAAGGATACAGCGATAAGTCGATTCCGTTGTACACCGTCGCAACGTAGTTCAGCCCCGGCATCCGGTCCGAGTTACTGATCGAAACAAAGTACCCGTCGCTGTACTTACGGTACACTGGCAGGATCTTAGGCGACGAAAATCCGTGAATGGTGGTCAGCACCGGGGTCTTTACCAGCCGGCTGTATGTCAGGGCCATGAAATCGTAGTGGCTGTGTATGAGGTCGAACTCCGCGGCGTGTTCGAAGACCTCCGGGATGTGGAGATACTCAGCCACCTTCGGGTCAATCGAGCGGTCCTCTTCATAGCCGTGGTCCACCACGGCGTGCAAGCGGGCGGAGGTGATGGAGTCGCCGCTGGCGAACAGAGTCACGTCCCAGCCGCGGGCAACCAGCCCTTCGGCAATGTTGCCGGCTACCGTTTCCCAGGCGCCGTATTGCCGTGGAGGCGTTCGCCATGCGACCGGCGCCAGGATCGCCACTCTTCTTCCAGTCTTCATGGCAGTAAGACTTCACCCCGGAAACGCGGAGCCGCGGAGAAAAGCAAAGATTGACAACCAAGGATTGATCTGCGTTGATCAGTGTCGCTAACCATCGGCTCTTATTCTCTCGTTCCGCTTTTCTCCGCGCCTCCGCGGTTACTTCTTCATTTCGGTTATTTCAGCACCCGCTAACGCATGGCGTCCAGCACCTCGTCCAGTGCTACGGTCGCGAAGCTGGTGGCGTGGTCGGCATAGGCATACGGAACGATCAGTTGACCGCGATGAACCAGGGCGCCGCAGGTGTAGACGACGTTGGGCACATAGCCGTGCCGTTCCCGCTCAGTGGGCCTGAGCAGTGGTTCCCGCAGGCGCCCGATCACCTTGGTGGGATCGTCCTTGTCGAGGAGAAACGCGCCGATCGCGTATTGTCGCATGGGTCCTACGCCGTGGCTGAGAACCAGCCAGCCGGCGTCCGTCTCGATGGGCGAACCGCAGTTTCCGATCTGCACCATCTCCCACGGAAAAGTCGGCGCCAGAATCAGCTTGGGCTCATACCAGAAGTGCACATTATCCGAAAAAACCACGTATAGATTCTCATTGTCCTGTCGGGAGAGCATGGCATATAGGCCGTTGATCTTACGAGGGAAGATAGCCATGCCCTTGTTCCGCGCGGCCGGGCCGTTCAGAGTGATAAACCGGAAGCGCAGGAAGTCGGAGGTTTCCATCAGTCCCGGCATCACCACCCTGCCGTCATAAGCGGTGAACGTGGCATAGTATACGGGCGCGCCATGATCGCTCTGAAAGCGGACGAACCGGGCGTCTTCTATGCCGTTTCGCTGCGAGGGCGACGAGGGGAAGATGATGCGCTCGGAGAGTTCCTGCTCGGGCCTGAACTGGACTTCGTAGTTCGACTCAGCCAGTACCCGC
>JBEKYE010000006.1:0-29549 GCA_049511275.1 Bryobacteraceae bacterium
TACTTCTTGTCGGGCGAGAAGACCACGGCGTGGTCGCCATCGGCGTCGGTGAGGCGTGTGAGCGAGGTGCCGTCGAAGTTGACGCGGTAATACTGGACGAAATAAGGATCCTGGCCGGGGATGGAGCCGCCGGCCTGGAACCAGATCTGGCGCCTGGCGTCGTCCACCTCGATAACGTTGCGGACCAGCCAGTCACCCCTGGTGATCTGGTTCTTGAGCCTGCCGGTCGAGCCGTCATAGAGATAGAGATGCTCCCAACCGTCGCGTTCGGAGGCCCAGATGATTTCCTTGCCGTCATTGAGGTCATGACGGTAGCGGCGGCCACCGGAAAGACCCGGGCCGAGCTGGTTGTAATAGATGAAAGTCTTGCTGACCTCGTCGATCAATGGACGAACTTTAGCGGTATTGGCGTCGACTTCGAGGACACGGTAGACCTGATGGCCGCGCTGGTTGTATTCGAAGGTGAAACCGCGGCTATCTTTCCACCAGACGGGCGGAGTGATGTTGTACGGATTTGGGAAGAGCGCGCGATCGAGCTCGACTTCCTGTCTGGTGGCTAAGTCGAAGAGCGCGGGGTAGGCGATATCGAGGGCATCGCCGGGCTTTTGGTAAGGAAGCGTGGTGTGTTTGGGCTGCAACTGGTCGGCGGGCGACGATTCGATGTAGTGGACTTCGCGGTCATAGCCGGGGCGGGTGTGGTACGCCACCAGGTGTTTGGAATCGGGGGACCAGGCAACCGAGCGCATGGTGTAATAGTTGCCTTCGGAACCGTCGTAACTCAGGGGAGTGCCGCGCTGGCTGGAACCGGCAGGCTTGAGGAAGACGTTGTAGTTCTGGATGTAGGCATCCCACTTGCGGTCGAACGAAGTGCAGACCAAAGTATCGGCGGGAAGCTGGACAGCGCTGTTGAGAGTGGCGCCGATGCCCAGGGTAGTGGTGGTGGTTGCGCCACGTCCGCCGCGGCCGCCACGCCCCCCACGGCCTCCTGGCGCCGAGGCTTCATCGACCGCGCAAGGGGGTTGTTGACCGCGGCCAACGCCACGGCCACCGCTGTCATCCTGCTGCGGGGAAGGTAGAAACGGCTGATACTCGAGACCGTCGACCGGGTCGCCGCCGATTTCCATCGGCATGGGCTGGTCGGCATTCAGATCTTCGGGCGCGCCGCCACGGCCGCGGCCGCCGGCGTTGGCCGGTATGGCGCCGCCCTTGGCGCAGGTGTAGTCGGCGAGTTTGCAGGTGTACATGGAGCCGCCGGCGCCGAACTCAATCGACTGTGCATCGATAAAGCGGAGCGGCGCGGTCTGCGGCGGAGCACCCACCGCGCCGCGTCCGGCGCCAGCGCCGCCGCGGCCACCCTGAGGAGGCGCAAAGGGCAGCGCCAGTCCGGTGTAGTGACCACCGGTGGAAGCGTTGATTGCAGTGGCCAGCTTGTCGTGGTCAAAGGCCGGCTTCTTAGTGGCAGCGGTTGCATCCACGATCAGGAATTCAGAGCCTCCCTTCACCGCACGCGAGTACCAGAACTGGCCGGAATCGCCGATCCATGTGGCGGCGGCCGGCGTACCGACGACGAGGCCGCGAGCTTTGGCCTGCAGGCCCTGCGCGCGTTCATAGTCGGCGAGTGTGCCTTGGGCCAGAGCGAGGCCGGCCACAAAGGCCGCGAGCGCCAGAGCGCGCGCGGCTGCGAATGCGGGATGCGATTTCATACTGCCTCCTGTTTCGGCAAAAAGGTTGATCGACCGAGATCGCCGATGCATGCTGCATTCAGGCGATCAACTGCCCACTACTTCAAAGTGCTTTTCAGTCCCGGTCCGGATGATGACGGTGTCGTGGTGCTCACCGCCAATAGTGGCGGCGCGGCCGTTCACCGCGGCGGTCCATGGGTTGCGTCCCTCCTACTTTGTGGTGGAGAAGCGGTAGATCGTGGTGGTCTTGTAAGTCTGGCCGGGCTTCAGTTCGGTGGACGGGAAATCCGGCTTATTGGGCGAATCGGGATAATGCTGGGTCTCCAGACACAGAGCCGCTCTCATGGGATAGACCTTGCCGCCCTTGCCGGTGAGCGTGCCATCGAGGGAATTGCCGGTATAGAACTGAATGCCGGGCTCGGTGGTGAGCACTTCCATGACGCGGCCGGTGGTGGGCTCTGCAACGCGCGCCGCAAGCGTGAGGCCCGCGCCTTTGCGATCGATCACCCAATTGTGGTCGTAGCCGTGGCCGAGCTTGAGCTGTTCGTCGTCCTGGTTGATGCGGGCGCCGACGGCGGTGGGCCTGGTGAAATCGAAGGGCGTGCCGGTGACGGGCTTGAGCTCGCCGGTGGGGATCAGGCCGGCATCGACCGGGGTGAACTTCGAGGCGTTCAACATCATCACGTGGCCGAGGATATCGCCCGTGCCCGCGCCTTTGAGGTTGTAATAGGCGTGGTTGGTGAGGTTGACGACGGTGTCCTTATCGGTGGTGGCGGAGTAGTCGATCCTGACTTCGTTGGCGGCGGTGAGATGGTAGGTCACGGTGACGTGGAGGTTACCGGGGTAGCCTTGATCGCCGTCTGGGCTGAGGATGGTGAGCTGAAGGCCGCCGTCGGAAAGCTCCTTGGGAGTCCAGACATATTTGTCGAAGCCGCGAGTGCCGCCGTGCAGGGAGTTCTCGCCGTTGTTGACGGGGAGGGTGTAAGTCTTGCCGTCGAGGGTGAATTTGGCGTGGCCGATGCGATTGCCATAGCGGCCGACGAGGGCGCCAAAGTAAGGCTCTTTAGGATTGAGATAGCCGTCGAGCGAGTCGAAGCCGAGGACGACATCGCCCATGGCGCCGGTGCGGTCGGGTGTCTTCAACGAGACGATGGCACCGCCGTAAGTGGAGATTTTCAGCTCCATGCCAGAGGCGTTGGTGAGGGTGAAGATCTGGACGGCGGCGCCGTCCTTGGTTTTGCCGAAATCGGCTTTCGCGATCTTGGTGGCGGCGTGGATGGTCATAGCGCCGGCGACGAGCAGGACGACGGCGGCTGATGATAGCGCTAACATTCTTGCAATACCTCCAGGAGAGAGCCATTGTATAACGAAACAAAGGCGGGTGGTGGCCCAAGGTGGCGCACGCACTCGTGCGTGGGGTGTCGAGACTCTTCTCGGCACCCTGGTGGGGTACGAACAGTCTGGCTGGACCGGGCGTCGGCACGCAAGAGTGCGTGCGCCACATCGTCACGGCCGAATTGCTGGGAGACATGCGGGCGAAAAAAGGTGCGGGGTGCGAAGCGGACCGGGACGGATTACAATGGGCTTCGTGAAAGCGATTGCAGCGCGGGTCGATTGTCTATGCGGCCGAGTGGGTGCGCGGTGCCGGCATCCTGGACGCTGCTATACCAGGACGGCGACCAATGGAAGCCGGTGGAGAACCTGGGGCCTTACAGCGTGGGAAAGGGCACGTTTAATGAAGTTACTTTTGAGCCGGTGACGACTAACGCCGTGCGGCTGGAGTTAGTAATTCAGGCTAAGGGTCGGCTGGAGTGAATAAGTGGCACGTAGAGTAATGGTAATAAGGTAAGTGAGAGAGCCGGACCGGGGGGTCCGGCGCGGGCGAGGGCGCCCGCCCTCCAAGCGATTCCAATTCTGAAGGGAGAAAGACAATGATTACTCGTCGTGGTTTTGGCGCCATGGTGGTCGCGGCGCCGGCGCTGGCACAGACGCCGGCGGCACCACAGCAAACGGCCCCGGCCGGGATTCCGGACCCCAATACCAGCGTGACGCCGGCGATGCGCGGCGGCACTATCGGGGTTATCCCGCCGTTCGAGGGGCCAATCGAGTTCACGCGCAAAGACGTGGCGCTGAAAGCGCGGCCGTTCCCGCAGACGCAAGTGCGGCTGCTGCCCGGCATCTTCCACGATGCGCAGGATTGGAACCAGGGCTACATGTCGCGGCTCGACGCGGACCGGCTGCTGTACAACTTCCGCGTGAATGCGGGTCTGCCCTCGGGCCAGTCACAAGGTTTCGCCGGCGGCGGCAACGGGAACTGGGAGCGGCCGGCGGACGGAACGCGCTCGACCGAACTGCGCGGTCATTTCACCGGCCACTTCCTCTCCGCCAGCGCGCAACTGTGGGCCGCGACCGGCGACAAGGACGCGAAAGCCAAAGGCGATGAGATGGTGGCGGAACTGGCCAAGTGCCAGGAGAAGCTGGGCGGCGGATATCTGAGCGCTTTCCCCGCGTCGTTCTGGGAACGGCTGGACCGGCTGGCGGGCAAGCCGCGACCGCCGCGCGACCCGAACGCTCCGCGCGTGGCGCCGGACGTCAGCCAGACGATTCCGTGGGCGCCGTTCTACACCATCCACAAGATCATGGCCGGCATGTTCGATATGTATAACGTGGGCGGCAACCAGGATGCGCTGAAAGTGCTCGAAGGCATGGCGGACTGGGCCGATACGTGGACGGCCTCGAAATCCGAAGAGCACATGCAGGAGATTCTGAACACGGAGTACGGCGGCATGGCCGAGGTTTTGTACAACCTGGCGGCGGCCACCAACAACGACCGATGGGCCAAGGCCGGCGACCGGTTCACCAAGAAGGTGTTCGTGAATCCGCTGGCCATGGGGCGCGACGAACTGCGCGGGCTGCACGCCAACACGCACATCCCGCAGGTGATCGCGGCGGCGCGCCGTTACGAGATTTCCGGCGACCGGCGCTTCTATAACGTCGCGGACTTTTTCTATTACACGGTGACCACGGGGCGCACGTACGTGACCGGCGGTACCAGCGACGGCGAAGGCTGGCTGACACAGCCGCGCTTCCTGGCTCACGAATTGAGGCAGAGCGGGGCGACGGCCGAGTGCTGCTGTTCGTATAACATGCTCAAGGTGGCGCGCCACCTGTATTCCTGGGACGCCGACCCGCGCTACTTCGATTACTACGAGCGCACGCTGCTGAATCATCGGATGGGCACGATTCAGCCGAAGACCGGGCACACGCAGTATTACCTGTCGCTCACGCCGGGCGCGTGGCGCACATGGTGCAGTGAAGACCAATCGTTCTGGTGCTGCACGGGGTCGGGCATGGAGGAATATTCCAAGCTCAACAGCAGCATCTACTGGCACGACGACGCGGGGCTGTTCGTCAACCTCTTCATTGCTTCGGAGCTCGACTGGAGCGAGAAAGGCTTCCGTTTGCGTCAGGAGACCAGGTTCCCGATGGAGCCGGCGACCGCGCTGGCGGTAACGGCGGAGAAGCCGGTACAACTGGCGCTGCGGTTGCGCATTCCGGGCTGGCTGCAACAGGCGCCCACCGTAAAGTTGAATGGCAAAGCGCTCGATGCCACGGCCGCGCCGGGCAGCTACCTGGCGATTTCGCGCACGTGGAAGACGGGCGACCGGATCGAGATGGCGATGCCGATGCATCTCTCGATGGAACGGATGCCCGACGATGCCAAGATGCAGGCCGTGCTCTACGGGCCGCTGGTGCTGGCGGGCGATCTGGGCAACGAGGGACTCACGGACCGAATGGTGAACGGACAGGAAGGGCCGAATACCTTCCGCGCGCAGATGCAGGTCCCGGTATTCAGGGCGTCGGGCGACGACCCGGCTTCCTGGATCAAACCGGCGGACGGGCCACTGACGTTCCGCACCACCGGCCAGCAAAAGGACGTCACGATGGAGCCGCTGTATAGCATCACGGACAAGCGCTACTCGGTTTACTGGCAGGTGTCGTAGGGCTGGGCACGGCGAGAGATCGGCCGATTTATTGAGGCTCGGATCATGCCGTGACGAGTACGCTCCCTGACGGTCGCGGCTCGGAACGCGGGCGGCGTCTGCTAAAATCGCGTTCGCGCATCTAATCGTATGACACAGTCTCCTCGCGTGGTATTGGCCTTGGCCCTGGTCGCGCTCGCCGCCGGCGCTCAAGCGCAAAGCCCGCCGAAAGGCCGCAGCGACGCTTCGTTCCAGCAGCCCTCGCTGGCCGACGGCGTCGATTATGTCGTCCCCACCGAAGCCGAGATCAAGGCCACTATCGACCGCATCTTCGGCTACATCGTTCGCTCCACCGCATATCGCATTATCGACATGCAAACCGGCGAGCCCATCACCGATTTCACGCGTCCCATCAAGACCGCCGGTGTGGACAACCGGGCCGGCCAGTTCAACGATTGGGACTATCCCGTGGGTGTGGTCCTGGCCGGGCTGCTGAACGTGAGCGACGTGACCGGCGATCCGCGCTATGCCGGCTACACGCTGAAAAACTTCGATTTCATTTTCGACCACCTGGACTATTTCCGGAGGCAGGCCGCCGAGTTCGGCGCGCAATCCTACGGCTTCCGCCGGCTGCTGGAGATGCGCGCTCTGGACGATTGCGGCGCCATTGGGGCTGCCCTGGTCAAGGCCTACGCCAGGAAACCGGACCCCCGCTACCGCGCCACCATCGACGCGGTCGCCGATTACATCGCTCATAAGCAGATGCGCCTGCCGGATGGCACGCTGGCCCGGCCGCGCCCGCAACCCGTGTCTCTGTGGGCGGACGATGCCTATATGTCCATCCCGTTCCTGGCGCAAATGGGCAAGCTCACAGGCGACCGCGCCTGGTACGACGACGCCGTGCGCCAGGTGATCCAGATGTCGCAGCGTCTCCAGGACCTCGGCACCGGCCTCTACGACCACGCCTGGTATGAAAACACGGCCCCCTACGATCCCCGCTTCTTCTGGGGCCGCGGCGGCGGATGGGTGCTGATGGCGACGGCCGAACTGCTCAGCGTGCTGCCTGAGAATCATTCCGGCCGCGTCAAGGTCCTCGATATTTTCCGCACCGCGGCGCGCGCCGCGGTCGAAGTGCAGAGCTCTACCGGCATGTGGCACCAGTTACTCGACAAGACCGACAGCTACCTGGAATCTTCCGCCACCGCTATGTTCACTTTTTCCATCGCGCGCGGCGTCAACCGCGGCTGGCTCACGCCGGTCTACGCGCCGGCGGCTCAGACCGGCTGGCAGGCGCTGGCCACGCGCGTGCACCCCGATGGCCGCGTGGCCGGCATTTGCGTCAGCACCACCGCCGCTTACGACGCCGTCTACTACTACAATCGGCCTACCGACCTCGATGCCATGCAGGGCTATGGCCCGGTGCTGATGGCCGGCGCCGAAGTCATCACCATGCTGCGTTCCTTCGACATCGAACACACTCTCAACACGTTCCATTACCGCGTCAAGAAGAGGTAACTTGCCAGGAGAAGAAACATGCGTACGTACTTATTCTTATTAGTAGTCTCGCTCGCGTTTAGCCTCTCCGCGGCGGCCGGCGTTGCCGTCACGGTTCGCAACCCCATCGATCTGGCGCGCCCGGCCGAAACCATCGTCCTCCCGGTCGCCGAGCTCCACAACCTGCTGACCTTCAAGGACGCCCGCGAAATCCACGTTCGCGCCGAAGGTTCCGACAAGGATCTGATCATCCAGGCCGTCGATACCGACGGTGACGGGAAATTTGAGGAATTCCTGTTTCAGGCCGATTTCGCGCCGCGCCAGACGCGCGTATTCCTGCTGACCGCCGGCGACCGGCAGATCGCCCGCGTCGAAGACTACAAGACCTACGGCCGCTTCGTGCGCGAGCGGCTGGACGATTTCGCCTGGGAGAACGATCGCATCGCGCACCGCATGTACGGCAAGGCCCTCGAAACCTGGCCTCAGGAGCCGCTCACTTCCAGCTCCGTGGATGTCTGGATCAAGCGCGTCCCCAAACTTGTGATCAACGACTGGTACATGATGGACGATTACCACAAGGATCACGGGCAGGGCGGCGATTTCTATGCGGCCGGCAAGACCCGCGGCGATGGCGGCACCGGTATCTGGGTGGATGGCAAGCTGATCCCTTCGGCCAATTTCCGCGATACGCGGGTCTACGCCACAGGCCCCATCCGCGTCCTGTTCGAGCTCACATACGAAGCCTGGAGGGCCGGTCGGACCCGCGTTTCCGAAAAGAAATTGATCTCGCTCGACGCGGGTCATAATCTGGACCGCTATGAAACCCGCTACACCATCGAGGGAGATGCCGCCAATCTCATGAACGCCGCCGGCATTCGTAAATTGAAGGGGACCGCCATCGAGCGGGATAAGGAGCATGGCTGGATGCGCACCTGGGAGGATATGAAGGAAGGCCCCAGCCAGTTAGGCCAGGCCGTGCTCGCCGACCCGGCGACGATCGCGAGTTTCACCGAGGACGATCTCAATTACATCCTGCTTACCAGGATTGAGCCCGGCCGCCCCTGTGTCACTTATGCAGGTTTCGCTTCCACGCTTGGCGCCGATTTCCATAGCCGCGCGGAGTGGGATCGCTATGTAGCCGATTCCGCCGCCCGCTTGCGGGCCCCCGTCGAGATCAAACTCGAAAAGCAGCAGCCTTAGCGCTTGACTTAGCTCGCTATTTCCTAAATACGGTATGGCATTCCAGGAAGACCGCTGCCTAACTGTCGTGGTTCTGGCTAGAGTCGCGCGATAGCAGGCAGATTGGAGCGAACTCCCGAAACCGCGTACTTAGCCCGCCGTCTGCGTCTTCTTCTTGCGGCGCGCTGCCCAGTACTTCCTCATACGCTCCGATACTTCGCGCCGCTCCTCCGGGCCCATTGACTTCCTGCCTCGATTGGTCTTCTTCTGGGGAAGCAGCTCCGCCGCCGACCCCTGCTGCAACGCCTCGAGCGACGTGATCACGTGCTCGAGCCGATCCCGCTGGGTATAAAGGTCTTTCAGTACTTTCCGTAAGTCAATTGGCATCAGCTTGCTCAGTCTAACACGTGGCCGCTCTCGGTCAAGCGAAGACTCATTGTAAGTGCCAGCTTTATGAAAAAAAATGGCCTAAACGATTCTAGCGTACTATGCAGCGTTCTGCCAGGTGGAGAAGTCAGGAACGTACTGGTACAGTACGAAGGAAAGCGGGACCCCATCCGCTTGGATATTCGTGTAAGTCGTGCCGGTTCTGTTTTCCTCCATACCGCTTCGGAGTTTGCCGCATCGCTGGTACGCGGTTGTCCGCCTATAAGTCCTGCATGTCACCCAACTACTAGTTTCGGAGCAAAATATCCTAATAGCTGCCGGCCGTATACCGCAATCAGTTCTTTGTGGGCTCTTTGTCGAGCCGCGCTTTTGCAACTGAAATTCCGCCGAAATTAGTCCAAAATGCCGGCCGAATGTGAGCCAGACTTCAGCCCCCGGACCCGCTTTCCAAGCTTGCCCAGCCGGCCGGGAGGCCGGCCACTGACGGGATTGCCCGCCGCATTCCTCCTG
This sequence comes from Bryobacteraceae bacterium, assembly GCA_049511275.1. Classification (GTDB taxonomy): domain Bacteria; phylum Acidobacteriota; class Terriglobia; order Bryobacterales; family Bryobacteraceae; genus PALSA-129. The sequence goes on from JBEKYE010000006.1 coordinate 9,236, forward strand.
GCCGGCAGCATGACCCATTTCAGGCATTCGCTATCTCTTTACTAAGATTCCTTGCGTACAGCGAGGAAAGCAATGATAGACTGTTACCCATGAAATCAGATCGTTCTCTTCTAGAAGCTGCCTTGGTGGGATACCAGGCGCAGCTCGCCGAGATACAACAGGCCATGCTAAATATCCGCGCCATGCTGGGTCAACAGCCAGCCGCCGCCGCGGCTTCCTCCAAGCCGGCCAGGCGGAAAATGTCGGCTGCGGGCCGGCGCCGAATTGCGGCCGCGCAGAAAAAGCGCTGGGCCGACTATAACAAGCGGAAAGCGGCCGGCGAGAAAGCCTGAGGCGGCGCGCGCGGGCTAGCGGCGCAGCTTACAGGACGAGTGCATTGAAGAACATCTTAAAAGTAAGATAGCTCTGCGCTCGATACTGAGGCCGCATGCCGAACAGCACTACGTGGCCGCTTCCCATGGGTGCATTCACTACCGCTGCGCGGCCTGCAATGGTCTTCTCACCCACCAGCCACCCGGAAGCCAAGACGCCCGACTCGACATACCGCGCCACCACCGGTAGCTGCGTCTCCCAGGCCGGACTCTGCTCGCTCCAGATCGCCACTTCACCGGGAACCCCATACGCCAGCGCGCTGGCGGTGTCGATGCGTGCATTCAGCAGCGATCCCGGCGAATAGAACTCATCGGTCTGGCCCCGCGCCGGAGTGACCACCCGGGCGGCTACGCCGAGTCGAGTGATGGCGTAGTCGGTTGCCCCATTCAAGAACACCAGCGTGCCACCGGCATTCGAGAATTCTTTGAGCGCCGCGGCGCCCGCCGCTCCCAGCCCGCCCGTGTATTCCTCGGGCATGGCGTCGCGTCGGTAGCCGTTCTCCATGCTTTCGGCCGCCTGGTCCGCAAATACCAGCACGTCGAACTTCTGCCGCAATCCGCCCGCCTGAATTTCCGCGTTCCGCAGGCCGGTGTAGGCAAACCCGAACTGCTCCAATAGCCAGCGCGTCCAGCCTTCGTCCATGTTGGGCTGCCAGGGCTGGTAGAGCCCTACCCGCGGCTGCTTCAATTCCTTCCATGGTTCGCGCCGCTCGAGTGAAAAATCGCCGCTGGCCGGGTCGCGCCACACCTCGGCGCCGCTTTTCCAGGCGCGCGTCACGGCCCTCCACGAATCGGTATCGGCCGCCGCCAGCACCGGGCCGGCCGCCACGGGCGGAGCTTTCCACTCGCCGGTCACCGCGACCGGCGCATCCACCGCCTTCACGTCCACACCCATCAGCAGCGGAAGGGTGTTGGCCGTCACGTCGTACGGCTTTTTTGGCGGACCGCCCGGGTACAGCCGGTCTTCCGGATATCGCTGCCGCTCCAGCAGGGTCTTGGCCCACCCGCTATAGGGCTGATGCATCGCGACCACCGCGCTTCCGTCCGCGCCCTGTCCCACCTCCACCTGTCCGAATCGCAACGTCTCGATGAGCTTCCGTGCCGCTCCGGGGTCGCGTTGTTTCCCCGCAATCACGAAGCCCCATGGCCTGAACCGCTCGGTTTGCCTCTGTCCCACGCGGTAGAAATTCCGCAATAGTTCCGTGCGGTGCAGCGCCGCGTTGTAGAGCAGCGAGTCCCATGCAATGGTCTGGTAGTCGATGATGTCCCGCAGGCGCCAGGTGCCGCCCAGCCACGGCTCCAGGTAGTTCCACGACCGTTCGCGCGGGTCATACCCCAGCGCCGTCGCCGCGATCTGGTCCGCCGACAACGTCACCGGCGAAGCGATCCGCGCGCTGGCCGATTCCGTCAGCAGCCGCAACCCGGCGTGAAACGCCTGGTAATGCCGCGAGGGCGTCCAAAAATCGTAGACGCCGTGAATGGCTACGCCGGTCTTACCCGCCGCCGTCAGGTCCGCCGCCATGGCCGTGCCATACATGTTCATTTCCTGCATCAGGATGGGGTCGATGTTGGGCTCCGTCGGATCGAGCCACGGCGGCACGAACAGGCGCGCCGCGTTATCGCCCATCTGGTGCACGTCGTACACGATCTCCGGATGCCACACGTTGTGCAGTTTGGAGACGGCCAGTTGCGTCTCCACCTGCGAAAAAATGTACCAGTCGCGGTTGTTGTCGTGCCCTACGTAGTGGTGGTATAACTCCGGCGGCGAGGTCCCCTCGAACTTCGTCCCCAGCGTCTTGCGGTACCATCGCGTCACAATGTCCACGCCGTCCGGATTGAGCGACGGCACCAGGATCACGATGGCGTCCTTGAGGATGGCGCGGAAATGCGGGGTGTCCTCCGTCAGAAGCCGGTAGGCGAACTCCACCGCGGTGTGCGTGGAGGCGATCTCGGTGGCGTGAATCGAGCACGTGATCATCACCACCGCCTTGCCCTGCAGGATCAACCGTTCGGCTTCCGCCGGCGATGTGGTCCGCGGGTCCGCCAGTCTTTTCTGAATGGCGATGTACCGGTCCAGGTGCTTGAGGGTTTCCGCATCGGCGATGGTGGCCGCGATGAACGGGCGGCCTTCCGTGCTCTTGCCCAGTTCCTCCACTTTGATCCGGTCGCTGGAATTGGCGAGCGCCTGGAAATAGCCCACCACACGGTCCCAATCGAGCACCGTCCGGTCGGCCCCGATCTCGTGGCCGAAGTAATTCGCAGGCGCGGGCACCGCGGCCGCCGCCGTCCATACCGCTGCCATCAGCAGCGCAGAGCGTCGCAAAAACATGCCAACTATTCTACTGTAGTGCGCGCGAAATTCTGCGGCCTCGTGGGGCAGCCAGTCGTGGCTGCCGCCGGCTTTCACCGGCGCCTGGTAGCGCCGGCGGTCTTGCCTTGCCGCCGGTCTGTGCCGGGCTTTTGCCCGGCGCCGCTCACACCGAGATCACCGGCTGCCCTAACACGTCCCAGCGCGGCTCCACGCCTAATCCGGGCTTGAGCGGCGCGGCCATGCGCCCGTTCTGCCGCTGCGGAGCGCCGGTAGCGTTGCTCACCGTTACGTAGCTGTTAAAGTCTGTCGCGGTGAAAAGCAGTGGCGGCGGCGTGGAATGCGCCAGGTGCGCAATCGCGGCGGTGATGATGTCTCCGACACAGGGATCCTCAATGGTCAGCGCAATGCCCAGCGAAACACAAAGATCGCGGATCTGGCGCGCCTTGGTCAGGCCGCCGACTTTCGAAATCTTCAGGTTGATCACGTCCATGGCCTGGTCGCGCGCGCCTTCCACCACCATGGCGAGGCTGTCCACTACCTCATCCAGCACGAAGGGCCGGTTGGTGTGGCGCCGCACCACCAGACATTCCTGGTAACTCGCGCAGGGCTGCTCGATGTAGACGTCTTCTTCGCGCACCGCATCCACCACGCGCAGCGCCTGGTGCTGGGTCCAGCCGGTGTTGGCGTCGGCGATCAGCACGTCGCCGCGCTCCAGGCGCGCCGCCACCCGGCGGATGCGTTCGACGTCCGTGTCCGGATCGCCACCTACCTTGAGTTGGAATTTTGTGTAGCCTTCGGAACGATAGAGCGCCACCATCTCCGCCATCCGCTCGGGGCTCTCCTGCGAGATGGCGCGGTAGAGCGGGAAGGTTTCGCCATAGCGGCCGCCCAGCAGCGTCACCAGCGGCAGGCCGGCGGTCTTGCCGAGAATGTCCCAGCACGCCATATCCAGCGCCGATTTCACGTAGGGGTGGCCGCGCAGGGCCGCATCCATGTGCCCGTTCAACACGCCCAGATCGGTGGCTTCCAGGCCGATCAACTGTGGCGCCAGCTTGGCGATGCCGGCGCGCGCGCCTTCGGCATATGCCGGCAGGTAGGCAGGCCCCAGAGGGCAAACCTCGCCGTATCCGGTAACGCCGGCGTCGGTGTGGACGGCCACCACGGTGGAATCGAAGACCTCGACGGAATTTCCCCCCGACCACTTATAGCTGCCCTCGTGCAAGGGCAACTCCACACGGTAGGCTTGGATCTTAGTGATCTTGGGCATTGGTGTTCACCTCAGCCAGATCAGCGGCGTGAGTCCTGCGGCGGCCAGCGCCACCAGCAGGATCAGGCTCAGGCGGCCGGTCTTCCGGTCGGACAGGGAATACGCGTAGATGCCTTTCACCAGGTTGTTGCTGGCAGCGGCGATGAGGATGGATATGGCGGCCACATTCACGTCCGTCGTTTTGCCCGCGGCATCGGTCATCCCCAAAATAAAAGGATCGACGTCGGTGACGCCCATCAGCGCGGCCAGCGAGTATACGCCGGTCTGGCCCAGGTACTTCACCGCCAGGTGGGTGGCAACCAGAACGGCCACGAACAGCACCGCGAACAGGAGCGCCGCCCGCAATTCCAACGGGTTGCTCGGCTCAAACTCGCGTACAACTTCTCCGGCCTTCTGGTCCGGCATGCGGCTCCAGAGCCAGCCGAGCACGATGGCCGCGCCCGCCAGCGCCAGGAACGGCACACCCAGCACCGCGATGAGCGCGGGGCTGAAGATCAACACCAGTCCGGCCAACCGCAAGTACATCATTCCGGAGGTCACCAGGGTAACGCCGGAAAACAGGTGCGGCCGGCTCTCTCTGGCCGCGCGCCGGGCCAGCACCACGGTAGTCACGGTGGACGAATACAGCCCGCCCAGCAGCGCGGCCAGTATCACGCCGCCCTGTCCTTTGGTCAGCTTTTGGATGACGTAACTGCCGTAGGAAATGGTGCTGACGGCTACCACCACCAGCCACACCTTGGCGGGATTGATGGCGAACGGCCCGAAGCTCCGGTTGGGAAGCACCGGCAGAATGACCGCGGTCAACAGCAGGAACTTCGTGAAGGTGAGGATCTCTTCCGGCGCCACCCGCTTGGTGAGACCTTCCAACACGGCTTTCAGCTCCAGCAGCATCATGCTGGCGACCGTCAGAGTGGTGGCGATCCAGAACTGTTCGTGGTAAACCAGCGCCGCCGCCACGTAGGTGGTGAGCGCCGACATTTCGGACGTGACGCCGGGGAATTGCGAAGTTGCCAGCTTGTTGCGGTAGGACAGCATCAGGAAGCCGCCCAGCACAGCGAAGCCGAGCATGACCGGCAGCATCTGGCCTCCGGCCAGCAGCGAGATGCCGTAAGCCATCAGGCCGATCAAAGGAAATGTGCGCACCCCGCCGAACGACACGCGCCCGTTTGCCGAGAGCCGTTCTTCGCGTTCCAGGCCCATCAGGAACGAGAGGAACAAGACCAGCGCGATCTTGAGGCCTTCCGGCGGCAGCAGTCCATACAGGTCGTTCAACACAAGGTCTGTATTAGCATAGCCCATGGCACGTTCACCGGCATGCCGGCGGCGCCGGCAGAGCGTTCTTTCCGGGAGGCCGCGCCGGGCGGCTCATTTCCCCGCAAAAGCAACTGTAACCACGGCGCCCGGCGATCCGTCGAGTAGCTTGAGTGAGCCCCCACGTCCCAAAGCCCCCGAAGGCGGTATACTGCTGGTTGCGCCTGATTGCCTTGCTCATCGTTGCGTGGAGTTCTTGCGGAGCGGCACAACCCCCTCCGGGCCCCTTCGTCAATACCGACGCTGCTCTTCAGGCGGCCTACGCGCGGCTGTACGATTTCGATTTCAAAGGCGCGCACGAAATCCTCGACGGCCAGCGGCAACTCGATCCGCAAAACCCCCTTATCCCCGCCGTGAAGTGCGCCGCCTATCTGTTCGCCGAGCTGGACCGCCTCAAGATCCTCGAACTGGATTTCTTCACCGATGACGACAAAGTGGTGGATCGCCGCAAGTTGATTCCCGATCCCGTGATCCGCCAGAAGTTCTTCGATACGGTAGCCGAATCCGACCGCCTCGCCAACGCACGACTGGCCGTCAAGCCCGACGACCCCGACGGTCTGCTGGCCCTCTGCATGACGACCGGCCTGGTCACCGATTACGCGGCGCTGGTCGAGAAACGGCGCTTCGGCAGCTTCTCCCTCGCCAAGAAAAGCCACATCTGGGCCAAGAAATTGCTGGCGCTGAACCCGCCCATGGTGGATGCCTACATGACTTTCGGAACGGCCGAGTATATTGTCGGCAGTCTGCCGTTTTTCTTGCGTTGGTTTGTCCACATGGATTCCGTGGAGGGCAGCAAGACGAAAGGCATCGAGGAGCTGACGCTCGTCGCCCAGAAGGGCAAATATAACGGTCCCTTTGCGCGCATGCTGCTGGCGGTGATTGCGCTCCGCGAAAAACACCCCGAAGAGGCCGAAAGGCTGCTGGCGGGCCTTGCCAGGGACTACCCCGACAATCTCCTGGTTCGCAAAGAGCTGGCTCGGGTTTCCCGCCAGACCCATCCTGCCGGCGCCGTGACCAAATAATCAAAGGAAACGCGTGCAGCCTCGCGTTCATCTATAGAGAATACAGCGGATATAATGAAGAGGATAAAGGTTGCTTAGGGTGAAGCCATTCGCGCTGATACTGGTTGTCGCAGGCGCCGCTTGGGCGGGCAGCGCGGACTATGAACAGGCACATAAGCTGTATAATTCCACAGACTTCCAGCAATCTATTAAAGTCTTACTGGCGATTCCATCCAAAGACGCCGCAGTCTACGCCCTGTTGGGTCGCAACTACTATATGGAAGGGGAGTTCAAAAAGGCGAGCGAAGCCCTGGAGAAGTCCTTTGAGTTGGAGCCCGCCAACGCCGAATATGCCTTGTGGCTGGGCCGCGCTTTCGGCCGGCGCGCGAAAATGGCCAACCCGTTCACGGCATCGGGCTACGCCTCCAAGACACGGCAGTATTTCGAAAAGGCTGTCAGCCTGAACCCCGCCAACCTCGAGGCCCAAAGCGACCTCTTCGAATATTACCTGGAAGCCCCCGGCTTTTTGGGCGGCGGAATGGAAAGAGCCGAAGCCACGGCGAAACAGGTTGGCAGAATCAGCCCTTCCCAGGGACTCGCCCTGGAGGCAAAGCTGGCCGAGAGGCGCAAGCAATACTCGAGCGCGGAGGAGCAACTGCGGCGCGCTTTGGATGTCGCTCCGCAACAAGTGGGCCGTTTCCTGGACCTTGCCCGTTTTCTGGTCCGCCGCGGCCGTCTGGACGAGGCCGACCAGGTGCTGGCGCGCGCTGGCAAGGCTTCGCCCGACAACCCCAGGTTGATGTACGCGACCGCTGAAATCTACGTCAAAGCACATCATAATCTAGATGTTGCAAAGGAATTACTCAAGCGTTACATGAGCACTCCGACCACTCCCGACGACCCGCCCAAGTCCGAAGCTGCCAAACTTCTGCGACAGGTGCAGGGCGGTTAAGCCCGCGCATGTTTCTCGGCGAGGCTCTCCGATTCAGCATACAGGCGCTGCGGGCCAACCCCATCCGGTCTCTGCTCACGGCCCTGGGGATGGTGATCGGCACGGCGTCCGTCATCCTGGTAGTCACCATCTCGCTCACCAGCCGGGACTACATTCTGGAACAGATCGAGGGCATCGGCTCGAACATCATCTTCGCCTATTTCGTTACCTCCGGGCCGACCAGCGTGGCCGCCGATGCCGACTACATCAAGATGGCCGATGTCGAAGCCCTGCGCCGGGAACTCGGTTCCGATATCGTGGCCGCTACCGGAGTAATGTCGAATGCCGCGCAGATCCTGATCGGCGGCCGCACCGAGGACGTGAAAGTCAACGGCAGCGATCAGGATTATCAGGCCGTGCGCAATATCGTGATCGGCTCCGGCCGCTTCTTGGATTTGGGCGAAGTCACGCGCCGGGAAAAAGTGGCGCTGCTCACGGAGCACCTGGCGGAGCGTCTCTACGGTTCGCGGGCCAGTGCGCTGAACCAGGTGATCCGGCTGTACGGCCTGCCATTCACCGTCATCGGCACGTTCCACGAGAAGGTCGAGACCTTCGGCCAGTCCGAAGTGGAGCGCGACACCGTCTTAATTCCGATTACCGTGCTCCGCTACTTCACTCCGGTGGAGCGCATCGACCCGCTCTACGTGCAGGTGCGCGCGCCGCAGGAAGTGGATCGCGTGGCGGGGCGCGTGCAAGAAATCCTGGAAGCCCGCCATCGTCCCGGCGCGCGCTATCGCGTCGACACCCTGACCGCCATTCTGAATGCCGCCAGGAATATCTCGCTGATCCTTTCGGTAGTGCTGATCCTGGTTTCCGCCATCACGCTGGTGATCTCGGGCATTGGCATCATGAACATCATGCTGGTGACGGTTACCGAGCGCACGCGCGAAATCGGCGTGCGCCTGGCAGTGGGGGCTTCCGCGCGGAAAATTCTGTTGCAGTTTCTCACCGAGGCGATGATGGTGAGCCTTTCCGGAGGCCTTGTGGGCATCCTGGTGGGCGTTGCCATTCCGCTAAGCGTCGCGTTGTTTGCCGATATCCGTATTCCGATTTCGTGGGTGGCGATCGTGGTGGCGTTCGGCGTCTCCTGCTTGGTGGGATTGATCTTCGGCATCCTCCCGGCGAACCGCGCCGCGCACTTGAGCCCGACGGAGGCGCTGCGATATGAGTAGTGGGGCAGTCCCCCTGGACTGCGCGCGACCCCCTGGTCGCGCTCCTGCTGGCTATCACGCAGCCCTCAATCGCTTGGTTGCGGCTCGCGCGGCGCCATCACCAGGCCGGCGGCTCCGACAATCCCGGATTTATCGGCCACCTGCTGCTCCACCAGCGGAACCTCGCGGCCCAGCAGGCCGCGCGACCGCGCCCATACTTCTTCCTGCAGCGGCACCAGCAGCTCCGCGCCGGCGTCGGCTACGTGGCCGCCGATGATGACGATCTCCGGATCGAAGATGTGGAGCAGCCCGGCGCTGGCCGCGGCCAGGCTGTGGATGGCTTTCGCCACGATGAATCTGGAAAGCTCGTCGCCTTCGCTGGCCGCCTGAAAAATGGTGCGGCAGGTGGCCAGTTGCGGCTGCTCGCGGAACAGCTTCCGCAATACCGAGGGGCACCCGCGGTGCACCGCGGCCCAGGCTTCGCCTTCGATCGCCTTGGCCGAAAAAAGGGTTTCCAGGCAGCCCCGGTTTCCGCAGGCGCAGGGCGGCCCGTGCGGGTCGATGGTCATATGGCCGAGGTGGCCGGCCACGCCCGCATGGCCGCGCAGCAAACGGCCGCCCACCAGTGCCGCGCCGCCCACGCCTTTGCCCAGCGTGAGCATGACCACGTCCTGGCGGCCGCGCGCCGCGCCCCACACCACCTCGCCGGCCAGCGCCACGCGCGCATCGTTGTCTGCGAACACCGGCACCTCGAGCGGCAGCCCCACCAGGTCGCTCAGACGCAGCCCTTCCAGGTAATGCAGCGTGCCCGGCAGAATCTCCACCTCGGTATTCTGCGGGTTGATCCGTCCCTTGCAGCCGATGCCGACTCCCTCAGGCTGCGCCGTGGCTGCCGTCAGCCAGTCGATGGCTTCGTGCAGCGCAGGCACAAAGCCTTCCAGGTCGGGGGGCGTTTCGATGGTGCGCGACGCCAGAATGGCGCCCTGGTTATCTACCATGCCGGCCTTGATATGGGTGCCACCAATGTCGATGCCAAGCGCTAACAAGCGTACCCTCCGCGATGGAATGCCATCTCTTGAGTGTAATGCCGGAGCTAGTACTCTGACCGCCTGATTTGAGGCCTTTGTGCGACCCATCGCTCATGCCAATGGCCCCGATGCGAGCCGCGACCGTGAGGGAGCGGTTGCCCGCAAGAGAACAACATCATGCGGTCAAGGTACTCGTGCCTCGACCGCGTGATTTTGTGCTTTTGACGAACACCCACCTATCGGCCGCCAACGCCTCCTCAGCGAGCCGCGACCGTAAGGGAGCGGAGTTCCACTAGCACCAAATCACCTGGTCACGGCACTAGTCCCAGATTTTTACTTTCGGCCAGTAATCGCTCAACGCCATCTTCATGCCGCGGCAATAGTAGACGTCGAAATGCTGGTCGGGCATGGAATAAGGATGTTCGACGCGCGCCACTTTCTCGACCGAAGTGAAGAGGCCGGCCAGGTCGACGGGGTTGCCGCCCATGACGATCACACTTTCGCCGGTGTATCCCCGGGGTCCCCACAGATAGTAACTCTGGTGGCCGGAGATGGCTGGTGGCAAGCCGTACTTCGGTCCGAAGAGATCGACGGCGCCGGCCTGCGAGTAGCTCCGCCCGAAGATCGCGGTTTTGGCGCGCACATCGGGCGGCAAGCGGTTGTACACTCCCGCGATGGTGGCCGCCAGCTCCGGCCATCCGAATTGATCCGCGAAAAGCTGCGGCAGCGGTCCTAGTTTGCGGGTCTCGATGCGCTGCTGCTGCAAGTGCGTGGCGGCCGAGTAGCGGATATAGGTCTCGGGCGGCAGCAACGGCACCATGGTGGGCGCCAGCAGCGCGCTCATCGCAATCATGAGCGTGATGTACACCGGCTTGATCCACCGCAGGCGCGGCCCGTTGAGCCAGCCTTCCCAGACCACCCCGCCGGCGGCGAAAAGAATTGGAAATGCCGGGAATAGGTAGTACGTGCGGGGGCTGAGCGTCATAATGATAGCGGCGGTCGAGAGCCAGGCCCAGCCCAGCACCCGGTAGGGCTTGCCCTCGCGCGTGCCGAAGAACCACCACAAGCCCGCGAGCCAGATGGGCGCGCTGAGCGGGAGCATCGCCAGGATCTCCTGGCCGATGAAGGAAAGCGGGGGCATGCTGACGTTGCGGCCGCTGCGCCGGATGTTCTCCTGCAATTCCAGGAAGGGAAAGTGGTGGTGGATGTTCCACAACAGGTTGGGCAGGAAAATCAGAAACGCGATGAGCCCGCCGGCCCACAGCCACGGCGAGCGCAGCCAGCGCCGTTCCCTGGTGAACACCAGCCCTACGGCGATGCCCAAGCCGAAGATCAGCATGGAGTGCTTGTTCTCCAAACCCACGCCGGCCAACACGCCAAACCACAGCCACAGCCTGGCGTTTCCGGTGCGGATGACGCGGATCACCACGCAGGCGCAGCCCATCCAGATGAGGGGCTCGAAGGCGTTCATAGTGAAGAGGCCGTTGAGGGCCTGGTTGCCTGGTGCCAGGAGAAACGCCAGCGACGCGAGTGTTTGGGCGAAGCGGCGGCCGCCCAATTCGCGCGCTATCAACCCAGCCAGCAACACGCTGCCGGCGCCCGCCAGCGCCGGGATCAGGCGCAGGGCCGGCAGCGAATCGCCAAGCGTGAGGCGCACGATTTTCGCCACCAGGGCGATGAGCGGCGGCTGGTCGACGTAGCCCCAGTCGAGGTGTTGGGCGCAAGCCAGGTAATAGAGCTCGTCTCCGAAGAATCCGTAGTGACGGCCGGCGTACAGGTGGAGCAGGAGTTTGATCGCGGCGATGACACCTACAAACAGGCCCGTGCCCAGGAGCCAGGGCCGTGGCGGGGGGATGGCGGGCGATGGTTCCAAGGGAATATTGTACGGCAGAGCGCGAGGCAAGTTAGGCGCTCAGCAGGCAGGCTGCCCCGCGAACAAATTGAGCTTGTATGCCTCCATCAGCTTCGGAAACAATTTGCGAAGGACGCGGAAGCTGGTTCGCATCGGCCAGGAAAGGCGCGACTGCAAAGGCTCCGGGACGTCCACCGCGGTGCGGGATTCCACCAGGCGCAGCCCGATATTCCAGCTCTCAATTCCGCGCGGATCGTCGCAGGCCCAAGCGAAGCGCGCCGCCAGTTTCCGGCGCGCGTGGTCCCTGTTCGCGCCATTCACGGCGCTGCGGCTGGTAGTGTCGAAGGCGATGTTCACGCCCGGAAAGTTCTCCGCGATCTGCGCCAGCGCCGCCTGGACCTCCTGCTCTTTCAGGTAGAGGAAGACGGCTTCCGCGACAAAGAAATAAGGTCCCGGGCTTTGGCGCACCGTTACCATCCAGTCCGCATCGAGAACCGACCCGGCCAGGGTCGTGCGCCGCTCGGTATCCGTGAAGAATTTCCGCCGCAACTCGACCACCTCCGGAAGATCGAGGTCGAACCAGTGGAGGCGGCCATTGTCGAGCCGCTCGAAGCGGGTGTTGAGTCCGCAGCCGATCTCGACGACGGTGCCTTCCGGATGGCCGCGCAGAAATTCCTTGACCCACTCATCGAACATGGCGCTTCGCAATGTACAGCCAATGACGCGCAACCTTTGGTTGAACCTTTGGAAATCCCAATCGATGGATTCCACCATTCCGAGGGCCTTGGGATCTTCCAGGATGGGGTGCTTTCTGCGGCTCTCGACCGCGCGGGCGTAGAGCGGAACCAGCAGGGTTTCCGGCACCGTGCCGAGCCGGATGGCTTGTCTCATGGGCATTTCGGGAACAGGCTACGTAATTCTCAATTCTAGCTCCTGGATTTCGGAGTTTCGTAGCCTGTCCCCGAGATCCTCTCCTGGTCCGGCTACTCTTGGTGCAGCGCCTTCATCGGATCGATGCGCGCCGCGCGCCGCGCCGGAACGTAGTTCGCGATGAGCGCTACCGTAAGAAGCAACACCGCAACTCCAGCCATTACGGCGCCGTCGAGCGGCGCTACGCCGTAGAGCAGTGCGCGTAGGGCCCACGCCAGCGCGGCCGCGCCGGCCATTCCTGCCATCAGACCAATCAGCGCGATTTTGATACCGTTCTGAAGCACCAGCGCCTTGAGTTGCCCTGGCGTAGAGCCAAGCGCCATGCGAAGTCCGAATTCGCGGGTCCGCTGGGCGACACCGTAGGAAACCACTCCATGAATCCCGAGCGCAGCCAAGAGCATCGAGATGCCCGCAAAAACCGCCAGCAGGATTGTCGAAATGCGAGGCGCGGTGTCGGCCAGCGACACATACTCCTCCATGCTGCGGATCTGAAACACCGGCTGGCCCGGATCCACCGACCACACGGCCTGCTTTACGGCTTTCACCACGGCCTGCGTCTCCACTCCCGTACGCACGGCCAGCGCCATTGCTTTATTCGGCATCTGTTCATAGGGCGCGTAAATGGTAGGCTCCGGCTCTTTTTCCAAGCCATAATGATGCACCTGGCCCACGATGCCGACCACCTCCCGAAATTCGCCCCACAACCGCATGCGCCGGCCGATCGGATTCTGGTTGGGCCAATACTGGCGCGCCAGTGTCTCGTCGATCAGGATCACCGGCGGAGTGTCGCGAACATCGCGGTCGGAAAGCAGTCTCCCCCGCAGCAGCGCGATTCCCATGGTGTTGAAATACCGCGGGCTGACACGCCGAAAGTCGGCGACCAACGACTGCCCCGGCGGCAGGGGCCGGTTTTCAATCGTGAAATACTCCCGGTCGTTTTGCTGTCCCAGCGGAAGCACATCGGTCAGACCGGCGGATTGAATGCCGGGAATGTCTTCCACTTTATCGAGTACCCGCCGGTAGAAGTCGGCTTGTTCGCGATCGTCCTTGTAGAGGTTGTCCGTGGGCAGGCGCATGCGAAACGTCAGCACATGGTCGGGCCGTATGCCCGGATTCACGCGTTGCAGATTTACGAAGCTCTTCATGGCCAGACCGGCGCCAATCAGCAGCATGCTGGCGAGAGCGATCTCCCCAGCCACGAGGAAACTCCACACCCCCGTCCGGCCAGACGGTTGGGAAGACGTTCGGCCGCCTGCCTTCAACGCGTCGTTCACGTCCGCGCCGGCGACGGACAGCGCGGGGATCAGCCCGAATATCAGCGCGGCCCCGGTCGAGATCAGCAGTGCGAAGGCCAGCGCGTGGGCATCCACGCCGATCGCCGGCCGCAGGGTCTCGGCTCCCGCCTCCGCCATCGGAAGCGTGCCTGGCAGCACCGCGCTCAGAAGGTCGACACCCCAGAGGGCGAAGAGCACTCCGAGCCCGCCTCCCATCAGGCTAAGCAGCAGGCTCTCGCTTAGAATCTGCGCGATCAAACGGCCGCGCCGGGCCCCCAATGCCGCGCGAATCGCCGTTTCCTTGCGCCGGCCCGTCACGCGCGCCAGCAACAGGCTTGCCACGTTCACGCATGCCAGCAGCAGAAGCAGACCCACCGCTCCCAGGAGCAACAGCAAGGCTGGACGAATATATTCGAAAAGCGCCTGCTGCATGCCAACCACGGCCACATCCCAGCCTGCCAGCCTGAGCGTCTGTGCATCAATGCGGCGCGCGATGGTGCTCAACTCGGCTTGCGCACCAGCGATCGTGACGCCCGGCTTCACGCGGGCGATGACACCAAACGCGTGGTCCACGCGGTCTTTGGCGCGCAGTTGCGCGACCGGCCACGGCACATAAAGGTCGGCGGGCAGCGGCTGCCAGAAATCCGGAGCAAGCACGCCAATCACGGTGTACGGCTCGCTATTCATGACAAAGGTCTTTCCAATGACGCGCGGATCCGATCCAAACCGGCGCTGCCAATACCCATTCGTGAGCACAGCCACCGGGTAGCGCGCTTGACCTTCGCCTTCAGCCGCCGTAAAGTCGCGCCCGACAATGGTCCGAGCACCCAGCATCGACAGGAAATTCGTGGTGACGCGCAGGCCGGTTACCTGCTCTGGCTCGCCCTGGCCGGTTACCGTGCCCGTGCCGACTTCGAGTAGCGCCATGTCCTCGAAGGACTGACTCTGTTCCTTCCAGTCGAGGAAATTCGGCGCCGATGGCCCTTCGCTCTTGATACCGTCCTTCAAGTCCGTCTCCCAGATCATCGCGAGGCGATCGGCGCCGGGATACGGCAATGGACGCAGCAGCACCGAATTGACGACGCTGAAGATGGCGGTGTTCGCTCCGATGCCGAGCGCGAGGACCAGCAACGCCACGATAGTGAAGCCGGGCATCTTGCGCAAGGAGCGCAGCGAGTAGCGCAAATCCCTCAGGAGAGTGAGCATCTGCTGTCAGCGGTGCATGCGGAGGTCCGTTCGATGGACTAGGCAAGTAACTGAAACTACTAACCGTCCCGGGATCAAGTACAAGCGTGAGTGTCCGCTTTTGAGAATCACTCGTTGATTTCCGGGGCATTTCGGGCCCAAACGAAGGCAGAACTATGAGCGCTTCCGCTTCAGCCACCACGCCACCGGCAGACCCGCAAGGATCAGCCCGAATGTGGCCGGCTCCGGAATGTCGTAGGTCGCGCGGTCAGCGCCACGGATGCCAACTGGTTCGTGTCCGGCACGAACACGGTGAGGTGGGAGGAGGCTTTCAAGAGAAATGGACCAGAAACGGCCGAGCAGCTTCTGCGAAGGGGCTGCGATGGTGGGGATGCTCTGGCCTGCATCCCGCTCGCCCACGTCTATGAAGGCGAGTATGACCGCCGTTGGGGGAACGCTGCTAGCGCGCTCCAGGTTTACCAGAAGCTGTGCGACTGGGGCTCGAAGCCTCCGGTGCCTCTCAGTGAATTTCACTTGTATGCGAAAGCCTATGCGGAGGGATGCTACCAGCTCGCAAGAAGGAGCGACCCTCAGAAGGCGGCGGAACTGAACCGAAAAGTCGAGGCTCTGAAGAATGGGCGTATTCCCCAGAACTGAGCCAGCCGGCCGAAATCCCCCGAAATTCCCGAAATCCGAAATCCCCAGTTTGCTCAGTTCGAGAATTCACTCGGAATATTTCCTTTTGTTTCAGCCTACCTTATCTGGATTGACCCCAACCCGTCCGGCTCCTGTGCCATCCTCAAAGCGGAAGGACATCATGCACCATTCTCCCTGCACATTCGTCGGCCTCACCCGGCTAGGCTGCATCCGCCGGCGCACCCGGAAACACCAAACGAACCCAATTCCCCACGCGGTGGCGCCTCGGGTACCCATCACCTGCCGATCCGCAAAGTCTAGGTCAACCCGGGCCGCCTTCGCCCACAAGACAAAATCACCAAACGAACCCATTTCTCGGGCCAACTGCAAGCAATCAAAGCAAATCTCCATCTCCCAACGGACCCGTTTTCGCTCCATCCAGCCAGGCCTGCCACCGCATCCGACGCTTTCTTTCCTTGAACGCCAGGTACCCACCCTCAAAGGTGCCAAACGAACCCAAACCGATGTTCGGACACTCGCATCGCGAACGAATTCGCCCAGCGGCGGCTCTTGACTCTTCCTCACCACATGTGTAATTATTCAATTTGATGAATAAACATTCAGTCGAGGTGAATGCCGTGGCCGGGACGTTCCAACCTGACAGTATCCTCAAGGCCGCCGGTTCCGATTTGCTTTGTGACCTCGATCTCACCAATGACGAGCTGGGTTACCTGCTCGACCTGGCCGGCGAAGTCAAACGCGCGCCGAAGAATTATGCAAGCGCCATGGGTGGCAAATCCATCGGGATGCTCTTCGAAAAGCCGTCGCTGCGGACCAAGCTGACGTTCGAGCTGGCCATTTCGCAAATGGGCGGGGCATCGGTGTTTTGCGAAGGGCCCATCGGAGTCCGCGAGCCGCTGAAGGACGTGGCGCGGAACCTCGACCGCTGGGTTAACGGAATTGTGGCCCGCGTGTTTGCGCAGAGCACCGTGGAGGCGCTGGCGCAGTGGTCCTCCGTTCCGGTGATCAACGCGCTCTCGGATGCGTTCCATCCCTGCCAGGCCCTGGCCGACGTGCTCACCATCCGCGAACGCTTCGGGCGGCTCGAAGGGTTGAAGCTGGCCTTCATCGGCGACGGGAACAACGTGGCGCAATCGCTGATGCTCACGGCCGTGCGGCTGGGAATGGATTTCGCGCTGGGCTGTCCGACCGGGTATCTGCCCGATCCCGATATCGTGGCGCAGGCCGAGGGCCTCGCGGCGGTTTCCAAGGCGTCGATCACCATCACGCACCATGCGGCCGAGGCGCTCCATGGCGCGCACGCCGTCTATACCGATGTTTGGGCCAGCATGGGGCAGGAACAGGAAGCGGTGGAGCGCAGAACGGCCTTCCATCTCTATCAGGTCAATGACGAACTGCTGGCGCAGGCGCGGCCCGACGCTATTTTTCTGCACTGCCTGCCGGCCAAGCGCGGCGAGGAAGTCACCGATTCGGTGATGGAGTCGGATAGGAGCGCGGTATTTCAGCAGGCGGAAAACCGGCTGCATGCGCAGAAGGCGCTGCTGCTGATGATGCTAACGTAATCTTGCGAGCCGCGACCGTGAGGGAGCGGTTGCGGCAGCCAGTCATCAAAGATTTATGCATAAACCGAAGAAAGTTGCGCTCGCCTATTCGGGCGGGTTGGATACCTCTGTCATCATTCCGTGGCTCAAGGAGAATTACGGCTGCGAAGTCGTGGCCGTGTGCGGCGATATCGGGCAGGGCGGCGACGAACTTTCGGGCCTCGAAGAAAAGGCCCGCAAGACCGGCGCCTCCGAAGTCTATATCGAAGACCTGCGGGAGGAGTTCGTCTCGCAGTACCTGTGGAAGCTGGTGCGCTCCGGCGGGGTCTACGAACACAAGTACCTGCTGGGCACTTCCATCGCGCGGCCGCTGCTGGCCAAGAAGCAGGTGGAAGTGGCGCTGGCCACGGGTTGCGATGCGGTGGCGCACGGCTGCACCGGCAAGGGCAACGACCAGGTTCGGTTCGAGCTGACTTACAAAGCCCTGGCGCCGGAGCTGCAGGTGATCGCTCCGTGGAGGGAATGGAAGATCGTCTCGCGCGAGGATGCCATCGAGTACGCGCGCGAGCGCAACATCCCGATTTCGGCGACCACCACCAAGATTTACAGCCGCGACCGCAACATCTGGCACATCTCGCACGAAGGCGGGGCGCTGGAAGACCCGGCCAACGCGGCGCCGGATGAAATCTGGATGCTCACCAGGAGCCCGGCTGAAGCGCCCGACAAGCCCGGCGAAGTCACCATCGGGTTCGAAAAAGGCGTGCCGGTTTCCGTCGACGGCAGGAAGATGAAGGCCTTCGAACTGCTCGAGACGCTCAATAAGATCGGCGCGGAGCACGGCATCGGCCGCATCGACCTGGTGGAGAACCGCTTCGTCGGCATGAAATCGCGCGGCTGTTACGAGACCCCGGGCGGCGAGCTGATCATGTTCGCCGTCCGCGAGCTGGAAGCGCTAACGCTCGACAAGAGCACCCTGCACTACAAGCAGCAGAGGGCGCTGGAATACGCCGAGCTGGTTTACAACGGGCTCTGGTTTACGCCCTTGCGAGAAGCGCTGGACGCCTTCTTTGAGAAGGTCTGCGAGCCGTCGACGGGCGAAATCAAGCTGCAACTCTACAAGGGCAACCTGACGCCGCTCAGCCGGAAATCGCCGAATTCGCTCTATTCGCTGGATATCGCCAGCTTCACCATGGGCGCGGCGTACGACCAGAAGGATGCGCTGGGCTTCATCAACCTGATCGGCCTGCCAATCAAGGTGCGGGCGCTCGCCGCCCGGAAGAAATGAAACTCTGGGGCGGCAGGTTTGAAGCGGGAGCGTCGGAGGTCTTCGAGCGGTTCTCGGGATCGCTCGATTTCGACCGGCGGCTGATCGATGCCGATATCCGCGGCTCGCAGGCTTTCGCGCGGGCGCTGGAGCGCGTCGGCATCCTGACGGCCGAGGAGCGCGGGCGGATCGTCGCGGCGTTCGACGAGATTCGCTCCGAGGCGGCGTCGCCGGCGTTCTACGAAGGCGCCACCGATGAAGACGTTCACACGCTGGTGATTCGCAAGCTCAGGCAGAAAGCCGGCGCGGTAGCCGACAAGATCCACACCGGGCGCAGCCGCAACGAGCAGGTTTCGCTCGATATGCGGCTGTGGCTGCGCGAAGAATGCGCCGACATGCAGGCCTCGTTGTGCGCGGTGATGGGGAGGCTGCTCGATCACGCCCAGGCCAATTCCACGGCGATCGTTCCCGGGTACACCCACATGCGCCGCGCCCAGGCGGTGCTGTGGCCGCACTACCTGCTGGCTTACTTCGAAATGTTCCTGCGCGATTGGGAACGCTTCGCCGCGGCCAAACGGAGCACCAACCTGCTGCCGCTGGGTTCGGGCGCGCTGGCCGGGAGCGGGTTTCCGTTTGACCGCGAAGCCATCGCCCAAGACCTCGGGTTCGAAGGCATCACCCGCAACAGCATGGACGTTGCCGGCGACCGCGATTTCGCCCTGGACTTCCTCTACGCGTCGAGCGTCACGATGATCCATCTGAGCCGCCTGGCCGAGGATTGGATTCTCTATTCCAGCGAGGAGTTTGCATGGCTGGAATTGGGCGATGGCGTGACCAGCGGGTCGAGCCTGATGCCGCAGAAGAAGAACCCCGATTCGCTCGAGCTGATTCGCGGCAAGAGCGGACGCGTGATCGGCTGCCTCACCTCGCTGCTGGTGACCATGAAGGGCCTGCCGATGACATACAATCGCGATATGCAGGAGGACAAGGTTCCGCTGTTCGACGCCGCCGACCAGTTGAACGGATCGCTCCTCATGATGTCCGCGGTGATCGAATCGACCCGCCTCAACCCGGCCAAACCGGCGGCGGCCGCGGCCGAAAGCTGGGTGGTGGCGACGGACCTGGCGGAAGCGCTGGCGCGCGCCGGAACGCCCTTTCACCAGGCGCACCAGATTGTGGGCCGCTTCGTTTTGGATAGCATGCGCACGGGGAAGAAGCCATCGGATTGGACGGCGGAAGAGATGCGCCGCTTCGCGCCGGAGTTCACGGGCGAGTTCGCGGAGCTGCTGAATGCGGAGAAGGGGATCGGCACTCGCGAGATTCCCGGAGGCACCGGACCCCGGTCGGTGGCACAGGCGTTGGAGCGCGCCAAGCAGGTACTGGGGCAACTAATTTTATGACCAAGGCTTATCGTCAAGGCCAGATTCTGAAGCTGATCCGGAGCAAACGGATCTCCACGCAGGAAGAGCTCGCGCTGGAGTTGAAGGCGCAGGACATCGCGGCCACCCAGGTGACGCTGTCGCGGGACATCCGCGACCTGCGCCTGGTGAAGACGCGCGACGGCTACCAGGAGATGGCGCCGGAAGAAACCGGGCCGGCCTTTGCGCTGCTGGCGACGGAGTTCCTGAAGGACGTGCTGCGCGCCCAGAACCTGGTAGTGCTCAAGACGTCGCCGGGCCACGCCAATTCGGTGGCGGTGGCGCTCGACAACGAGGGCTGGCCGGAAGTGCTCGGCACGATTGCGGGCGACGACACCATCCTGGTGATTACTCCGGATTCCCCCACCGGCGAGGCGGTGCAGGAGAAACTGCTGAATCTGGTGGAGCGGGGATAGCCGTCAAGCGGCGCGGCGCAGGCGCTTGTTGGGGCGCTGCGCGTTGGCGGGCGTGATCGGTTCTTTCTCCGGTGCGCGCAGCCCCAGATACATCAGCAGCACCATCACCGTGCTCCATTGGCCGCCGACCGAGAGCAGGCTGTCTACCAGCGCGATCAGGAGGCGCGAATCTGTGTGCCGCTGGAGAGCGTTGAAGACCGCCAGCGTCACCACCAGTTCGGCTGCCCAGAGCGGCAGCAGCGCCAGGAAAATGCGCCAGCGGTGACCCTGGGTCAGGGCGCGGCTTTTACCGAGAACCTCGCGTTCCCGGTCGGCTTCAATCGCCACGATGGGGTCGGTGAAGGCC
>JBEKYE010000007.1:0-29159 GCA_049511275.1 Bryobacteraceae bacterium
TGCGGGCGTCGATGCCGCGCGCGCGCAGCCATTCGAGCAGCTTGGGCGCCAGCTCGACGGCGGCTGGGGCGTTCGGCTTGGAGATGACTCCCACGGTCTTAATGATGGGCATAGAGGAGAAACTCCTGGTTCCCTTCGGCGCCCAGGATGGGGCTGGCCATGATACCGGTTTGGAATCCAAATTCCCGCACGGCTTGGGTGACGCGTTCGCAAGCGGCCTGGTGGAGTTGCGGCTCCCGAACGATGCCGCCCTTGCCGACCTGGCCCTTGCCGACCTCGAACTGCGGTTTGATCAGTATAACCATTTGCCCGGCGGGGCGTAACAGAGGGACGGCGGCGGGAAGGATGAGGGTGACGGAAATGAAGCTGACGTCGCAGCACAGGAAGTCGACGGGCTCGCCGATGTCGTCGAACTGGAGCCGGCGGGCGTTGATGCCTTCGTGGAGCGCGACGCGGGGATCGGTGCGGAGCTGCCAGGCGAGCTGCCCGGCGCCGACATCGACGGCATGTACCCGCGCGGCGCCGGCCTGGAGCAGGGCGTCGGTGAAGCCGCCGGTGGAAGCGCCGATGTCGAGACAGGTCTTGCCGGCGACGTCGATGGCGAAGTGTGCGAGCGCGGCGGCGAGCTTCAGTCCGCCGCGGCCGACATAGGGCGGCCGGGCGAGGACTTCGACGGTAGCATCTTCGGCGACGGGCTGGCCGGGCTTGGAGGCTTTCTGGCCGCCGACCAGTACTTCCCCGGCCATGATGAGGGCCTGGGCTTTTTCGCGGGATTCGACAAGGCCGCGGGAGACGAGGAGACGGTCGAGGCGGAGCTTCATGCGCCCATCAACTTTATCGCCTGAGCTTGAGGCGCCGTAGATCTTCCTCCGTCCAGCATGCTTGCACCTCAAGCATACTCTTCAGTGTTTTGCGGGTGAAGGTGTCGTTCGGGGCATGAAAAGTGACGGTAACCCTGCGCCCGTCCGGATGATAATAGATTTGATGAGAGCCTGCCCCACGGTCGAAGGAGAATCCATCGCGGATCAAAGCCGAAATGATTTCACGGGCACTCAGATTGCGCAGTTGCGCATAGTCCATAAATCAGACAGTAACCGTGATACGCGGGGCGTCCACCATCACCTCAACGTCATCAGTGGACTGATCAGGCAGAAACTCCCCGTGTTCCATCATACTGCCCACCACTAACTGGACCACTTCGTTGATGTTTCTGATCGCCTCCGCTTCGGTTCTGCCCGAGGTAGCCGCCCCCTGTCGTTCCAACGCCGGGCAGTAGGCGTGCCACGCGGGGTTGCCCTGGGCATCCTCGTCCGGTTCCACCACGACTCTAAAGCTGTAGGTCTTCATGGCCATGATTACGAATCAGGCTCGATTTCGCTTTCAGTGTAGGGTAGCACTTGCTCTTTCGTCAACGGGTTCGGCGTCGCCTACCCGCAGACACCATACTCATGACTTTCGCTGGACGATCAGGTCGGCCAGTTCGTGGAGCCGCGTGGCGCGGTCGCCGAAGAGCTCGAGGACCTGGTGAGCACGCGCGCATTCCTCCACAGCCATGCGGCGGGAATCTTCCAGCCCATAGACGGCGGGGAAAGTGATCTTGTGCTGCGCGGCGTCCTTGCCGGCGGTTTTGCCGAGGGCTTCGGAAGATTCTTCGACGTCCAGAATGTCGTCCACAATCTGGAACGCCAGGCCGATGTGCTCGCCGTAGCAGGAAAGCGCGGCGTATTGCTCATCGGAGGCGGAAGCGTAAATGGCGCCCATGCGCAGGCTGGCGCGCAGCAGGGCGCCGGTCTTCGAGCGGTGAATGGTTTCGAGGAGTTGGGCGTCGGGAGGCTTGCCTTCGCCTTCGAGATCGGCCACCTGTCCGCCGATCATGCCGCCAACGGTGCCGGAGGCGGTGGAGAGCTCGGCGATGAGGCGGGTCTTGCGGTCGTCGGAGATGGCGAGCTGGGCGAGCACCTGGAAGGCGATGGTGAGCAGGGCGTCGCCGGCCAGGATGGCCATGGCGTCGCCAAAAACTTTGTGGTTGGTGAGCTTGCCGCGGCGGTAGTCGTCGTTATCGAGGGCGGGCAGATCGTCGTGGATCAACGAGTAGGTATGGATGAGCTCGAGCGAGCAGGCGCAGGCGGCCACACCGGCGACGGCGGGCGAAACGGCGCGCGCGGCTTCCATACAAAGGATGGGACGGATGCGCTTGCCGCCGGCGAAGAGGCTGTAGCGCATGGCGCGGTGGATGGTTGCGGGCGGCGTGGTCTCCGGCGGGACCAGGCGGTCGAGTTCGCCATCGACCAGTTTTTGTTGCTGGGCGAGGTAGTCGCGCAGGTTCATGCGTTCTCGGACTTATCGGGGCTGAACGGCTCGGCGGCGATCTTGCCCTCTTTGCGGATCAGCATTTCGACGCGCGTTTCAGCTTCTTCGAGTTGCTTGCGGCAAGCGTCGCTGAGGCTCACACCGCGCTCGAAGAGCTGGAGGGAGCGCTCCAGCGAGAGGTCGCCGGCTTCGAGCTCCCTGACGACTTTTTCGAGCTCGTCGAGGGAAGTTTCGAAGGTCTCGGCCGGCTTGGCGCCGGTGTCTTGATCCGCCATGGAGCCATTCTAACAGGGGTTGTGAGAAAGGAACCCGCCCCGGGAGCACGCCACGCCGCAAAACGGGGACTGCTGCCAATTCCGGCCTTTGGAATTGGATAGCGGTACCCGTTTTGCCCTTCGCGCCGCTCTCATTTTCAGCCCGGCTATCGCACCGGCGCGCCCGCCGGCACCGGTACCGAAAGCTCGGCAGTGGTGGTCTGAGCTCCGAAGGATAGCCGCAAGCCGGAGGCGGAGCCATAACAGATTTCCAGGCGGCGGCGGACATTTTGCAGGCCGACGCCGGCGCCGGGGGCGTCGGCGATGCGGCTGGGCGTGGCGGGCGCGGCGCTGTTTTCCACGGTGACGCGCAAATCGCC
This sequence comes from Bryobacteraceae bacterium, assembly GCA_049511275.1. Classification (GTDB taxonomy): domain Bacteria; phylum Acidobacteriota; class Terriglobia; order Bryobacterales; family Bryobacteraceae; genus PALSA-129. The sequence continues at coordinate 2,945 of JBEKYE010000007.1, forward strand.
ATTCTGCAGCGTGGCGCGGATGCGGATATAGCCGGGGTCGGTGCGCTGCGCCACCCCGTGCTTGATGGCGTTCTCAACCAGAGGCTGAATCGAGAGCACCGGGATGACCACCGGCAGCGCGGCGTCCTCGACGTGGATTTCGACCGTGAGGCGGTCGCCGAGGCGGCCCTGTTCGACTTCGAGGTACGCGCGCACAATCTGCATTTCCTCGGCGAGCGGGACAAACGTCTTGTCGGACTGGAGGAAGTAGCGGAAAATGTCCGCCAGGTTCAGGACCATGCGGCGCGCGGCGGTGGATTCGCGGGGGATGGTGCCATAAAGCGTGTTCAGCGCGTTAAAGAGGAAGTGGGGATTCATCTGCGATTGCAGGGCGCGCAGCTCGGCCTGGCTCACCAGGCGGTTCATTTCCTGGCGGCGCAAGCTCTCGACCTGTTCGGAAATCTCGGCGGCGGCGATGGCCAGGGCGTCGAGATCCTCACCCAGGTAGCGCTGGCCGCCCTGGCGCCGGCCCAGGAGGATGAGCCTGGAATTGCCCTGCCCCAATCGCACCGGCACGACGGCTTCGGCCCAATTCCACTGCGCGGCGGAACTCACGGCGGGCAGGCTGGCGGCGATCACGGGGGCATGCAGAGCCACGGCAGGGTCTGCTTCGGACTGGCCGATGGCGGCGGAGTCCTTGGTCCTGACGGCGGCGGCCATGGTGGAAACGGCCCAATCGAGGTATTGCTCCTCGCTCGAGAAAGCCGGCGAATCTTTGAGGCGCGCAGCGAGGTGCGAGACGGTGTCCTGGCGAAACACCGCGTGGGTGAGCCATGCCTGCACGCGATTGCGCAGCCAGGCGAAGAAGATCAGGAAGAGGCAGACGCTGATCAGCAGCAAGGCTTCGGGCAGCGGCGCGGGCGAGGCTCGTTCCACCAGCACCAGGCGGAAGGCGGCCTCAATCACCAGCCAGGTGAGCACGCCGGCCAGCAGCGCGTTGGCCAGAAAACGCACGAAGGCGTCCAGCAGGACGAAGCGGTAATCCTGCAAGAGCACAAACAAGGCCAGCGGAATGCCGGCGTGGTGGACGATGAGTTCGCTCGACCAGGCCAGCCCCGCATGGCCCGATCCGAAGTGGACGAACGACATGGCGAACAGCGCCAGGCACATGGACGCGGCAATGCGCGCGCCGCCCGGCCGCCGGTGGCCGCCACGCGAAAACGCCGCATCGGCCACCGCCACCGCGGTGAGCAGCAGGAAACCGATGGTGATCAGCAGCAGCGCGGCCTGGTGGAGCGCCGGGCCGTTGCCGCGAATCTCCCAGAAGTGCATGCCCACGGCGACCGCGCTGAGCGCATAGCCAAACGCCACCAGCACCGGGCGGGTGTCTTTCACTGAGACGTGCAGCAGCACCGCCGGCAGCAGGCTGAGCGCGGAGAAGCTGACAGCGATCACCAGGTTGAGGGCCAGGGGCGGAAGGTTGGGACAGACCAGGACCACCAGCGAGCCAAGGTTCCAGACCAGCGCTAAACCCGCCGCCAGGCCGGAGAGATAGCGGCCGCGCAGACCGGACCAGCCGCGCCCGCTGAACAGCAGAAAGAGAAAAATGGCGAAGATCAGCGCACCGGCGGCGTGGCCCAGAATGTTGATGAGCAGCGGCTGGTTGAGTCCGAGCATGGTCAAAGCGCGGCGGCGCGTCTGGAGACCATTGTCGCGCCACGGCGCGCCGTTTGCCCGCACACCGCGGCGAAGCGCCCGCTCGTGGACTTATGGCGGCCGGTGGTGAGAAAAGCGTTGGGACGCCGGCAGGCAGCGCGCATACTTGGCGGGTTATGCGGAGGAAGAATCGGCTGCCGCGGATCAGCCGCGCCGCAGCCATCCGGGTGACGCTCAGCGTGGCGTTGGTGCTGGGGGCCAGTTGCCTGGTTCTGCAATCCACCGTGTGGCACGACACCGCGCCCGCGGAGGCCGACCAATACTATACGGAACTGCCGGGCGTGGACCTGAGCGGTCTTCAGCCGGCCGAAAAAGAGGAGGTGCTGAAGCTGCTCAATAAGCGGCATTGTCCGTGCGATTGCCTGCGGACGATTGCCAGTTGCCGCAACCGTCACACTTCCTGCACCATGAGCCTGGCGATCGCGCGGCAGGCGGTGGAAGCGGCGAAGAAGCGCTAGCTTCACCACTGCAACATCTGCCGGACGTTGCGGGCCAGGCGCTTGCTGACGATAAATTCCTGGGCGTTGGAAAGTGTCAGCAGCCAGCGCTGGCTGCTGAGCGGCGTCATTTTGCGGACGTGGTTGACGTTGACGAGCGCGCTGCGGTGGACGCGCTGAAAGTCCGAACCGTGCAGGCGCTGGTCAATCGCGCGGAGCTTCTGGGTGGCCATGTAGCGCTGGCGGGCGGTGATGATCCAGACGATTTCGCGCTCGGCCTGAAAGGCCAGCACGTCATCCAGATCGAGCAGGAAGTACTCCTGGCCGGCGCGGCCCACTACCTTACGGCCGCGCGCCGCGGGACGCGGTTCCGGCACTTCGATCAGGCGGGCCAGGGATTCGGCGGTGTCGCGCGGTCGGGCGCGGAGTGCGCGGGCGCGCTCGAGGGCCTTTTCCAGGCGTTCCCGGCTGACCGGCTTGAGCAGGTAATCCAGAGCGCCGGCTTCGAAGGCGCGGATGGCGTACTGGTCGTAGGCGGTGACAATGATGACTATCGGCAGGGCGCCGGGGGGCAGACTGCGGATGACGTCGAATCCGCCGATTTGGGGCATCTGCAAATCCAGAAAGACCAGATCGGGTTGAAGACACGCGATGTCGCGCAGGGCGTCGCTGCCGTTGGCCGCCTCACCCACAATCTCGACGCCGGAGAAAGCCGCGAGTTCGTCGCGCAGCACCTGGCGGGCCACGGGTTCATCGTCGACCAGCAGGGTGCGCATTGCGGGAACCATCATCAATGAGTTATCGCGAAAGCCGGCGGTATCGCACGAAAAAGTCATGGACGGGCATAGGCGGCCTCGTGGCGGGCGGAATCCCGCAACCAGCGGAGCGCCGTCTCTTCTTATGGCACGCGCAGAGACGCTCGGGGAACCAGGCGGGCGGAGTTCAGAATGAAAGTCATCTCCGAGGCAACGTGTATGATGGCCGCGAGCAGCGGGCTGCGGCCGGCTCACCGGACGGCAGGGCGACACGCGGCCAACAAGGCCGCGCGTGCCGTTTTTCAGCCTGCTCCAGGCGGATTTCAGCCCGCTTGTGAGAAATGACTCAGGCTTCGGGCGCCTGCCTCCCGATACTGGATGCCATGGAGAAAACTCTCGCTTTTTGCGTGTCCCTGCTGTTGTGCTTCGGTGCGTTGAGTTACGCGCAATCCACCAGCGGCAACTCAGGAACCATCCACGGTTCTGTTCTGGACCCATCGGGTGCGGTCGTCGTGGGCGCGGTGGTAGAGATTGTGAATCCCGTTTCCCACTACGATGAAAAGGCAATCACCGGCGCCCAGGGAAAATTCGAGTTGGACAATATTCCATTTAACAACTACCATTTGACCGTCTCAGCGCCTGGGTTCCAGGTGAACGTGCAGGACGTCAACGTGAGAACTTCGGTGCCTCTCGACGTGAAGGTCGGCCTGCAACTCGGCACGTCGACGACCACAGTGGAAGTGGCGGCGGCCGGAGATTTGCTCGAAACCGTCTCCACCACTCACACCGACATCGACCGCGCGCTGTTCGATCAGCTTCCCCTGGAGAGCCAGTCCTCGTCGCTGAGTTCCCTGGTGACGCTGGCTACGCCCGGAATTTCGGCCGATTCCAACGGCCTGTTCCACGGTCTGGGAGATCACGCTTCCAACTCGTTTTCCCTGGACGGTCAGCCCATCACCGACCAGCAAAGCAAAGTTTTCTCGAACCAGATTCCCGTGGACGCGGTCGAGTCTATGGAAGTGATCGAGGGTGCGCCCCCCGCCGAATATGGAGACAAGACCAGCGTCGTGATCGTGGTAACCACGCGGTCGGGCTTGGGAGCGACGAAGCCGCGCGGCGACTTCACGGCTTCTTACGGCTCTTTCGGCACCACCAACGATGGATTCGATCTGTTGAATGGCGGCAAGACCTGGGGCAACTTTATCTCCATGAATGGCATGCACACCAACCGGTTTCTGGATGGGCCGGAATTCGCCGTCATGCACGATCACGGCAACGAACAGAACGCGTTTGATCGCATCGACTTCAAGCCTTCCCAGGCGGACACCATCAACGTGAACGTGGAGTATACACGTTCCTGGTTCCAGACGCCCAACTCATATGACGCCCAGAACTCGACCGCCTGGAACGGACTGGTGGTGGACAACGGCGGTATCGGCCCCAACGGCCAGATGGTTGGCTCCCAGGATCAGCGTTCCAAAATCCAGACCATCAACCTTGCGCCCACCTGGACGCGCTTGGCCGGCGCCCACACCGTATTCACGTTCGGAGGCTTCGTCCGCCAGGATCAATATAACTATTATCCGAGTCGTGACCCGTTTGCCGACCTGACACCCGATCTTCAACTCCAGACCGTGGGCCAGAATCGCACGCTGACCAATCTCGGGATGCGCGCCAACGTATCGTACTCCTCGGGCGTGCACAACCTGAAGATTGGAGTCAACTACATGGACACGATCCTCACGGAAAAAGACAACATCGGGATCGTCGATCCAACACTCAATGCTCCATGCCTGAATCCGGATGGAAGTCCTTACACGGGAGCGTCGCTGACGAATCCGGCGGGATGCACCGGCCTGCTCACGGCGAACCCCAACTTTACGCCCCTTCTCGGCTGCTACGACCTGACACGGACCGGTACGCTGCCCGCCTCCGACGGCTGCCCCAATTCCACCAGCAGCCCCTACAACTATCGGGGCCACGCCAATATCCGGGAACTGGCGCTGTTTGCCCAGGACACCATAACCAAGGGACCGTGGAGCTTCAACCTGGGCGTGCGCTTCGATTATTACGACGCCATCGTCACAGCCAACCAGATTGAGCCAAGGCTTGGTATCGCGTACAACATCAAACCCTCCAATACCGTGCTCCGCATTTCTTATGCCCGCACGCTGGAGACACCATTCAACGAAAATCTGGTTCTTTCCAGCCTGGGATGCAATGACGCCGTGATCAATGCAATCATGTCGAGCACCATCAGTCCGTGCGTAACCACGACGCCGCTCACCCCGGGCTGGCGCAACGAATTCCACGCCGGCTTCCAGCAGGCCTTCGGGCGCTTCTTCGTGGTGGACGCCGAGTACATCTGGAAGTACACGCACAAAGCGTACGATTTCAGCGTGCTGGGGGATACGCCGATCACCTTCCCAATCGAATGGAGTAGCTCCAAGATCCCCGGATACGCCATCCGCGGCAGCATGCCGAACTTCCACGGTCTGTCGGCGTTCATCGTGATGTCCTCTGTAGCAGCGCGGTTCTTCACGCCACAGGTCAGCGGAATCGGCGCCACACCGGGCGGCAGCCAGGTGTTCCGCATCGACCACGACGAGAAGTTCAACCAGACCACTCACGTGGCATACCAGCCCTGGAAAAACGGACCGTGGTTCGGCTTCAACTGGCGCTACGATAGCGGCCTGGTAGCTGGTCCGGTGCCCTGCGCGGGAGGCAATTGCGCCAATGGCCCCAACGGAACCGATACCATTGTGGATGTATCCGGCACCACGCCCGATCAACAGTTCCAGGCGGGACTCTTCTGCGGCGCCACATATGCGACTCCCACCACGCCGATTAGCGCCAGCGGGTTGTGCCCCGCGTCGCAGTACGGATCGAAGTTCATCAAGATTCCATCTGCCGGCGCCGAGAACGACGACCACAACCCGCCTCGCATCGCTCCGCGCAGCCTGTTCGACGCGGCAGTGGGAATCGACAACCTCTTCCATGGTGAAAAGCACAAGTGGAGCCTTCGCCTGTCGGCCGTCAACCTGGCCAACAAGGAAGCACTCTACAACTTCCTTTCGACCTTCAGCGGGACGCATTACGTCACCCCGCGCGCGCTGACGGCGACCATCGGATTCCACTTCTAGCTGGCTTCACCACTGCAGCATCTGCCGGACGTTGCGGGCCAGGCGCTTGCTGACGATAAACTCCTGGGCGTTGGAAAGCGTCAGCAGCCAGCGCTGGCTGCTGAGCGGGGTCATTTTGCGGACGTGGTTGACGTTGATGAGCGCACTGCGGTGCACGCGGTGAAAAACCGAACCGCGCAGCCGTTCGTCGATGGCGCGGAGCGTTTGAGTGGCCATGAAACGCTGGCGGGCGGTGATGATCCAGACGATCTCGCGCTCGGCCTGAAAGGCCAGCACGTCATCCAGGTCGAGCAGGAAGTACTCCTGGCCGGCGCGGCCCACCACCTTGCGGCCGCGGGCGGTGGGCGGCGGCTCGGGCACTTCGCTAAGGCGAGCCAGGGATTCGGCCGTATCGCGCGGACGGGCGCGGAGCGCGCGGGCTCGCTCGAGGGCCTTTTCCAGGCGTTCCCGGCTGACCGGTTTCAGCAGGTAATCCAGAGCGCCGGCTTCGAACGCGCGGATGGCGTACTGGTCGTAGGCCGTGACAATGATGATGACCGGTTGGACGCCCGAGGGCAGACCGCGGATGACGTCGAATCCGCCCATGTGGGGCATCTGCAAATCCAGAAAGACCAGATCGGGCTGCAGACGGGCGATGTCGCGCAGGGCGTCGTTGCCGTTGGCTGCCTCACCCACAATCTCGACGCCCGAGAGAGCCGCCAGTTCGTCACGCAGCACTTCGCGGGCCACCGGCTCGTCATCCACGATCAGGGTGCGGAGCGGCGGAGCAGGCATCATCAAGGAGGTACCGCGAAAGCTGGCGGTGTTGCACGGAAAAGTCATGATCGGGCCAAATTCTGCTACGGCCGGGCTAAATTCAACTACCAGCGGATTTAGCATCCGGTTCCCTTCCCCTATAGTACGCACAGCGGTGTTGGGCTTTGGCGGATTACTCCCCCCTCGATCCGCTCATCGATGAAATCCGGCCGCTCACGGGCTTGTGTAGACACTCCCGATCGGTCCGCTCATGGATAAATTCCGCCCGCTCCCGCCACGATTACGCCCGCCTGTTCGAATCAAATAGGCCGCTCCCCGTTCGCGACTCGATACTTCATATTATGAAGGTCTCTCGCTCGTTGCCCTCCGGGTTCGCGCTGCCTCTGCTGCTACTTGCTTTCGCCGGTTGGATGCAAGCCCAATCGGGCAGCGGCACTTCCGGGACGCTTCGCGGTTGGGTCCTCGATCCGTCGGGCGCGGCCATCGTGGGCGCGGCGGTGGATATCCAGAATCCCGTGTCGCACTATAGCCGCAGCGCAATGACGGACAGCCAGGGCAGATTCGAGTTCGATAACCTTCCGTTCAACCCGTATCACGTGAACGCGAAGGCGCCCAGTTTCCAGGCGGGCGGGCACGATGTCGATGTGCGTTCCCCGATTCCGGTGGAACTCAAACTCAGCCTGCAGATCGGCACGGAAGCCCAGACCGTAGCGGTGTCGGCCCAAGCCGAGGCTATGCTGGAAGTCGATCCCATCGCCCACACCGACATGGATCGTGACCTGTTCGACAAGCTGCCCCTGTCGGGTCAATCTTCGTCGCTCAGTTCGCTGGTGACCATGGCCGCGCCGGGCATCAGCGCGGATTCCGATGGCATGTTCCACGGCTTTGGCGATCACGCATCCAACTCGTTCTCGGTGGACGGGCAGAAGATTACCGACCAGCAGAGCAAAGTTTTCTCGAACCAGATTCCGCTGGATTCGGTGCAGTCGATGGAAGTGATCCAGGGCGCGCCGCCGGCCGAATACGGCGACAAGACCAGCGTGGTGATTGTGGTGACCACGCGCTCCGGCCTGGGCGCAGACAAGCCACATGGCCAAATCGATACGTCCTATGGCGCGTTCGGCACGGAGAGCGCGGGCTTCAACCTGGCGTATGGCGGAAAGTCTTGGGGCAATTTCATTTCCGCCAACGGCATGGGCACGGACCGGTTTCTGGATGGTCCGGAATGGACCGTGATGCACGATCGCGGGAACCAGGCAAACATGTTCGACCGGATCGACGTCAAGCCCTCGCAGGCCGACACCATCAATCTCAACTTGAGTTACACGCGGTCCTGGTTCCAGTCGCCGAATTCCTTCGATGGGCAAGGCGCCACGGCATGGGCGGGAGTGGTGGTGGACAATAGCGGCCTTGGTCCCAACGGCCTGCCGGTGGGATCGCAGGATCAGCACGCCAAGATCCGGACGTTTAACATTGCTCCCACCTGGACGCATCTATTCGGCGCGCATACGCTCTTCACGCTGGGCGCATTCGTGCGGCAGGATCAGTTCAACTATTACCCCTCCCGCGACCCGTTCGCCGATTTCACTCCAAATCTGCAGAGCGAGACAGTTGGGCAAGACCGCCGGCTCACCAACGTCGGGGGACATGCCGATCTCTCCTATGTGGCCGGCATTCATAACATCAAGGTGGGCTTCTCCTACGATCGTACGTTGCTGGGCGAGCACGACACGTTCGGCATCGTCGATCCCACGCTCAACGCGGTCTGCCTCAACGCCGACGGTAGCCCCAACACGCTGGCGTCGCTGACGAATCCGGCTGACTGCACGGCCTCGCTCTCGCCGAATCCCAAATTCGTGCCCCTGCTGGGCTGCTATGACCTCACCCGCATCGGCATCCTGCCGGGCTCGGACGGCTGCCCCGGTTCCAGCAGCGGCACCTACACCTTTAACGGCGATGGAGACATCCGGGAGATGGCGCTGTTCTTCCAGGACAATATTACGGTGAAGAACTGGAACTTCAATTTGGGCCTGCGGCTGGATGGCTACAACGGCATCACAAAATCCGCGCAACTGGAGCCGCGGCTGGGCGCGGCGTACAACATCAAGGCAACCCACACGGTGGTGCGGTTCTCCTATGCCCGGACCATGGAAACGCCATTCAACGAGAACCTGGTGCTTTCGAGCCTGGGATGCAACGACCCGGTGGTCAACGCGCTGATGTCCACCCTGGGAGCGTGCAATACCACACCGCTGTCACCGGGGTCGCGCAATGAGTTCCACGCCGGGCTGCAACAGGCTTTTGGAAAATACCTCACTGTGGATGGCGAATACATCTGGAAGTACACCAACAGGGCCTACGACTTCAGCGTCTTCGGCAGCACGCCGATCACGTTCCCCATCGAGTGGGACCATTCCAAGATTCCCGGCTATGCGGTTCGGGCCACCATGCCGAACTGGCATGGCCTTTCGGCATTCGTGGTTTTCTCCAGCGTGGCGGCGCGCTTCTTCACGCCGCAGGTGAGCGGGATCGGCTCCACGCCGGAGGGCAGCACGGTATTCCGCATCGATCACGACGAAGTCTTCAACCAGACCACGCACCTGCAATACCAGCCCTGGAAGAACGCGCCGTGGTTCGGCTTCACCTGGCGCTACGATAGCGGCCAGGTGGCCGGGGCGGTGCCATGCGCGGGTGGCAATTGCGCCAATGGGCCCGATGGAACCGATTCCATCGTGGACGTTTCCAGACTGTCTCCCGATCAGCAGTTTCAGGCCGGACTCTTTTGCGGCAGCGTGCACGCGACCGTCACCACCCCGATCAGCCCCAACGGTCTGTGCCCGGCGTCGCAGTATGGCTCGACCTTGCTCAAGATTCCGGCGGCCGGGACGGAAAACGACGACCACAATCCGCCACGCATCGCGCCGCGGAATCTCTTCGACATGGCGATCGGAGACGACAACCTCTTTCATGGCGAGCGCTACAAGTGGAGCGCCCGGCTGGCGGTGGCCAACCTGACGAACCGCGAGGCGTTGTACAATTTCCTCTCGACCTTCAGCGGAACGCACTACGTGTCGCCGCGCGCGCTGACGGCGACCATCTCTTTCCACTTTTAACTCTCCGACCGACTTTTGCGCCCGGCTCGTCAGAATTCCAATCTGGCCTGAAAAGCGATCATGCGAGGCGAGCTGTCGCCGCCCAATCCGACGCCTAACAGTCCCGTCGGGGGTGAAGTCGGATAGCTGAGCGCTCCGAATCCGGTCTGGGTGGAAGATTTGCCCGGAATTCCCGCATAACCCAAAACCGGAAGGCCAAAATTTGGATGATTCAGCACGTTGAAGAGTTCGCCGTCGATGCGCAGCTTCACGCGCTCTGCTAATGGAAACCACTTGGTGAGATACAGGTCGCCCCAGAAGAAATCGGGACCGCGTAACGCGTTCCGCCCGAGATTGCCGAACTGGCAATCCTTCGGACTGTCGCCTCCGGTACAGGCCCCGGTGCTCGGATCGACGGCCGAAACAAACGCATCGGGGTTGAGCCATTGCATGGTTCCGGGCTGAGTGACGCCGGGGATCGGATTGTGGTCGTATGGCGATACGCCGGGGACCGCGCTGGCATACTGCGGGCCGCTGCCCTGCACGATGCCGTTTCCGTTGGCGGAATACGGCGCGCTCAAAACCGAAAATGGCAAGCCGCTATGCCAAAAGACGGTGCCCGAGAGCTGCCATCCGTTCAGCGCTCGGGCCAGAATGCGATTCCGGACATGGATCGGTAATTGGTAAACATATTGAGCTGTGAAATTCTGCCGCACGTCGTAATCGCAGGGACCGTACTGGCGGCCAAGCTCACCCGGCAACGGTGAAAGAATGGCTCCGGCGGCGAATGGCAGGAATCCGCCGTTTGAGACCGTGTCCATGCAACGGCTCCACGTGTAGTTGGCCTGAACCTGAATACCGTGCCCCAGCGCCTTGTCGGCCGTTAACTGGAGAGCGTTGTAGTGGCTGTTCGCGCCGGTGCTCAATTGCGTCACCGGGCCGAAGCGGGCGTCTTTCGGCTGCCCGTACGGAAACGGCGCGAAGCAGCCCTCGCAGGCCGTCTGGTAACCGTTCACTTGCGTCTCATAGGGCTGATTGACCGCGCGCGTGCCTACATACTGCGCCCGCAGATTGAAGGCGTTGCCGATTTGGTGTTCCACCGCGAAACTCCACTGCATGAAATAAGGCGCGTGGAGCTTGCCGTCCGGAACCGCGGTAATCGAAATCGGCGGCAGGCAGGAAGTCGGATTCGCCCGACTGGAAGCGCAGGAAAGCTGGCCTTGAGCGAAGCCCGAGTTGAATAGCTGATTCGCCGTCGCCATCGCATCGATCGCGCTGTTCGGAACTCCCGGAGCAATTGCCACTCCCCCTGCCGTGCCCAGCAATCCGCCCTGGAATGTCTTTGAATAGGGAGGATTCGTGCCCACGGTATCGACCACGCTGCCCGGCAGGATGTCGCTGAACAGGCCAAAGCCGCTGCGCAGCACCGTGTGTGGCGCCATCTGCCATGCTAGGGCGGTTCTCGGCTGTAGGATCGCGGCGGGCGTAGCGGCGAAAACTGTCCCCTGCCCGGTCCGGATGACCTGGCTCAGCGGCTGATTCACATCGTGGAAAATGGAATCGAATGACCCGGCCAGGCGCGCCACGGCATTATGGGGATTCAGGGGATTTGAGTTGTACGTATCGCGGACACCGAAGGTCCAGGTCAACGTGCGCGTGACCTTCCACGTGTCCTGCGCATAAAAATCCAGGTTGAGAAAGTTGTATGGCTGCGAATCGGCCAGCGGAAAGGTCTGCGAAGCCGTCGATGCAACACCGTGGATGAATTGCGGCAGGGTCGTGTAGGTGACCAGCGGGACCACGCCCTCGCCGAAATCGTAGTCGTTCAGGCGGAAGATCCGGTTGTTGGTTCCGAACTGGAGTTCGTGCGAGCCGGCCGCCCAGGCCAGATTGTCGTTGATAAAGAAACGCGAGGCGCGCCGCCCCTGCACCCACGTATTGTCGAGTCCTCCGAGCGTGGTGAACGGCGCGTTCGAGCCGCCGCCCTGGAGAACGATGGGAAACGCCGCCAGGCTCTTTTGAAGATCGGTTGGCCCGAACAGGCTCTCGTACCACGAAAACGCCGGATTGAAGTAATTCACCAGGCGCTCGGAGAACACGTGCGTATAACCCGATGCGAATGAGTAAAGGGGTTGTGGAGAAATAGCGTTGAACAGCGGATTGATCGGATCGGTGTAAGCAGCCTGCAGTCCGGTGTCGGCCTGAAACCGGAACCAGGCAGTGTTCCGCGCGTCCATGTTGTAATCGATGCGAGCCGTCTGCACCTGCTCGCCGTCATCACTGGAATGCGAGATGCTCTGCCGGTTTGCGCAACCGTTTCCATTCGGAGGAGCGCCCGGGCTGCCGCCCGCGCCGCTCCCATCGCTATTGAAAGGACAGCCCAGAACCGCCAGCGGTGTCCCCGCCGTATTGCCGTAAAGCGCAAAGAGCTTCTGGTAGAACGGCACAAGCTGGGGCGCCGGCTGATAGGTCGATCCGGTGATCGAGTCCACGCCACCGCGCGGCAATTGCTCCAGCACATAATCCTGAAATGCCGGCGTTGGCACGGTCGTGGCAGTGACGATCGGCAACGCAATCCGAACCCATTCGGAATCGAAGAAGAAGAACAGCTTTTCCTTGATGATCGGGCCTCCCAGGCTCCCGCCGAAGTGATTCACCGTGGACCGCGGCTTGTGGTTTCCAACGGTCGAGTTCGTAAAGAAATCGGCGGCATTGAACTTTGAGCCATTCCAAAGCTCGTATAGGTTTCCATGAAACCGATTGGTGCCGGATTTCGTGACGTAGTTGACCTGAGAAGCGCCGTACCGGCCCTGATCGACTGCGTAGGAAAGTGTATTGACCGTCACCTCGGCGATCGAATTCAATCCCAGCACCAGGTTGGTCGAGAGCCCGCTGTTCAGATTGGTCAGCGGATCGTTGGTTTCCAGTCCATCCACGATATACCCGTTGGAAAGCGATGGCAGCCCGTTGAATTGCACGTTGCCATAGCCATTCGTGCCCCCGACGAAGTCGTTGCCGCTGCCGGCGGTGTTGATCAGCGCGCCGGCGGCAAACTGCAGCGGGTAGGTCATGTCGCCACCGGGATTGGGAAGGTCTTCAATCGAGCGGGCGGTCACTGTCGTCGAGGTGTTGGGATTCTCCGGGTTGATGAGAGCCGCATTTTCCTGCACCAGGATGCTTTCGCTCGACCGTGCGATGTTGAGCTTGAAATCGACCGTCTGCTTCTGCCCAAGACCAGCCGGCACGGTGCTGTTCTGCTGTGCTTCAAAGCCCCCTGCTTCCACCTTCACCGTGTACATTCCCGGCTTGAGTTGTGGAAAGCTGAAGCGCCCGCCGTCGTCTGTTTTCACGGATCGCTTCAGGCCATTCTCGCTGCTTGTCAAAGTCACGGTCGCGCCGGGGATCGCCGCTCCGGCAGGATCGGTGACCGCCCCGACAATTGCGCTGGTCGTCTCGCCCTGCGCCATCCCCGGAACACACAGCGCCAATACCAGGCCCAGGCATGCCAGAAGCTGCATCGGGACTGCCACTTGGCGGCGCCATAATTTAGGCATACCTAATTTAACTATATCGTCTGCCCCCCGTCAAGCAGAACGCTTGCTGACGCGCGCGGCTCCCATCAGAGCCGCGACCGTGAGGGAGCGTTCTTCGCGGAATACTAGAGGGTATTGATGAAACGGTGCACTTAGCCACCCGCGGACCACCCAAACGAGGATCGACCAAGCAAATACGCCCAATTGCGGCCGGCCGCCGGCCAGGGTATGCTCAGATTTAGTGCAACCTAGAAAACATCGGCCCTACACCACGGAATCGGTGGACGACTATTTGAAAGCGATCCTGGAGCTGGCCGGACCGGAAGAGCAACGCGTGACTGGCAACTCGCTCGTCCGGCATCTCGGCATCCGTGCCGCATCCGTCACGGGAATGCTCCAAAAGCTCGCGGCGCAAAAGCCGCCGTTTGTGAAATACGAAAAGCACCGCGGGGTGCGTTTGACGGCAACCGGGAGGATGCGCGCTTTGGAGGTTCTTCGCCATCACCGCCTGCTGGAGCGTTTCCTCCATGATGTCCTCGACTATTCCTGGGACGAAGTTCACGATGAGGCGGAGCGGCTGGAACATTTCATCTCGGAGAAGCTGGAAGATCGGATCGCCGCGAAATTGGGAGACCCGGAAACCGACCCGCATGGGCACCTGATCCCCGAGCGAAGCGGGGCGTTTCCGGCCCGGCAAGAGGTCCTGTTATCGCGATGGGCCTGTGGAATACCGGCCGTAATCAGCAGCGTGTCGGACCGCGACCCCTCCGTCCTCCGTGAGATGACTCGTCTGGGTCTGAAGCCGGGAATGGCAATCACCGTCGAAGCGGGGACTCGTAACGCCTCCCTGTTGGTACGCATCGGCGATGTCGGGAATCAAGTGCGCTTGAGCCAGACGCTTGCCTCCGGAATTTCGGTAATCGCCGGCGCAGCCACGGCGACCATCTTGTCCCACTTCTAATCCGCCCCCCAGTGGGGCAGCATGGTGTCATGCGCACCGACTGCCAGTCGGTGCAGCCGGGCGCAGCCCGCAAGGGCGAAAGATAGTAGCCCAGGGCGCAAGCCCTGTGGAATCCGAGCGCTGTACATAGAGCCCCCGAAAGGGGCGTAAGTCTCCGCCAACCCGCGCTTGATTGAGGACTTTTGACTCCGCAATGAGACCGTGCCAGAATGGCCGGTGGAAGGATCTCTGCAATGGCAATGCGAAGCTTGATTCCGGCCATTCCTGTAGCGTTGGCGTGCGCCGCGTTCGCCCAGACGCCTGGGACACCACTGTCCTTTGAGGTGGCGTCGGTGAAGCCGGCTTCCACGCCAATCGCTACTAAAGATGCCTACACGGCCGGCTATAACGCAGGAATGCGGGCGGCGCTGGCCGCGCAAGGATTGCGGATCGTTGGCCAACGGGTGAATGTGACGGACAACAGCCTGAAGGACCTGATCCGGCTGGCCTACCAGGTGAAAGAGCATCAGATCTCGGGGCCGGCCTGGATGGCCACGGAGAAGTATGAAATCGTCGCCACCATGCCCCCGGGGGCGAACCGCAGCCAGGTTCCCGAGATGTTGCGGGCACTGCTGGCGGAGCGCTTCCACCTCAAACTGCACCGGGAAACCAGAAAGATGGCGGTGTACGCGCTGGTGGCGGCCAAGGGCGGGCCAAAGTTGACGGCGGCCGCGGGGCCGGCGAACGGCCGGGCTGGCTCCGGCTGGACGAGTTCCAACGGCGGCCGTGTCCTCGCGAAGGCTTCCTCGATGGCCGCGTTCGCCGACTTGCTCTCGAAGGCTGCCGACCGGCCGGTCATCGACAGGACCGGGCTCACGGGGTTGTACGATTTTGATCTGACCTACACGCCCGAACTCAGTGCGACGGCGGCGGACGCGGGTCCAACGCTCGCGGCGGCGCTGCTGGAGCAACTCGGATTGAAGATGGAAAGGCGCGAGATGCAGGTGGAAGTGCTGGTGATCGACGGCGCGGACAAGCTGCCCACGGAGAACTGAGGTTCACAACACCCACTGTTTCAATGCCTTGGGCTGTTCCTGTATCTCAGACCTAAATCTCTGTAGATTTTTACGACATAAAGATCTTATAATATGGCTTAAGGACGTGAATCCCATACTGGTAAGGAGGGGAGAGTTGACTAGCTCATCCACCACCACTCGGCCGAAGGTCACCATCGACGGTAACGAAGCGGCCGCATACGTAGCGCATCAGACTAACGAAGTAATCGCCATATATCCCATTACGCCATCATCCAACATGGGGGAGTGGGCGGACCAGTGGTCCGCCGAGCAGAAGACCAACATCTGGGGCACCGTGCCGACGGTGATCGAGATGCAAAGCGAAGGCGGGGCGGCCGGCGCCCTGCACGGCGCCTTGCAGGCCGGGGCGCTGGCCACCACCTTTACCGCGTCGCAGGGCCTGCTGCTGATGATTCCGAACATGTTCAAGATCGCCGGCGAGCTCACGGCCACGGTGTTTCACATCGCGGCGCGCGCGGTGGCCACCCATGCCCTGTCCATTTTTGGCGATCACAGCGACGTCATGGCGGCGCGTTCCACGGGCTTCGGCATGCTGAGCTCGAACTCCGTCCAGGAAGTCATGGATATGGCGCTGATCGCACAGGCGGCCAGCCTGGAATCGCGCATCCCGTTCCTGCACTTTTTCGACGGCTTCCGCACCTCGCATGAAGTCGCCAAGGTGGAACAACTCACGCCCGACGATCTGCGCGCCATGATCGAAGACGACCTGGTGGCCGCGCACCGCAACCGTTCGCTCAATCCGGACCGTCCGGTGCTGCGCGGCACGGCGCAGAACCCGGACGTCTTCTTCCAGGCGCGGGAGGCGTGCAATCCGTACTACCTGGCGGCGCCCACCATCGTGCAGAACGCCATGGACAAATTCGCCAAAATAGTCGGGCGGCAGTACCACCTGTTCGACTACGTTGGCGCGCCGGACGCCGAGCGCATCCTCATCATGATGGGCTCCGGCGCCGACGTGGCGCATGAGACGGTGGAAGCCCTGGTTGCGGCGGGCGAGAAGGTCGGCCTGCTGAAGGTGCGGCTCTTCCGGCCGTTCGCGGTGGAAGCTTTCGTTGCGGCGCTGCCGGCATCGGTAAAATCGATCGCGGTGCTGGACCGCACCAAAGAGCCGGGCGCGACGGGCGAGCCGCTCTACTGCGATGTGATCACCGCGCTGGCGGAAATGGGCGTCGGCAAGAAGGTGATCGGCGGCCGCTACGGGCTGGCTTCCAAGGAATTCACGCCCGCCATGGTGAAGGGCGTTTTTGACGAACTCAAGAAGAATTCCCCCAAGAATCACTTCACGGTGGGGATTCAGGACGACGTTACGCACACCAGCCTGGATTACGATCCCGAGTTTTCGACCGAAGTCCCGGGCACCGTGCGGGCGATGTTTTTCGGCCTGGGCGCCGACGGCACGGTGGGCGCGAACAAGAACTCGATCAAGATCATCGGCGAGGAAACCGACAACTTCGCGCAGGGCTACTTCGTGTACGACTCGAAGAAATCCGGCGCCATCACCACCTCGCACCTGCGGTTCGGCCAGCGGCCGCTGCGCTCCAGCTACCTGATCTCCAAAGCCAGCTTCGTGGCCTGCCACCAGTTTTCGTTTCTGGAGCGGCTGGACGTATTGAAGGCCGCCGGGACGGGCGCCACTTTTCTGCTCAACAGCACGTTCGGCCCGGACGAAGTGTGGGATCACCTGCCGCGCACGGTGCAGCGGCAGATCATCGAAAAGAAGCTGAAGTTCTACATGATTGACGGCTACGAAGTGGCCCGCCAGACGGGCATGGGCGAGCGCGTCAACACCATCATGCAGACCTGCTTTTTCGCCATCAGCGGCGTCTTGCCGCGCGAGGAAGCCATCGCCGCCATCAAGCACTCCATCGAGAAAACTTACGGCAAGCGCGGCGAAAGCGTGGTGAAAAAGAATTTCGCCGCGGTGGATGCGGCGCTGGACCATTTGCACGAGGTGAAGGTGCCGGAGAAAGTTACGTCGCTGTTCGACATCCGGCGGCCTGTGCCGGTGGAAGCGCCGGGCTTTGTGCAGCGGTTCACCGCCAAGATCATCGCGGGAGAAGGCGACGACCTGCCGGTGAGCGCCATGCCCGTCGACGGCACGTTCCCGGTCTCCACGGCGCAGTGGGAGAGGCGCAACATCGCGCTGGAGATCCCCGCGTGGGATGAGGAGTTGTGCATCCAGTGCGGCAAGTGCGTGCTGGTTTGTCCGCACGGTGTGATCCGCGCCAAGGTGTACGACGAGAAGCAATTGGCGGGCGCGCCCGCCACCTTCAAAGCCGTTCCGGCGCGCTGGAAGGACATGAAGGAGCGCAAGTACACGTTGCAGGTGGCGCCGGAAGATTGCACCGGCTGCACGCTGTGCGTCGAGATCTGCCCGGCCAAGAGCAAGAGCGAAGTGAAGCACCGCGCCATCAACATGGTGGCGCAGCCGCCGCTGCGCGAAAGCGAAGCGGCCAATTGGGATTTCTTCCTGAAGATCCCCGAGACCGAGCGCACCGTGCTCTCCATGAGCCAGGTGAAGGACGTGCAACTGCTGCGGCCGCTGTTTGAATTCTCGGGGGCCTGCTCGGGTTGCGGCGAAACTCCCTACGTCAAGCTGATGACCCAGCTTTTCGGCGACCGGATGCTGATCGCCAACGCCACCGGCTGCTCCTCGATCTACGGCGGCAACCTGCCGACCACGCCCTACTGCCAGAACGAATCCGGCCGCGGACCGGCGTGGTCCAACTCGCTGTTCGAAGACAACGCCGAGTTCGGCCTGGGAATGCGGCTGGCCATCGATAAGCAACACGAATACGCCCGCGAATTGGTCTGGCGGATGGGATTCGGCATCGGCGAGAACCTGGCGCAGGCCATCCTCAACGCCGATCAGAAAACCGAGCAAGGCATCTTCGAGCAGCGCGAGCGGGTGAAGCAGCTAAAAGAGAAGCTGGCGGAAATCCATACTCCCGAAGCGCGCGATCTCAGCACGCTGGCGGATGTGCTGGTGAAGAAGAGCGTCTGGATTGTGGGCGGCGACGGCTGGGCCTACGACATCGGTTACGGCGGCCTGGACCACGTGCTGGCGTCCGGCCGCAACGTCAATGTCCTGGTGCTCGATACCGAAGTCTACTCCAACACCGGCGGGCAGGCTTCCAAATCCACGCCGCGCGGCGCGGTGGCGAAATTCGCCGCCGGCGGCAAACCGACGGGCAAGAAGGACCTGGCCATGATGGCGGTGAACTACGGCAGCGTGTATGTGGCGCGCGTGGCCATGGGAGCCAGCGACATGCACACGGTGAAATCCTTCCTGGAGGCGGAAGCCTACCATGGTCCGTCGCTGATCATCGCGTACAGCCACTGCATCGCGCACGGCTATGACATGGCCGACGGCATGGAGCAACAGAAGGCCGCCGTCAATTCCGGCTACTGGCCGTTGTTCCGCTTTAACCCCGACCTGGTGGCGCAGAACAAGAACCCCTTCCAACTGGATTCGCGCGCTGCTTCCATTACGCTGAAAGAGTACATCTACAACGAAACCCGCTACACCATGCTGGTGAAGAGCAATCCGGAAGAAGCCAAGAAGTTGCTGGACCTGGCCCAACAGGATGTGGCCGAACGCTGGAAGCTTTACGACTACCTGGCGCACGAGCCTTTTGGCGCCGCGGAGGTGAAGAAATGATCGACCTCAGCAAAACCATCGATCTCTCCACGACCTATCTCGGGCTGAAGCTGAAGAACCCGCTGGTGGCTTCGTCCTCGCCGGTGTGCGAGGACGTCGGCAACGTCCGCCGCCTGGAAGATGCGGGCGCATCCGCCGTGGTGCTGCAGTCCCTGTTCGAGGAACAGATCGAGCACGAGAGCGATGAACTCGACCGGTACATCGAGGCCGGTTCGGAAATCGGGGCCGAATCGGTGACGCATTTCCCCGAACTGACGCGGCACGTGACGGGGTCCGAGGGATACCTGACCCATATCGCGAAGTGCAAGCAGGCCGTCAAGATCCCCGTCATCGCCAGCCTCAACGGGACATCCCGGGGCGGGTGGTTGAGCTACGCCAAACAGATGGAGCAGGCCGGCGCCGATGCGCTGGAGTTGAACATCTACTACATTCCCGCCGGTCCGGATATCACCGGCGAACAGGTGGAGCAGAAGTATGTCGACCTGGTGACCGCCGTGAAGCGGGAAGTGAAGATCCCGGTGGCGGTGAAACTGGGCCCGTATTTCAGCTCGATGGCCGGCATGGCGCGCAAGCTGGATGCGACCGGCGTCAACGGCCTGGTGCTCTTCAATCGCTTCTACCAGCCGGATTTCGACCTGGAAGCGCTGGAAGTGGTGCCCAACCTGATCCTGAGCAACTCGCACGAGCTGCTGCTGCGCCTGCACTGGATCGCGGTGCTTTACGGCAACATCCAGGCCGACCTGGCGCTCACCGGCGGGGTCCACAGCCATACCGACGTGGTGAAAGCCATGATGGCCGGCGCGCGGGTGGCCATGATGACGTCGGCCCTGCTGAAGCGCGGCATCAGCTACCTGGACACGCTGTCCACCGAACTGCTGATCTGGATGGGCGAGCACGAGTACGACTCCATCAAACAGATGCAGGGGAGCATGAGCCGCAACTCGGCCCCGCAAACCGGCGCTTTCGAGCGTGTCAACTACATGAAGGTGCTGAGCTCCTACGCCATGCGGTAGTGGGGCAGACCCCCTGGTCTGCGCGGGTCCCCCCGGACCCGCTCTTCGCTCGAGAGCTATGGCTGAATCACAAGATTGTTGGTCACGTCACCCACGCGCTGGACATGTTTTGCCAGGGCCGCCGCGCGGTCCTTGTCGGCTTGACTCGACACCTCGCCGTCCAGCGTTACGTTCCCGTTCTTGACGATGATATGGATCCGCTTCACCTCCTCTGACAGGTAAACGGACATTTGCTGGTTTATCGACTGGAGAATGGCGGACCGGATCCGGTCATCGCTCGCGGATTCCGGCAGCACCTCAATGTCGTTTTGCACGCTGGCCACGCCTTCGATCCCCTTGACGGCGTTTTCGGCATCGCGTTTCAGATCCGCGTGAACCACGGCTCCGAGCAGCGTCACTTTGGCGCCATCGACACGATAAGCGAGCCAGTCGAAGGCTGTGTAGCCCCGCACCAGCAACAGTTCGTGCCGGACCTCCCGAACCACGTTATCCGCGGCGGCGCTCCATCCCGCGGATGCAATCAGCACGAAAACCATCGCCAACGATGTTCGCATTGCCCCTCCGTTCGGGAAAACTTATCATATTCATCGGGTCTGAGTCAATGACGACGGCCCTCGGATTCGCCACCTCATCATGCGAGCAGTCTGTCGGGACCAAGGGTCGGCATGAGTGCAGACGCGGCACGCACCAGTGCGTGCGCCACGCTGGCGCGACCCTAGCCTTGGGGCGGAACGGCGGCGGGCGTGATCTGCTCCACTGCCAGCTCATCCCCCGCCTGGGTTCCCGACTGTTCGGCCGTGCCCGCCGCCAGCTCAATCACCGAATGCGCCGACAGGCATGCCGACATCCGCCACGGCGCAACCGAGTGTCTCACCTTTCGCACCTTGTGCCGCTTGTCCACGTACACCAGGTCGATGGCAAACTTCATGAAGAATGTGTGGACCGATTCGCAGGGCACGATCCATAGCCCTTCTCCCGGTTGCAGCCGTTCATGCTTGAGCAGGCCGGTCCGCCGCTTTTCGCTGGTGTCGGCGAGTTCCACGGCTTCACCCAAGACCGTGCCGCGTGTCTGGTTGCGTATCAATACTCTCAATTTCGAAGACTATAACACGAGGCTGGGCCGCGTGTGTCGTGCCCCAAATGCAAAAAGCGCGCCGGACGGATTCCCGCCCTGCGCGCTTCTGGTTTCTGCCGGCCCGGTTTACTCCTGGGGCTTGCCCTTCGCCAGTTTCTCGCGTTGCTCCTTGAGCACCGCCTTGCGGCTGAGCTTGATCTTGTTGCCTTCGAGCGCCAGCACCTTTACCATGATCTGGTCGCCCTCCTTGAGCTCATCGCGCACTTCGCGGACGCGGTTTTCGGCGATCTCGCTGATGTGCAGCAGACCGTCGGTCCCCGGGAAAATTTCGACGAAGGCGCCGAAATCCACCAGCCGGACCACCTTGCCCAGGTAGGTCTTGCCCACCTCGGCCGACGCGGTCAGGTCGGAGATAATCTGAATGGCCTTGTTGGCCGATGCTTCGTCGGCCGATGCGACATGGATCGTGCCGTCGTCTTCCACGTCAATCTTCACACCGGTCTGCTCGATGATCCCGCGGATCACCTTGCCGCCGGGTCCAATCACGTCGCGAATCTTATCGGTCGGAATGTGCAGCGTGTAGATGCGCGGCGCGTACTGCGAAATGTTGGCGTTGGCCTTCGGCTGTGCCTCATACATCTTGTCGAGGATGTGCAAACGGCCGCGCCGCGCCTGCTCCAGCGCCTCTTTCATGATCGAGACGGTCACATGCGGGACTTTGATATCCATCTGCAGTCCGGTGATGCCTTCGCGCGTGCCGGCCACTTTGAAGTCCATGTCGCCGTAGTGATCTTCGGCGCCCGCGATGTCGGTGAGAATGGCGTACTCCTTGCCTTCCAGAACCAGCCCCATGGCGATTCCGCCTACGTGCGCGGCCATCGGCACGCCGGCATCCATCAGCGCCAGCGATGCGCCGCAGGTGGTGGCTTGCGAACTGGAACCGTTCGATTCCAGGATGTCGCTGACCACTCGCATGGTGTAGGGGAATTTGTCTTCCCCGGGAATCAGCGCGGCGAGCGAGCGTTCCGCCAGGGCGCCGTGGCCGATTTCGCGCCGGCCGGGCCCCCGCATGAATCCTACTTCGCCCACGCTGAACGGCGGGAAATTGTAGTGCAGCATGAAGCGCTTGGTGACTTCGCCCGGCTCCAGCAGCTCGATGCGCTGTTCGTCGTCCTTGGTGCCCAGCGTCACCGTCACCAGCGCCTGCGTTTCACCGCGGGTAAACAGCGCCGAACCATGCGTGCGCGGCAGAACCCCGGTCTCGATGGTGATGGTCCGGACCTGGTCGAACGCGCGCCCGTCGGGACGCCGGTGGTTCTTGAGCATTTCGTCGCGGAAAATCCGCTCCATCAGCGCCTCGAAACACTTGCCGGCCTCCGGCCGCTTCTCTTCGGGCTGCGCCTCCGTGACCTTCTTTTTTAAGGCCGAGACCAGCGCGTGGCTTTCCATTTTTTCGTGCTTCTCGGTGTTCAGTGCGTCGATCAGATCCTTGCGGACATCCGCCGCGATCTGGTCGTACAGCGCCTGGTCCATCGCCGGCGCGGTGTACTCGAACTTGGGTTTGCCCGTCAGCTTCACCAGTTGGCGGATGCCAGCGGCGATTTTCTTGCAGCACTCATGGCCGAATTCGATCGCGCCCAGCACCTCGGCCTCGGAAACCTGCTGCGCTCCGGCCTCCACCATCACGATGCCGTCTTCGGTGCCCGCCACCACGATGTTCAGCTTGGATTCGCGGCCTTCCGTATAGGTCGGGTTGGCGATGTACTGGCCCTCTCTCAATCCGACGCGCACGCCGCTCAACACGTGGTGGAACGGCAGATCGGATATTGCCAGCGCGGCGCCCGCGCCGCAGATCGCCAGCGAATTGGGATCCTGCTCGGGGTCCGCCGAAATCACCATGGCGATGATCTGCGTCTCGTGCGAGAAGCCTTCCGGGAAGAGCGGCCGCACCGGGCGATCGATCAGCCGGCTGGTGAGAGTTTCTTTTTCCGAGGGTCGCCCCTCGCGTTTGATAAAGCCGCCCGGGATTTTCCCGGCGGAGTAAGTGTATTCGCGATAGTCCACCGTCAGCGGGAAAAAACTCGCGTTCGGTTTGGGCTGATCCGACATACATGCGGAGACCAGTACGACTGAATCCCCCGATCGAACGACAACAGCGCCGTTCGCCTGTTTGGCAATCTTCCCCGTTTCCAGGGTTATGATCCGGCCTCCCAGATCTACTTCGACTTTGTGATGCATATTTCCTTAAATCCTCCTGGCCGAAGACGAATCGTCGTCATTCGACCGATGAGCTTTGGAGTTGACAGGGTGAGTAGTCCGCCGCCCCGGCCGGGCAACAACGCCTCGGCCCGGTCCGGACCCGGGTGGAATGAAATCGGAAACACACAGCTTCCGACGAATGGACTAGCGGCGGATGCCCAGCCGTAGCAGAATTGACTTGTAGCGCTCGGTATCCGTATCGCGCAGGTACGTCAGAAGCCGGCGACGCTTGGCCACCAGGGTTAACAGTCCCTTGCGGGAACCATGGTCGCTCGTGTGCGTCTTGAAGTGCTCTGTCAGCAGCGAAATGCGCTGGCTCAACAGGGCAATCTGTACTTCTGGCGACCCGGTGTCGGTTTTGTGGCGCTGATTCGTGGATAGAATCTGCCGCTTTGCTTCAATCGCCAGTGCCATTCTAGGGGTAATGCTCCTTGTCTTCTCTTATTCTCGTTTTGGTACGTCATTCAGGATACCACATGGCGAATAGCGGCTGCTCAGACCCCGCTACGAGCCACGACCGTGAGGGAGTGGTTTCCCGGAAAAGGACACCATCAGCCGGTCGACGCACTAGCCTAGAACACCTGGAAGCAGAAGGCCTGGGCGGAGCCTTCCGGACTGAGGGAGTACTCTCCGGGTTCCAGGCTCTCGTCCACCTCGATCTTCCACAGGCCGTCGGAGCTCAGCTTCGTGACCACCATCCGAATCGCCTGCGGAGGCTTCCTCGCGGGGAAAAGAATCTCGCGGTGGCCGTCCTTGACCTCGAGCTTGTAGAGCGCCAGCTTGTCCGGCGCCACCTTCCCCGCCTGCATCAGGAAAATCGGCGCCGCCAGCGGCGTTTTGGCGGTGGAGTTGGCCCCATCGATTACGTATGTGGTGTCGTCCTTCTTCTTTTCTTCCTTGGCCATCACGGCCTCGGTGGGAATCAGCGTGGCGGCGTGCTTCAGGTACGGGATGTCGGGTTTGGGCGGACGCGGTCCGTCGTATTTTTGTGCACTCGCCGCGAAGACCGCGGCGAGACCCAGCCACAGAATGCGACCCGGCATAGGCGATCCGCGTCTATTTTAACGCCCCGCGCCTGAGTACGCAGCATGTGGCTTCAAAAGCCGCGGTCCTCGCGGCCGCCAGGATGCTGGTGCTGCCTGAGGCGCTTCACATTGTATAATCGGACCATTACCTGAGAAAAAGTGTGCGCCGGCCGGCCATTCCGTTTGCCTTGCCACGGCCGGGTTTGCATCGCATTTTCGAGCTTTGCGGGAGATATGACGATTATGAAGAAGATGCCTAAGTTGGCGACGCTCTTATTGTCCGGTTTCGTGGGCCTGTTTACGCTCGCGACGATTGCATGTACCGGCCCCATCCGAAAGGCCGTGGAACAGTCTAATGCTCTGGCTCAGCATGCTCTGGATGTCCAGGAGATCCAGAACGTCATGAGCAAACATGCGTACTATTACGCCGCGGGAGAGCGCCAACGGGAACTGGACGATATCTGGGCTATGCAGACTCAAGGTGTCAGTTGGGGAACGGATGAGGGCTTTTGGGTCGACGCCAAGGAGATCCAGCCTTACTACGTTCGCTATTTTGACACCGTCCGCGCAAGAGAGCTTGCGCCGTTCAACAAGATGCACCCGGAAGTGAAGGAGAATCATGGCCCCTCGATGTTCCAAGTCAATTCGAACCCGGTGATTGAAATAGCCGGGGACGGATATACCGCCAAGGGGCTTTGGTGCTCGCTGGGTCAGGTGATTCAAATGCAGGGCGGAAAGCCGGTGCCCACCTACGTGTGGGAGCAGCACGGCGTCGACTTCTACAAGCCGGACAAGAATTGGAAGATCTGGCATTTCTTCGTCCACGTGGACGGCGTTGCCGCACCCGGACAGAGCGCGGTTCCGGGGCCTGGTGGACAGGGCGCCCTGGCGGGATTGACTTCGGACGCGCCGGCGCCATCGGTGCGGGTTCCGCGCGACGACAAGGGTGCAGGTCCGTACGCTACGCCGTCAGGATATCTGAAGGTTCCGCAGCCGTACAGAACGTTCAGTCTGACCTTTAGCTACGGTCCTCCTAACGACCGGTGACGCAAACCCCGTGCGGAAAGCAGACGCCCGCCCACGGACAGACCGTTAGCCGGGGCAGCAAGCCGCACCACCGGCAACCTGCAACTCCGTGACCGCCGCAGCGCGATCTCAGAATTGCAGCCGGAGCGCCATCTGTATCTGTCGCGGATCTTTCGCCGAAAAGATTTTCCCGAACGTCGAGGGTTGATCCGCGAAGAGCTGTGGCAGATCGAAATTCGCCCGGTTCAGCGTGTTGAACGCCTGAACCTCTCCCACTAACCGGAGTCTCTCCGCCAGCGCAAAATTGCGGCGCAATGAGAAATCGGTTGTGAACAGTCCCGGCCCCCGCAGGATGTTGCGTCCGGCATCGCCCCAGGTGTACTGCGGTGGAACCGCAAAAGCGGTGACGTCGAACCATTCCTGCGGCGAGGGGTTCGCCAGCGAGGGTTTATGCACAACGTTCGGACGGTCGACGCCAAAGCTCCCGCCGGAGTTGCCGGTGTTGCTATTGTCCGTCGAGAGCATCGGCGTGAATGGCTGGCCGGATTGAGCGGTAATAATCCCGCTGAACTCAAATCCGCGCGTCCAGCGTGTCGCGCCGGGGATCTGATAAACCAGTGCGATGGTCGCCCGATTGGGCATGTCGTAACTCGAAAGACCTCGCTCCAGCCGGTAGTTGTGGCTATCCTGCGGAAAGTTCTGATCCGG
>JBEKYE010000008.1:0-28586 GCA_049511275.1 Bryobacteraceae bacterium
GACCCGCCTACTTCGATGTTGCGAGCGGCTCCGAAAAAGCGCTTTGGGCGCTGTAAGGCGTTCGAATCCACGCCGCCCGAGAGCACCTTGCCGGAGGGCGGCACGATGGTGTTGTAGGCGCGCGCTAGGCGCGTGATGGAATCCAGCAGAATCACCACGTCGCGTTTGTGCTCCACCAGGCGCTTGGCCTTCTCGATCACCATTTCGGCCACCTGCACGTGGCGCGTGGCCGGTTCGTCGAAGGTGGAGCTGATCACTTCGCCGCGCACGCTGCGCTGCATGTCGGTGACTTCCTCGGGACGCTCGTCGATCAGCAGCACGATCAGCGTGATTTCGGGATGGTTGGTGGTAATGGAGTTGGCCAGGCTCTGCAAGAGCATGGTCTTGCCGGTGCGCGGGGGCGATACGATGAGACCGCGCTGGCCCTTGCCGAGCGGCGTCAGCAGGTCCATGACGCGGCCGGAATAATTTTCGCGGACGGTTTCGAGCTTGACCCGCTCGTTGGGATAGAGCGGCGTGAGGTTGTCGAAGAAGATTTTGTTGCGGGCTTCCTCGGGCGGCTCGAAATTGATGGCGTCGACTTTGATCAGCGCGAAATAGCGCTCGCCTTCCTTGGGCGGGCGGATCTGGCCGGAGATGGTGTCGCCGGTGCGGAGATCGAAGCGGCGGATCTGCGACGGCGAGACGTAGACGTCGTCGGGACCCGGCAGATAATTGTACTCCGGCGCGCGCAGGAAGCCGAATCCGTCGGGCAGGCATTCGAGCACGCCTTCGGAAAAGATCAGGCCGCTCTTTTCGGCCTGGGTCTGGAGGATCTTGAAAATCAGTTCCTGTTTGCGGAGCCCGGCGGCGCCGGCAATCCCCATGTCTTTGGCCACCTGGTTGAGCTTCTGAATGCTCATATCCTTGAGTTCCACCAGGTCGAGCGTGGGGGTGCCGTTCTTGACGCTCTGGGCCGCTTGTTGCTTGCGGCGCTGCTGGCCAAGGTGGCCGGTCATCAGATCCGGGTGCGGCACGGCGGCCGGCGCTTCAGCGGCTTTCGGTTCGGCGGCCCTGGCTTCCGCGGGCGGAGCCTCGGGCGGTTTTGCCTCGGCGGCCTTGGTTTCGGCCGGCTTGGCTTCGGGCGCTTTCGCTTCCAGTGCCGGCGGTGGAGCGGCCGCAGCCTTGGCGGCGCGCGCCGGCTTTTCGCCGTCCGATTTCTCGGCGGCTTTTTCAGCCTTCTCGGCCTTTTCGGGCTTTTCAGCCTTTTCGGGCTTTTCGGGTTTTTCCGTCTCGGCGGAGGCGGCGGGCGCCGCATTCTCCCGGGCGGGTTGCTTGTCGGCGGGCTTTTCGGTTTTCTCGGGTTTTTCCTGCGGCAGGTTGTTGCCTACCGTGTTTGAAGTGTTTTCGCTATTGCTTGCCAAATTTCCCTCACTCCCCGGCCCGTGAGGGCCGAGAACAGCAACGGTTCCACGCCTTCTTTGCGAATAGCGTTGAAACCGCGCCCCTGCTCAGATTGATTTGCTTTGTCGGTCTTAGTGGCGATTACCAGGTACGGTCTGCCGCGATCCTCGAGCCACCGCTTCAGGTCGAGATCCTTCTCCATCCATCCACGGCGGGTATCCAGAATCAGGCAGGAAAGTCTTAGGGTATCTCGATTCTCCAAATATTGCTCGATCAGTTTTTTCCATTCCAGCTTGTGCTCGACCGGCACCCGGGCATATCCGTAACCGGGCAGATCGACGAAATAGTACGAGCCGTCCACCCGGTAAAAATTAATGGTTTGCGTGCGGCCCGGGGTATTGCTGGTGAAAGCCAACCCTCTCCGCCCCACCAGGGCGTTGATCAGGCTGGACTTCCCGACGTTACTTCTTCCTAAAAATGCGACTTCCGGCAGCCGGTCCGAGGGGAACATCTCCGGGTTTCCGGCGCTGACTACAAATTCCGCGTCAGGCACAGAACCGCGACCATTCGGGAGCGGCATGCCTCATTAGTGCGCCCGGCTCTCTTCGAGCGCGGGCTTTACATCCAGATCCAGCGGCGTCAGTGGAATCGCCACCAACTCGCGCTCCAGCGCAATCTTCAGAACTTCGTCCATGGACTCCACAAAATTCAGCTTCATGGATTGCTTGATGGCGTCTGGAATGTCGGGGAGATCCTTCTCATTCTCCCGCGGCATGATGGCTTCCGAGATGCCATAGCGGTGGGCCGCCATCAACTTCTCTTTCAAGCCGCCGATGCCCAGCACCTTGCCGCGCAGCGTGATTTCGCCGGTCATGGCCAGGTCCCAGCGCACCGGAATCCGCGTCAGCGCGCTGCAGATGGCGGTGGCCAGCGTAATTCCGGCGGATGGCCCATCCTTGGGGATGGCGCCCTCGGGGACATGAATGTGGACGTCCAGGTTGCGGTAGAAATCGCGCGGCAACCCGAAGGTGTGAGCGCGCGAGCGAATGTAACTCATGGCCGCCTGGGCCGATTCCTGCATCACGTCGCCGAGTTTTCCGGTGATGGTGAGCTTGCCCTTGCCTTCCATCAGGGTGCATTCCACGGTCAGGATCTGACCGCCGACTTCGGTCCAAGCCAGGCCGGTGGCCGCGCCAATTTCGTTTTTCTTTTCCACCCCCAGATCGCGGAACCTCCAGGGCCCCAGCAAATCCGGCAGTTTCGCGTCGTTGATCTCGATCTTCGCGAAGGGCTTCTTCTCCTTGGCGCTTTGCGCGTTCACCACCTGGCGGGAGACTTTCCGGCAGACGTTGCCGATCTCGCGCTCCAGGTTGCGGACGCCGGCTTCGCGGGTGTAATACTGGATCAGCCCGTTGATGCCCGAATCTGCAAACTCGATCTGGTTGCCGGTCAGGCCGGTCTGCTCCATCTGCTTGCGGACCAGGAAGCGCTTGGCGATCTCCATCTTCTCGAGTTCCGTGTAGCCCGGGAGACGGATCACTTCCATGCGGTCCTGCAGCGCCGGCGGAACCGTGTGCAGCACGTTGGCGGTGGCGATGAAGAAGACCTGGCTCAAATCATATTCCACGTCCAGGTAGTGATCGACGAACATGAAGTTCTGTTCGGGATCGAGCACTTCGAGCAGCGCCGCGGAAGGATCTCCGCGGAAATCCATCGACATCTTGTCGACTTCGTCCAGCATGAAAATGGGGTTGCGCGTGCCGGCCTTTTTCATCATCTGGATGATTTGTCCGGGCAGGGCGCCGATGTAGGTGCGCCGGTGGCCGCGGATTTCGGCTTCATCGCGCACGCCGCCGAGCGACATGCGGACGAACTTGCGGCCGGTGGCCTTGGCGATGGACATCCCCAGCGA
Source organism: Bryobacteraceae bacterium (assembly GCA_049511275.1). GTDB lineage: Bacteria > Acidobacteriota > Terriglobia > Bryobacterales > Bryobacteraceae > PALSA-129. Next base: position 3,296 of record JBEKYE010000008.1, read on the forward strand.
GGTCTTGCCCACGCCGGGAGGCCCCACGAAGCACAGGATGGAGCCCTTGGGATTCTTCACCAGGCGGCGCACCGCCAGGAATTCCAGGATGCGCTCCTTGATTTTTTCCAGGCCGTAGTGGTCCGACTCCAGGACGCTTTCGGCGAACTTGAGGTCGCGAATTTCCTTGGTCTTCTTCTTCCACGGCACCGCCAGCAGCCAGTCCAGGTAGTTGCGGGAAACCGTGGATTCCGCCGACATGGGCGGCATGTTTTCCAGCCGCTTCAACTCGGCCAGGGCCTTTTCCTGCGCATCCGCGGTCATGCCGGCGGTTTCGATGCGCTTCTTCAGCTCGTCGACCTCGCTCTTTTCGCCGCGGCCCAGTTCCTTCTGAATGGCCTTGATCTTTTCGTTGAGGTAATACTCTTTCTGCGCCTTCTCCATCTGGCGCTTCACGCGGCCCTGAATGGTGCGGTCCACGTTGAGCTTCTCGATCTCGATATCCAGCATCTCGGCCACGCGCGTCAGCCGGTCGATGGGATCGAAGATTTCGAGCAGCTCCTGTTTTTCCTCGAGCGTCAGCGGAAGATTGGCGCCCACGGTGTCGGCGAGCTTGCCCGGCTCGTCCACGCGGATGGCCGCGATCATGGTCTCGTAATTCAGATTCTGGCTGAGCTTGACATACTGCTCAAACAGCCCGGTGACGCGGCTGATGAGCGCGTCGAGCTGCGGACCGGCTTCCACCTTGTAGGCCGAGACGCGCACCGTGGCGCGGAAAAAGCCCTCTTCGTCGGAAACCGATACCACCTTGGCGCGCTCCACGCCTTCCACCAGAACCTTGATGTTGCCGTCCGGCAGCTTGAGGCTCTGCACAATGTTGACGATGGTGCCCACGCTGAAAATCTCGTTGGGCTTGGGCTCGTCGACGGAAGCATCGTGCTGCGCCGCCAGGAAGATTTTCTTGTCGCCTGCCATGGCTTCTTCGAGCGCGCGCACACTGGATTCCCGCCCCACCACGAACGGCGTCATCATGTACGGAAAGATGACCACCTCGCGGATGGGCATCATCGGCAGGCGTTTTGTATCGGATTTTTCCTTTGAAGTAAGCATCGTCCCTCTCCAGGGGCTGACCCTGCCCCTGGCCTCTCACTCGGACCACAGACTGCGCTTTCGGGGATTCCGGGGTTAACCGGCCTTTTCTAATATTGTAAGACTGATTTTCTGCGACAGCACCATCTCTTTTGTGACCTGGAACTCCCGGACCTTCTTGTAGGACGGGAGGTAGTACATCAGATCGAGCATCAGGTCTTCGAGGATCATGCGCAGGCCGCGCGCCCCCACCTTGCGCTCCATGGCCAGATCGGCAATGGCTTCCAGGGCCTCGTCGCTGAATTTCAGACGAACGTTCTCGAACTCAAAGAGCTTCTGGTACTGCTTCACAATCGCGTTCTTGGGCTTGGAGAGAATCTGGATCAGCGCCGAGCGGTCCAGGTCCTCCAATACCGCGCTCACCGGCAGGCGTCCGATGAACTCGGGTATGAAACCGAATTTGATCAAATCCAGCGGTTGCACCTGCGAGAGCAGGTCGATATCGCGCCGCCCGCTGGTGCGGATGGTTGCCTTATCGTCCTCCTGCAGGAAGCCCATGGCCTTCTTGCCGGTGCGCCGCGCAATCACCTTTTCCAGCCCCACAAACGCGCCGCCGCAAATGAACAGGATGTTGGTGGTGTCCACGGGCGTGAATTCCTGGTGCGGATGTTTGCGCCCGCCTTGCGGGGGCACATTGGCCACGGTCCCTTCCAGAATCTTCAGCAGCGCCTGCTGCACGCCTTCGCCGGAGACGTCGCGAGTAATCGACGGGTTCTCGTCTTTCCGGCAGATCTTGTCGATCTCGTCGATGTAAATGATGCCCTGCTGGCACTTCTGCACGTCGCCGTCGGCCGCCTGCAAAAGCTTGAGGATGATGTTCTCGACGTCTTCTCCCACGTAGCCGGCCTCGGTCAGGGTGGTGGCGTCAACGATCGCGAAGGGCACATCCAGAATCTTGGCCAGCGTCTGCGCCATCAGCGTTTTGCCGGTCCCGGTCGGCCCGATCAGCAGGATATTGGATTTCTGCAGTTCCACCTCGGTGTTGCGCATGCGGTTCAGGTGGATACGCTTGCAATGGTTGTACACAGCCACGGCCAGCTTTTTCTTGGTGGATTCCTGCCCGATCACGTATTGATCCAGAAACTCTTTCACTTCCAGAGGCTTGGGGATCTTGTTGGGAGTGCCGGAAGGGGGCTCGACCTTGTCGTCTTCCAAAATCGAGTTGCAAACCGCGATGCACTCGTCGCAGATGTAGGCCCGCGGGTAGTCGCTCGGCGAGGAAATCAGCTTTCCAACGACGTCCTGACTCTTGTGGCAAAAGGAACACCGTAAAGCATCGTCCGATCCGGCGCGTTTCAAGCAGTTTTCTCCTGTCCCGCCCGAAAGAGCGGAAGAGAACCTACAACCGATTGCATTTCTATTATCACCCCAACCGTCTCCCTAAGCAATGTACGCCGAAGGTAAGTAGCGCCCCAGGCTAGTACTCGTCAAAAGTTAACCCCAACCTCACCCCATTCGGAAACGGCTACGCTTCCGCCGTCTTGCGGGCGTGTTCGAACAGAAAGGCCAGGGTCTTGTCGGTCTGGATGTGGGACGCGATCCGTCCCAGCGTCCCATCCTTCTCAAACCGCAGGTGCACCGCCGCCACCGGCTCCTTCTGCTGGCGTGCGGCGCGCTCCACTTCCTTGTCGACTTCGTCGCGGGTGGCGGCAATCGTTTCCCGCGCCGCCACCTTGGCGAGCAGCATGGAAGCCTTCACCTCGCGCAACGCTTTCTCGCGCTGCGTTTCCTTCACCTTGTTCCAATCGAGCTTGATGGACCGCGGATCCACGCCTTCGGCCGCCATGGCGCGCAGGCTCTGCTCCACGCGGTTATTGATCTGCCGGTCCACAAAAACTTCCGGCACCGGAAACTCGTGCGCGTCCACCAGCTTGTCGACCAGCTTGTTCTTGGCTTCCTGCTCGGCCTCGTACTGGCGCTGCGCGAAAATACTCTTGCGGATGGCTTCGCGCAGTTCCCCGACGTTGCGGTAATCGCCCAGATCCTGCGCGAACTCGTCGTTCACTTCCGGCAGTTCCTTCCTGCGGATGCCCTTCAAGGTGGCGTGGAACTGGACCGTGTGGCCCGCCAGCCGCTTGGCGCCGTAGTCGGCCGGGTAAGTGACAGCAAAATCCTTTTCGTCGCCCGGCGTCAGGCCGCGGAGGTTTTCGGTAAAAGCTTCGAAAGTGTCTCCACCGCCGATTTCGAGCACCATCTCCTCGCTCTTCACCGGCTCGCCTTCCACACCGCCGGTGCTTTCGAGCGCCACTACGGCGAAATCGTGGTCTTCCACCGGCCGCGGATCGACGTTCACATGCTGCGCCTTTTGTTCGCGGATTTCTTCCAGCCGCTGGTCGACGTCCTGGTCGGTCACCTGGGGCTCGTGATACTCGACTTCCAGGCCCTTGTACTCCCCGAGCTCGATTTCGGGCACGACTTCGAACGTAGCCTTGAAACGCAGCGGCTCGCCCGAGTGAAAGTGGACGTCGCTGATATCCGGCGTTCCCACCACGTTGAGGTTCTCGGCCTCGAGCTGCTGTTGCAGAAACTTGGGGATCAGGCTTTCCAGCACCTGTTGCCGGATGTCGCCGGCGAAGCGGCTGCGGATAATGCCGGACGGGGCTTTTCCCGGCCGGAAGCCCGGGAGTTTGGCGCGCTTCTGAACATCGCCAGCGACGCGGTTGGTCTCGCTTTCCACCTCTGCGACAGGGACGGAAATCTCAAGCGAGTGCTTGCAACCTTCAACTAAAGCCAAGTGGATTTAACCTCGGGAAAGAAGTGCTGGTGTAAAACTTAATGATACCACGTACAATGAAGCCTATCGGCTGGAAGACCGCACTCTCGGTGGTGGCTGTGGTGGTGCTGCTGGGCCTGTGGGCGGCCATCCTGCGCCGGGGGTGACGCCCCGGTTGGCGCCGCGAATCAACATGCACCTCAATTTCCAGACGGCTATCATCAACGTCGTGCTGCTGTGGATTCTCACGGCTCCCCACGAATTCGCGCACGCCTGGGTGGCCACCAGGCTGGGCGACGAGACGCCGCGCCTGCAAGGCCGCGTCACGCTGAACCCGCTGGCCCACGTGGACTGGATGGGGACCACCATCCTGCCCTTTCTGAGCTCGCTTTTCTTCGGCGGCTTCCTGGGATGGGGCAAGCCGGTCTACACGCAGATCAACAAACTCAAAGGCGGTCTGAACGGCCTCCTGCTGGTGGCCCTGGCCGGCCCCTTCAGCAACGTGATCATGGCCGTGATTTTGGGCGCCATCGCCGCCTTTACGCTCACTGCGTCCCCGGGGTTCGCCAGCTACGCCTATCGCGGCGCGGAGCTGAGCCTGTATCTGGGGTTGTTCAACCTGCTGCCGGTGCCGCCGCTCGACGGATCCAAAATCCTGCTGGCCCTGCGCATTCCCGCGGTGATTTACCAGGAGATCGCGCGCGCCGGCTTCCTGCTGCTGATCGTGCTGATCACGGCCACCTCCCTGGGCCGCTGGATGGCCAACTGGAGCGCGCAAGGGGCGCTGTGGATCGTCTCGACGCTGCGCTGAGTCCCGGGCGTCGCGGGCGCAACATGTTACGGTAAGCTTTCATGAATCCGGCCCGCATCGCCATCGCCACCACTGACGGAATCTCCGTTTCGGACCACCTGGCCCGCAGCACCGCCTTCCTGCTTCTCGAAATTGAGGACGGCGCCATCACCTCCGGCACCTATCGCACGCGTGCCACGGGAGCTTGCGGCAACCACGCCGGCTTCGTCGAGCTGTTGAGCGGCGTGCAAGCCGTGATCTGCGGCGGCATCGGCCAGGGAGCAGCCGATACGTTGGCGGCGCATGGCATTGAGCCGCTGGTGATCGCCGGCGGACAATCCATCGACGACGCGGTGAACCAGTACCTGGCCGGCGGCCTCACGCTCTCCGGCGAGCGCGTCTGCCTCTGCCACTGAGCAGGACAGCCCTCCTGGACTGTCCCTGGCAGGCTGAAGCTTGTCCCCGACCGGCCAGGAGGCCGGTCCCACCTGGCTCGGCGTTAGGGTGCTACGGCAAGCCCACAAACGGGTTTACCACGCGAACCGTACCATACAGCCGATCGTGCTGAAGATCTTCGGTGAGGATCTCCGGCAGGCCGTAGTGCTCCGCGTATGACCAGAGGTGCGCGTCAAACCAGCTCAACTGATACGCCGCGCATCCGCGAACGGCGTCGCGAAGAATCGCCTCATTGGGGTAGAGCACGGTGAACTGCTTCAGAAATTCTTCCGCTTCTCGCAGGGCGTCGGCTGGTTTGAGGATGGTATAGCCGCGAATCGGGCGTGTTACCGCCGCGACGAACTCAAGAATCGCTTGATGCGGCAGGCGGACAGAGTCTTCCACGATGCCACGCCTGAGAATCTCGGTTGCAACTTTCTGCTTTTCGGCAAACCGGTCATCGAACCTGTAGACCAGGATGTTGGTATCAACGAGAGCGGCCACGTTTATAGAGATCCTCCCGAGTCCATCCGCGGCTGCGCGGCTGCGCTGCGGCACGTTCCAACCGGCGCTTGCGGTGTCGTTCGGTCGCCTGGTCGAACCAACGGAGCCGCCACTCCCGGCCTTGGGGCGCCGTCTGCTTGCCCGGAGGAATCACGCGAATGGCCTCACCTGCCGGCACCCAGTCGATATTGTCGCCAGGACGGATATGATACTCGTCCGCGATCTTCCTGGGCACAGTGACTTGGTACTTGGATGTGACCTTAGCCATACGCATCTCCCGCAACCGCTTTCCCTTACTATAGCAAGGATCAGATCCTTGCTCAACAGCTAGTGTGGCTTCGCCGCTGGAGCGGGGCCAGGTCCGACGCTATACTGAGGGTGTCAATCCATGGACGCGTTGCGCCAAGTCGAAAACCTGCTGCCGGCTCTCACCCGGGCGGAAAAGGCTGAGTTGCTGCGCATGGTGGCGCAGGACCTCGATGACGCCTTTCCTGGCGTTGAGTCCATACCGGGCGTTTGCGGCGGCGAGGCGTGCATCATCCGTACCCGCATCCCCGTCTGGATCCTGGAGCACGCACGGCGGCTCGGCGCGAGCGAGGAGGAACTGTTGCGTTCCTACCCGACCCTTCGCGCCGAAGACCTTGCCAATGCCTGGGCTTATGTGCGCTCCCATGGCAGTGAAATCGACGAGAACATCCGCGAAAACGAGAATGCGTGAGGGATGGCCCGGATCTACGCCAACGAGAATTTCCCGTTCCTGGTAGTTGCTGAGCTTCGCCTGCGGGGTCACGACGTTGTGACCGTGGCTGAAACTGGCAAAGCGAGCCGGGCAACGCCGGACGCGGAGATCCTCGAATTCGCCATATCCACGGACCGGGCGGTACTAACACTGAATCGCAAGCACTTCCTTGCACTCGACGCTAAGAACCCCTTCCACGCCGGTATGGTAGTGTGTACGGTCGATGCCGACTTCACCGGCCAGGCACATCGAATCCATGAAGCGGTAGAAGCGTTTGCCGACCTGTCAGGCCAACTGATCCGTGTGAATCGGCCGCCTCGCTAACTAACCGCGTACCGATCCGGGCTCCTATAATCGGACTATGAGGTCTGCCTTACTGCTTACCGTCCTCTGTGCCGCGGTTTTCGCCTCCGACTTTACTACTTTTATTGGAGACGTCAGCAGCTACAGGGTCGCACGCGTCGCCGCCGACTCCGCTGGCAACACCTACATTGCCGGAACCCGCAATCCCGGCGACATCTCCGAAGTCTTCGTCGTGAAACTGGACCTCACGGGCAAGATCGTGCTGTTCACTGTCCTAAACGGCAAGGGCAACGACGTCGCTAACGATATGGCCATCGACTCGGCCGGCAACATCTACGTTGCCGGTTCCACATCCTCGCCGGAGTTCCCTCTGCACAACGCGCTGCAATCCACGCCCGGCCCCGGTTTCATTACCAAGCTCAGCCCCGACGCCAGCCAGTTACTCTTTTCCACCTACTTCCCGGCCCCCATCAGCGCCCTGGCCGTCGACGTCGACGGTAACGTCTACGTAACCGGCACGACCGAGGAACCGTCGTTCCCCACCACTGCCGGGCTGCCGGCCGGCCCGGTCGGCGGAATCCTGTATATAGCCGCCGCGTTCCTGACTAAGATCTCAGCCGATGGCTCGCGCATTGTCTATTCCACGCGCCTTTCCGGAGACGCGAAAAGCTGCGGCTCGGGCAGCAGTTGTTTCGAAAGCAGTCGTGGCGCCAGCGGAGTGGCGGTGGCCGTGGACCCGGCGGGCAATGCCTATGTAACCGGCAACACCGATATCACCAATCTGCCCTCTACGCCCGGCGCATTTCTCCCAGGCGGCCCGGGCCCCTTCGTCGCCAAAGTGAATGCCGCCGGCAACGCCCTCGTTTATCTCACCTATCTCAGCAACACCAATCTCATCTTTTATCCACACTCGACCCCAGCCAGCACCGCGACCGCGCTCGCCGTGGATGCCGCCGGCAACGCCTACCTCGCCGGTTCCACCTTTGACTCGCAATTTCCGGCCACACCCGGCGCCTGGCAGACCACGTTCGACGGCCCCGCTCCCGTCTATCCTTACATCACGCTGCCGCCCACCGACGCCTTCGTCGCCAAAATCAACCCCACCGGCACAGCGCTGGTCTGGGCCACCTACCTTGGCGGAAAAGCCGCGGACGTTCCCAATTCCATAGCCCTCGACCCTTCCGGCAACATCTGGCTCACCGGCGTCACCGCTTCCCCCGATTTCCCCAACGCGCAAGGATGGTCGAACGGCAGCGATTTCGTGACCGCTCTGAATCCTGCCGGCTCGGGGCTGACCTACTCCGCGCGCTATCCCGACGACGCCGCATCGCAATCCGTCGCCGTCGATCCCTCCGGCGTGCTGCACCTCGCCGGACCCACCGGAATCGTCTCTACGGTGTCGCCCAAACAGCCGCCGCTGCCCCGCGTTTTCGGGATTGCCAACGCGGCCTACGGCCCGGTGTCGGGCCGAGTCGTCTTCGGCGAAGTCATTTCCATCTATGGTCCGCACATCGGGCCGTCCATCCCCGCCACATTCACGCCAGATAGCCAGGGGTTTCTGCCCACGTTGCTCGGGGGAGTGCAGGTCTACATGAATGGTGTAGCCGCGCCGCTCCTCTACGTTTCCGATTCGCAGATCAATGCCGTCGTACCAGTCGGCGGGTATCCGGATTCGCCGTACGTTCAGATCGCTTCCAACGGAGCTACCGGCCCCGAGTTTCCAGTGACGATTGTTGCCACGCAGCCGCAGATCTTCCAGGAGCCCAGCGCCTTCGCCGCCGCAGTCAATCAGGACGGCTCCGTCAACTCGGCCACCCATCCGGCCAAAGCCGGCTCCATCGTTTCCATATGGGCTACCGGAGTGCCGCTGCCGACGTACCCGTACCTGTTCAACCAACTCACCACCACCGCTCTGAATCTAGCGTGCTGCCAGGTGGGCGTCTCCTTCTCCGCGGTGAATTTCGCCAATGGCGTCCCGGCGGGCACCACGTACTCCGGAACGACGCCTGCAACCGTGACTTACTCCGGCTACTCGCCGGGCATCGTCGGGGCTGTCGCTCAGATCAATTTCCAGGTTCCCGCGCTCCCCGCGGGCACGTCCGTGATGGGAGTCAACCTCCTGGCGGGCGGTCAGTATTCCACCAGCCTCGTGCTTGTCTATGTTACTCCGTAGTGCGGCGCGTGAGCGCCTCCGGGGTTCAGACTGCCAGGATCTGGTCAACCGCGACGGATGCGCGAGACTGCTCATCCGTGCTCCTCCCAACCACATTATCGAAAAGCGCCGCCACCCAAGCGAATTGCGATCCGTCTGCTAATTTGGGCAAGCTAAAGCATGCCCCACCCTACGCTTCCAGCCCCATTTGCGTCAGCCTATACCGCAGCGCATTCCGCGTCAGTCCCAGCATGCGCGCGGCCTGGCTCTTGTTGCCGTCGGCGCGCCGGAGCGCCTCGCGGATGAGATCCTGTTCGTAGGCGTCCAGGCTCATGCCCTCCGGCAGGAAGTGCGATTCATTCTGCGGTCTGGGCCGCGGAGCGCTCTCGAGCTTGATATCGGCCGCGTCCAGTTCGGTGCCCTTGGCCATCACCAGGCTGCGCTCGATGACGTTTTCCAGCTCGCGCACGTTGCCCGGCCAGTGGTAGCCCATCAGCTTTTCCATGCCCGCGTCGGTGATGGATTCCACGCGCGAGCCGCTGTCTTGCGCCAGCTTCTGCACGAAATGGTTCGCCAGAAAGGGAATATCCTGCTTGCGTTCGCGCAGCGCCGGAATGTTTAGCGGCACCACGTTGAGGCGATAGTAGAGGTCTTCGCGGAAAGTCCCCTGCTCGAGGGCCGCGCGCAAGTCCTGATTGGTGGCCGCGATCACGCGCACGTCGATATGGCGCGTCACGTTGCTGCCCAGCCGCTCGAATTCGCGCTCCTGAAGCACGCGCAGCAGCTTCACCTGGATGGGGCCCGGCACGTCGCCGATTTCATCCAGGAAGACGGTGCCCGTATCGGCCTGCTCGAACTTGCCGGGCTTGGTGGTGTTGGCGCCGGTGAAGGCGCCCTTTTCGTACCCGAACAGCTCGCTCTCCATCAGGTTTTCCGGGATGGCGCTGCAATTGATCTTCACCAGCGGCCGGTCGCGGCGGGGCGAGTGAAAATGGATGGCGCGCGCGATGAGGTCCTTGCCCACTCCGCTCTCGCCGGCCAGCAGCACGGTGGAGCGCGTGGGCGCCACGCGCTCGATGGTGTCGAAGATTTCCTGCATCGCCCCGCTGCGCCCGATGATGTTGTCGAACTCGTAGCGCCGGCCCAGCTCCGCCTTGAGCTGCCGGTTTTCATCGCGCAGCGCGCGCACTTCCAGGGCCTTCGCGACCACCTGCATCAGATGGTCGAGAGAAAACGGCTTGAGCAGAAAATCGGTGGCGCCGGATTTCATGGCCTCAACGGCGGTTTCCACGCTGCCGAACGCCGTCATCATCACCACCGGCACCTGGCTGTTCTGGCGGCGGATCAGTCCCAGAAACTGCAGGCCGTCCATGTTGGGCAATTTGAGATCGGTCAGCACCATGTCGGCGCGGTCGACAATCTTCAAGCCCTCTTCGGCGGTAGCGGCGTTGTCCACCTCAAAACCCGCGGAGGCCAGTTGCAGCCCTATGACGCGCCGCAGCTTCTCTTCGTCTTCGACTATCAGGATGCGTTTCTTCATGCGGGGTTCGCGCCGGCGGCCTGGAGAGCGCTCGGCTCCAGCGGCAGAAGCACGTGAAAAACGCTGCCTTTGCCGGGCTCGCTCTCCACTGTTATCTTACCGCCGTGTTCGTCCACAATCTTGGAAACGATGGCCAGGCCCAGCCCCACGCCCTGCGGCTTGGTGGTGAAGAACGGGTTGAAGATGGAGTCGCGATGCCTGGCGCCAATCCCCGCTCCGCGATCGATCACCGCGATCTCCACCATTCCGCCCACCGCGCGGGTCTTCACCGTCACGGCGCCGCCCGCTTCGGTGGCCTGCACGGCGTTCAGCACGAGGTTGTAGAAAACCCGCTCCAGCAGCTCCGCATCGAAGGGAAACGGCGGGATTTCCGGTTCGTAGTTCTTATAGACGGCGACACCTTGCACTTCGCGTTCCACCAGCGCCACCGCGCGGTCCAGGGTTTGCGCCAGGTCGGCTTTCTCCAGGCGCAGCGGCAGCGGTCGCGCAAACTGCAGGAAGCGGGTGATCAGCGAATTGGTGCGGTCCACTTCCGTGGAGATGAATCCGGCCACTTCGCGCGCCACTTCGTTTTCGGCGCTCACGCTGCGCGCCAGCATTTCGGCCGACGCCTTCATGGTGCCCAAGGGGTTGCGCAGCTCGTGCGCCAGCCCCGCCGAGAGCTGTCCCAGCGCAGCCAGCCGGTCGGATCGCCGCACGGCATCTTCCGCCTGCTGGATGTGGAGATTGGCCTCCGCCAACTGCTCCGCGGTGCGCCGGTGCTTCTCCGATTGCACGCGCAGGTCCTCCGCCAGCGTGTTGGCCAGGATGCCGATCATCATCAGGAAGGCGACACGGATGGGCAGCACGCTGGAAAACGGGTTTTCCTTGATGAGAACGAAGGCCAGGTACGCAGCGCAGGCCAGCGCCGAGATTGCCAGGGATCCGGCCATCCCGAAGGTAGTGGCAGCGGAAACCACGGGCAACAGGAGCACCGGCCAGTAGCTGCTGTCGACACTGCCGGTAAAGCCGATCAGCACGAAACCCAGAATGACTTTCAGAACGATCCACAGAACCCGTCCGCGGGTGGATGCGAGCGCCGGGATTTTGGGTTCGAGGATTTGCAGAACCGCGAGCCCGACCAGCGGTCCGATGTCGTAAGGATCGCGATAAGGCAGGGTGTAGAGCAGCACCGAGAACAGCAGAACCCAGACGAAGTCCTGGGGCCGGACCAGCCGCGTCCAGCGCAGCATTGGATCGTTAGGCAAGCGTGATATCCCAGTCGGGATTATGCCACAATAAGGGTACCGTCTCATGTCTAACCCAAGCATTTTGGATCAGGACCCGGCTGCCGGTTCCCAATCCCCAACCGCGAACGAATCCTCCGGGTCTTTCGGCGATATTCTTTCGCAATACGAACAGTCTCACTCCCACAAGGCAGAAGTGGGCGGCAGGGGCCTCGAAGGCACCGTGATTGCGGTTTCCGGCGAGTCCGTTTTCCTCGATATCGGCTACAAGATCGAGGGCACGATTCCGCTGGCCGAGTTCCAGGCGGCGGGTCAGGCCGTCAAGCCGGGCGACAAGATGCCGGTCTCCATCAAGGGCCGTGGTCCCGAGGGCTACTACGAGCTTTCGCGCCTGAAAGTGGAGCGGCCCAAGGACTGGTCTTCGCTGGAAAAGGCTTTCGCCGATAAAGTCGCCATTCTGGGCGTCATCTCGGCGGTGGTGAAGGGCGGCGTGAGCGTGGATGTGGGCGTGCGCGCCTTCATGCCGGCTTCGCGCAGCGGCGCCAAAGACGCGGCTGAGATGGAAAAGCTGGTGGGCCAGGAAATCCGCTGCCGCATCATCAAGCTGGACGTGGCCGATGAGGACGTGGTGGTGGACCGCCGCGCCGTGCTGGAAGAAGAAGAACGATCGTCCAAGGAACGCCGCTACAGTGAGATCAAGGAAGGCGAGACCATGCAGGGCAAGGTCCGCAGCCTCACCGATTTCGGCGCCTTCGTGGACCTCGGGGGCGTGGATGCCCTGCTCCACGTGGCCGATATTTCCTGGGGACGCATCCACAAACCGGCCGACGTGCTGACAGTGGATCAGCAGGTGGAGGTCAAGGTGCTCAAGGTGGATGCCGCCAAGCGGCGCATCTCCGTGGGCCTGAAACAGCTCCAGCCGCATCCCTGGGACCTGGCCGGCGAGAAATACAAAACCGGCGAGCGCGTGCAGGGCACGGTGACGCGCGTGGCCGATTTCGGAGCCTTCGTGGAGCTCGAAAAGGGCATCGAGGGTTTGATCCACCTCTCCGAGATGTCATGGTCCAAGAAGGTGCGCAAGCCCTCCGACGTGGTCAAACCAGGCGACCAGGTGGAGGCGGTGATCCTGGGGGTCAATCCGGCCGACCGCCGCATCGCGCTGGGGTTGAAGCAAGCCCTGGGCGACCCGTGGGTCGACGCCGCCAAGAGATTTGCCGCCGGGACGGTGGTGGAAGCGCCGGTGACTTCCCTGACTAATTTCGGCGCCTTCGTGCAACTCGCGGAAGGCGTCGAGGGCATGATCCATATCGGCGACATCAGCGCCGAGAAGCGTCTCAATCACCCGCAGGAAGCCCTCAAGGTGGGCCAGCCGGTGAAGGCCATCGTGCTTGAGATCGATAGCGAAAAGCGGCGCCTGCGCCTGGGCATAAAACAACTCGTGCCGACCGGCCTGGACGAATACATCGCCGAGCACAAAGAGGGCGACGTGGTGACGGGCCGCGTGGTGGATGTGTCCACCGGGCGAGCGCGCGTCGAGCTGGGCGAAGGCATTCAAGCCACGTGCCGCCTCAGCGCAGCCGCGGCCGAGCCGGAAGAAAAGCCGGCCGAGGCGAAAGTGGATCTCTCGTCGCTGACATCCATGTTGCAATCCAAGTGGAAGGGCGGCCAGAGCGCCAGCCCCCGCAACGAACCGGCCCGCGCCAGCCAGATTCGCAGCTTCCGCATTTTGAAGCTGGACCCGGCCGCCAAGAAGATTGAACTCGAACTGGTCTAGTGTAGTGCGGCCGAAGTTCCGCCAGTTTTGTGGGGCAGGCAATCCTGCCTGCAGCCGCCTTTCAGGCGGCTTTTTCGGACATGCGCGAGTCTTCGATCCCCGCAAGCGCCGGCCGAAAGCCGGCGGCAGCCGATTGGCTGCCCCACAGTCAAGTGCATACTCGGTATTCTGCTTGCCGCAGACCACTGGGTCAATCAAAGCTGGTAGCGCCGGCGGTCAGCCAAGACCGCCGGCGCTACAAATCAAGTAGTGCCCTCAACCCTGGGTTGGTTCCGTTTCCGCCGGTTCCCCGGGGGGCGCCGCTTCGACCGAACGCGCCGGCTGCTCCCAGCGCTCCAGATAAACCGGGTAGCGCGCCAGCACCGTCCCGTAGAGCAGGTGTCCCAGTACGGTTGCCCGCTCCACATGCAGACGCGCCAGCAGCGGAATCACGCTCTTCCAGATGCCGTGAAAGGAGAGGTAATACCACGCCAGGGCAAACGCCACGGCCCACAACAGCACGCGCCACCGCGGCATCCGGCCGCGCACGGCAAACGCAAACAGGGCTCCCAGCAGGCTGTAGATCAGCAGATATAAAGCCAGGCCGGAGATGGTGCTGGAGACGAAACCGGTGCGAATGGGCGCGTCGGGCGCAAACGCCGTGGCCATCAAATTCTCTGGGGTCCAGAAGCTGCGCCGCTGCCATGTGGCGCTGAAACCCATCCACGCCAGCATCCAAAGCGCGCCCAACATGCCGGCTTGCAAGCCCGCCAATAACAACCGCAACGAACTCGCAGGCCGGCCTTCCGCCGCAGCGTCCATATGATTCAGCCTATACTGACATAAGGTGATAAGGCAAAAAACTCTCCTATGCGTCGCGCGGTAGTCACCGGCATCGGTGCGATCAGTCCCAACGGGATCGGGCGCGAGCCCTTCTGGCAAGCCTCCAAAAACGGCCAAAGCGGCGTGCGGCGGATCACGCGCTTCGACCCGTCCGAGTTTGCCGTCCAGGTGGCGGGCCAGGTGCCCGACGAGTTCGACGAAACTCGCTGGGTCAACGCCAAAGACCGGCCGCATGTCTCGCGCTGCGTTCCGCTGGCCGCGGCGGCCGTGGCCGAAGCCCTGGCCGACGCGTCGCTCGATGCCGCCGCCATGTCGCGCGACCAACTGCGCGAGATCGGCGTCATCGTGGGCTCCGGCGGCGGCAGCCAGGATTTCACCGAAGAGCAATATCGCCTCTTCTACACCGGGCACCTCAAACAGTGCAGCGTGTACACCATCCCCACCAGCACCATCGGCACGCTGGCCAGCGAAGTCTCCATGCGGTTCGGCTTCCGCGGCCTCAGCCACATTGTCTCCACCGGTTGCACATCCTCCACCGACGCCATCGGCTACGCCATGCGCAACATTCAGGCCGGCGTGCTCCACACGGTGGTGGCCGGAGGCGTGGACGCGCCGCTGGCTCCCCTGATCCTGCGCGGCTTTCAGCTCATGCGCATCATGAGCACGCGCTGGAACCAGGAACCGGAGCGCGCCTCCCGTCCGTTTTCGAAGGATCGCGACGGCTTCGTTATCGCGGAGGGCGCCTGGTTCTTCATCCTCGAGGAGATGGAGCGCGCCCGCGCGCGCGGCGCTCACATCTATGGCGAGATCGCCGGCTACGGCTCCACCTGCGAAGCCTACCACCGGGTGCGCCTGGAAGAATGCGGCGAAGAACCGGCGCGCGCCATCGGCATGGCGCTGGGCGAAGCCGGCATCCCGCCCTCCGAAGTGCAGTACGTCAATTACCACGGCACTTCCACCGAGCTCAACGACCGCGTGGAAACGCGCGCCATCAAGCTGGCTTTCGACGGCCACGCCTACAAATTGGCCGGCTCGTCGCTCAAGAGCCTGATCGGTCATCCGCAGGGCGCGTGCGGCGCCGCGGGCATCGCCGCCACGCTGCTCGCCATGCGCGACGGCGTTCTCGCTCCCACCATCAACGTGGATGAGTTCGACCCCGAGTGCGACCTCGATTACGTCACCTCTCCCGGCCGCCATCTCGAAATCGAGCACGCCGTCGGCAACTGCATCGCCTTCGGCAGCAAGAACTCCGCCGTGGCCTTACGCCGCGTTTGAGCCGGGCGAAGCGCTCTACCTATACCGATAGAGCTTTACCCGCTGAATGCCGCGCTCCGGCGCCGAAAGTCGCACTCCGCTGCCGGATTGGCCCATGCCGAACCGGGAGAGCTTTGAGTTTTCGGCAATCGCTCTTCAGTTAAAACAGCAGCCGCAGCGACAACTGCACGTTCCGCGGGTCGTTGACCTGGGTCAGAGTCACCTGGCCTGCCGTGCTGCCGCTCAGGCCCGTGTTCGGGGGGTTGAATTGCGGCGAATTCGTGGCGTTGAAGGCTTCCGCGCGGAACTGCAGCCGCATGTGCTCGCGCAAGGTGAAAGCCTTGAACATGGAGAGGTCGGCGTTCGGCACTTTGGGTGGACGGATGGTCGGGAAGTAGCCGCTCAGCGTCCGGAGCGTGTTCGGCGCCTGCTGCACGAAGGCAACCGGCAACGTCTGCCCGTTGAAGGTGCAGTTCGTGTCGGTGCCGTTGGTCAGCCACGTGCACGTGTTGAAAGCCTTCGACTCGTTTGCCCCGGGCAACGAGGGGTTGATCCCCATCGAGTAGAAACCGCTCGGCGCGGCCAGGGGGAAGCCCGACTCGCGCACGAAGATGCCGTTGAGTTGCCAGCCCTTCAAAAATGCGCCCGCAACCCCGTGCATGTTTGCGAACAGCGGAATGGCCCAGTTTCCGTCCACCACGATGCGATGCGGCGCATCGGTGGCGCTTAGCGTGCGTTCCGGCGTCTGCGTGATGAGGTCCTGCGCGTTCAGGTACGAAGTCGCGTTCAGCCACCGTTCATACGTGTAGCTCACCATCACGTTCAAGCCGTGCGTCACCCGCTTGTCAAACCGCGCCTGCAGCGAGTTGTACCAGCTTTTCCCCACCGGAATATTCTGCTCGGTGATGGACCCGAACTGCGGATGGGGCAGCAGCAACTGCTGCAGCGTGGTGGTGGCGCCGTTAATGCTGGTGGAGGGCAGCAAGCCGGCGAATGGATTGCTCACGCTATTGCTCAAGTTGGGCGAGTTTGTGCTGCCGCCGTATTGCAGCAATTGCGCCATAGTCACAGCGTTGATGTTATTCGAGACGTCCAGTTCCTGGCTGCGGCTGCCCACGTAGGAGACTTCCACCACCGCGCGGAAAGGCAACTCCTCCTGCACGCCGATCGAGAACTCGTGCACCCTGGGAATCACCCGGTCGGGGTTGACGAACGAGACCGATTGCCCCAGAAACGTCGCGAGGCCCAGCTTGCTGCCGGTGGGCGTCAGAATGCCTGTTGGAAAAGGATTGGAGAGTGTGGTGCCGTTGAGGTTAATGCTGTCGTTGCTGACCGTGACGGGAGTCGAAATGCTGAACCCCTGGTTGCCCGAAGGGGTGAAGGTGGCCAGGTAGCTCAGGCCGTAGCCCGCGCGAATCACGGTCTTGTTCCACGGGTGCCACGCAAAGCCGGCGCGCGGCTGGATGTTGTTCAAGTCGCGGCCATAGGGCATCCTGTTGCCGGGGGTGGTAAACAGCAGCCCGCCCGTCAAGGGAACGCCCGGCTGGTAAGTGTCTGCCACCTGCAAGGGGCTGTTGGCGGTAAGGTTGAACCCCGCGTTGATCTGGTTATTGCGCTCCGTCACCGGCGATTCATAGTCCCAGCGCAGCCCCAGGCTGAGGGTCAGCCTGTTGGTGACCCGCCAGTCGTCCTGCACGAAGGTGCCGTAATAGTGAAAGCCATACGCCAGCGCCGCATTGATGGCCGCGCTGCCGCTGGCCGGCAGGCCCAGCAGCAACGACGCAATCCCATTGCCCGTGCCCGTCGATGAGGTCAATGCGTTGAATTGCGTGAACCCGTTGTTGAAGGTGTAGCTGCCGAAGGTGCTGGTGGGTGAATCGATATTGTCCAGCATCACGCGAAATTCCCCGCCGAACTTGATCTGGTGCCGGCGGATGGTCTTGTTGACGATCTCCGACCACGACCAACTGGCGCTCTCGGTGAACTGGTTTCCGGCGCTCCGCCCGGCTCCAAAGGTATAGTAACCGTCGTTGATGGCGGGGAAGTACGGCGGCAGCGTCTGCAGCAGCGACGCAGGGAAACCCAGCGTGGTCGGATCGAAACCGCTGGCGTACAGAGTGATCCACAGGTCGTGCCGCAAGTAACCCAGGCGCGAGGTCAGCACCGTCGAGGGCGAAAGGATGGAGGTAAGGTCGAAGTTGCCGCCCTGGCTCAGGCGCCCGTCGGTGTATTGCGGCGAAGCTGCCAGCTGAAAACCGTTATTGTTGTTCACCTCGGTACGGAAGCCGCGCACGAACCGCGAAAAGAATCGCTCCTTGTCGTTGATTGTCTGGTCCACCCGCAGCACGTGGGCGTCATAGGCGTCGGTCCGCGCATTGGGCGCGATCACCAGGTTGTTGGATTGGTCCGCAAAGATGTTCTGGTTCGGCTGGTTGGGCGGCGGAATGTAGCTGGCAATCTTGGCCCCTACCGCGTTGATGCGGCTCTGCGGAATAATATCGCCGGGAAATGGCGTCCGCGTGTAGGTATTCGTCCCCGTCTGCGTCACGGTGAGCGGGTCGTAGACGGTGATTGGCGAGCCATTGCTTTGCAGCGTGGTGGTGAAGTTCCCCTGCAGAGCCAGGGGCTGCGGCGTGTTTGTGGTAAGGGGCGACGGAATTTCATCGCGCCACAACTCGTACGAATACATGAAGAAGGTCTTGTTGTGCCCGTCGTAAACATGCGGAATCACTACTGGCCCGTCCAGCTCGACTCCGGGTTCTTGCTGGTGATACGGGGCACGCCCGTTGCCAACGCGGTTCTGGTCGAAAGTGTTGGCGGTGAGGATGGTGTTCTTGACGTACCAGTAGGCCGCTCCATGGTACTGGTTGGTTCCGTTCTTGGTGCTCACCGTGATGGTGCCGCCGGCCGTGCGCCCGTACTGCGCGTCGTAGTTGCTGTTCTCGATGCGGAATTCCGAAACCGCGTCCTGATTCGGCACAAAGGCCATGTTGGTCGCGACGGAGCCGGTTTCCACACCCGTATCGGTCATGCCGTCCAGCAGCAGATCGCTCCTTCCCAATTGTCCGCCGTTGATCGACATGCTCTCCGCTACGTTGTTGCCGGCGTCGAACGGACGCACCGAGCGGCTGAGCGCGTTGCCGCCGATATCGAACTGCACGCCGGTCGCCTCCACGCCCAGCAGGTATGGATTGCGGCCCACCGAGGGCAGGTCGCGCACGTTCTCTACGCCCACCACCTGGCCCTTGTCGGACGCCACCGTCTGCAGCAGCTCGACTCCGGCCGTAACCGTGACCTGGTCGGTCACCGCCCCGACTTCCAGCGTGAAGTCCTGCTGCACCATGTCGCCCACTCGCAGCTCCAGGTTGTCCCGGATGGCCTTTTTGAACCCCGGAGGCGCGGCCGTCACCCGATAGGTCCCGATCGGCAGCACCGGGAACACGTAGTACCCGGTCGTATTCGTGGTGGTGCGGTTGAGATCATTGGTGGCAAGATTCTGTGCCTCGATCGGTACTCCCGGCATAGCTGCGCCCTGAGAGTCCTTGACAATGCCGGCGATGCCGGCGCGAAATTCCTGGGCGAACAGCGGCAGACAAGCCGCTAATGTCCCAACCCACACTAAGCGACGTAGCCGATTCGGCATAACTAAAAACCTCCTTGAAGCGAGCCAGACACGTCTGACTGGGAACCGTTGGGAGCGTATCACTTCGCCCGGCGCGGAGCAAAAGAATTCGGAATCAAAATTCCTGTTTTGATATCCAAAACGTGCAAGCCCGCGATACCGGCTGCAATAGCTTGAATTCAGAAGTGATAGATCGACGCCGCGAGTGCGGTGCCTCCTCGGTTCGGATGCCTTTGTGTTCCCTAATGCAGAACACAGGGACCACCGGCCACGACAATGCCTCGGTGATTTCCGATCACAACCTCCGATACGAGCCGCGACCGTGAGGCACCCGGTTTGCCCTTTGCGAGATCATATTTCGGGCCACCTGCGCCGCAATGTACGAGAACGCTATGATGAAGAAGGCGGGGATTTCACCCAGCCATCCCTGACTGAGGTCGCCTGTGAATTCGGCCTCGTGACTGCAGGTGCAAGGAATTTAACGGCGAAATATCGCCAGGAGCTGGGCATACCGTTTTTATGGCGCTTTCTCGAACCAATCCCATGAATTGTAAGATCATCCGCCTGGCGCTGAGCGCTGTGATTCCGTGCCTGCCGCTGACCGCCCTCTATGCGCAGCAGGACCGCATCACCACCCGGATCGACAGCAGCCGGACTGTGGCGCTGCCCGGTCACGTCCGCCCCGAAGTTCAGGCTCGGTATGACCAGGGCGCGGTGGAAGCCACGTTCGAGCTGCCTTCGATCACCATCCACATCAAACCCTCCGCAGGCCAGCAGCAGAGCCTCGACCGGCTTCTGAGCGATCAGCAGAATTCGTCTTCGCCGCAATATCATAATTGGCTGACCCCCGAGCAGTATGCGGACCAGTTCGGCGCCAGCTCGAACGATATGGATGAAATCGCGGCCTGGCTCCAGTCGCAGGGCTTCGCGGTGCAACTGACAGCCCGGGGCCGCACCTGGATTACCTTCAGCGGCACGGCGGAACAGGTGCGGAACGGTTTGCACGCGGAGATTCACCGTTATAACGTCAACGGCGAGATCCATTATGCGAACGCGACAAATCCGGCGCTTCCGGCCGCTTTCGCCGGCATGGTGAGCAGCCTCCGGGGCCTGAACGATTTTCGTTTGAAGCCCGGGAATTTGCGCAAGGCGAGTCCGCAGATGACCTCGAACGGCGCGCACCAGGTGGTTCCCGACGATTTCGCCACCATATACGACGTGGCGCCTCTGTACAGCGCGAGCCCGGCCATCGATGGCACGGGACAGAGCCTGGTGATCGTGGGACAGACGGCGATTCAAACGTCCGACATAGCAGCGTTCCGTTCTATGTTCCACCTGCCGGCGATCAATCTCACCACAGTGCTGGCGGGGACGAATCCAGGGGTTCAGATTCAATCGGGAGACCTCGCGGAATCAGACCTGGATATTGAATGGTCCGGCGCGGTGGCGCGGAACGCGGCCATTATCTTCGTGTTCTCAACGGATGTATTCACCTCGTTCTTCTACGCCGTGGATCAGGATCTGGCGAAAGTGATCAGCTTGAGTTACGGCGCCTGTGAGTATTACGACCTGGTCGATCTGCCCACTTATCAAAGCGCAGCCCAGCAGGCCAACGCGGAGGGTATTACATGGATAGCGGCGGCGGGCGATTCGGGCGCGGCCGGCTGCGAAGATCCAGGCGTGGCGATAGCCCAGGATGGCTTGGCGGTGGACGCTCCCGCCAGCATTCCGGAGGTGACCGCGGTCGGCGGGACGGAATTCAACGAGCAGGGCGGGACATATTGGAACAGCACTAACAATCCCTCGACCTTGGCCTCGGCATTGTCTTACATTCCGGAGATGGTCTGGAACGATACCGTCGTGAACCAGGAGATCTCGGCGGGCGGCGGCGGCGCCAGCCAGGTCTTTCTCAAACCAGTCTGGCAGACCGGCGCGGGTGTTCCGAACGACGGGGTGCGCGACATTCCCGACGTCGCCTTCAACGCTTCGAACAATCACGACACCACCTATGCCTATACGAACGGGAGCCCCGCATTCTTCGGTGGGACTTCGATCGGCGCGCCGGCGATGGCGGGGATTGTCACGCTGCTCAATCAATACCTGGTTTCGACGGGCCTACAGAGCCAGCCGGGCCTGGCGAATATCAATCCCGCCATTTACCGGCTGGCCCAGAGCGGCTCCAGCGCTTTAGTTTTTCACGATGTCAAGACCGGCAACAATGCCGTGGCGTGCGTGGCCGGATCGCCGGATTGCGCCTCGGGCACGCTCGGATACAATGCGGCAGCGAACTATGACCTGGCCAGCGGATGGGGCTCGCTCGATGTGTCCAACTTCGTTCACCAATGGAGCAATGCGCCGCCTACAGGTCCCGCCGTCGTGGCGTCGGTGAGTCAGAGCCCGGGATCGGGAATTTACGGGAACGCGGACGTGGTCTTTGAACAGCCGGCTAACACTTGGAACTTCACGCTGACATTGACGGAGGAAGCCGGAGTGCCGGCCACGCTGACCGGAATGACGATCGGCAACACGGATTACTCTTCGCAAATTGTCAGCCTGTTCGGAAGCGCCAGCATACCGGCGCACCAGTCGGTTTCGGCGCAAATCACGTTGTCCAACCTGAGCGTGCCGGCGAACGTGGCGTTCACGCTGAGCGGCGTGGATGCCGGCGGGCGGCCATGGTCGGAGCAGGTGTCGGTCCCGTTCCAGGGTCTGGAACCACAGTTGGCGGTAGGGGGGATCAGCAACGCCGCATCGGGCCAGCAGGTGTTCGCTCCGGGTGAGATCATCAGCGTTTACGGCACCGCCTTGGGCGACTTCGCGCAATCGGCGGGCAGTTTGCCATTGACCATGTATCTGGCGGGGTTCGAGGCGTGGGTGAACCCGGCAAACAATGTGAACGCGGTTTACCCGGCTTACCTGTACTATGTTTCTCCGAACCAGGTGAATCTGCAGATTCCGTACGAGATCCCGGCCGGCGAGGCGACTCTGACTGTTGGCAATCCTTATGCCGACGCGACATACAATTTCCAGGTGGCGCTGGCGGCGCCGGGCATCTTCATTACGCCCGACGGTTTGGTGAACCCGTCTTCGAGCGGCACACCCGGCCAGACATTGACACTGTATGTCACCGGCGTCGGACAGGTCCGGCCAGGTATCCCGGATGGCGAGGCTCCCACCAACATCAATTCGAAGCCCACGCAAGCGGTCGGTTTGACGGTGGGTGGAGTGGCGGTCGGGACCATTAGCTACATCGGCATACCGACATGGTCCGTGAGCGTGGTGCAGATCAACTTCGTCGTGCCAGCGACGGTCCCGGCGGGCAAACAACCGGTAGTGGTGACGGTGGGCGGAGTAGCCAGCCTGCCGGCATATATGAACATCACGCAGTAACTGGCGCCACGCCGGCCGCCTCGGCGCGAGCCTTGAATCGCGCGATCGGTTGCTATGCTTCAGGCACCCCGTTCGGTGGCATGGAGCTTCTTTCCTTTTGTCTCGGGCAGTGTCCAGATCCAGGCGCCGCAAGCCAGGGCGAAGAAGGCCGCCAGCGAGAGGCCGCCGGCCAGGCCGTACCGGGTGGCCACCAGCGCGATGATTACAGGGGTCAGGAACTGCACGCCGCGGCCCACGTTGAACGCGGCGCCCATCGCCGTATTCCGAAGGCCCGTGGGAAACAGTTCCGCGACCAGCGGACCATAGCCCCCGAACATCCCGGTTCCGATTCCAGTGAGGAACATGAAACCAAGAATCACGCTGGGCATCGCCACCACCGCATCCCAGAAAAGCGTGATCATGAGCATGCCGGCGGCCCAGACGGCGCCGTAGATGCTGAATGCCGGACGCCTTCCGAGCCGGTCGGCCAGCAGCCCGAAACTGATGTAACCGAGGACCCCTCCGGTTTGCGTAACCAGAATCCAGAGAGACGACTGGGTGAGACTCAGGTGCCGCTCGGCCTGCAGATATCCGGGCAGCCAGGAGTAAGTGAACCAATAGGCTGACAAGGCCAGCGTGGCGAGCACCAGCGACAGGTAGAAGTACTTACGATAGGGGCCGGTGAGAAGGCCAATCAGCTTGTTCTGGCTCTCGATCTTCATTTCGCCAGCCGAAAGTTCCCCGGCCTGCTTGAGCCGCTGGTGCTCCGCCCACATATCGCTTTCCTTCAGCGTCCGGCGGACTAAGACCACCAGCAGTGCGGGAACAATGGAGAACCAGAAGCAGCCGCGCCAGCCCACTACGGGTTCGAGGAAGCCGGCCACCACCGCGGCGACCGCTATGCCTACCGGCGCTCCGGTCTGCATCAAGGCGCCAATCCGCCCGCGCATGCGAGCCGGAAAGGTCTCGGCAATATATGCCTGGCCGGTCGCCCATTCTCCGCCGACGCCGATGCCGGTGATAATGCGGAAAACCAGCAGAGTCGCAAGACTGTTGGAAAAGCCGCACAGGAAGGCGCCGATGCTGTACATCCCGATGGTCCAGGAAAGCACCGTCTTACGCCCCAACTTGTCGCCCAGCAGGCCAAACATCACACCGCCGAGGGCTGTCGCCGTGAGCGAGGACCCCAGCACATAAGACAACGCCACTCGCGACAGGTGCAGTTCCTTTCCGATCGGAAGGAGCAGGAAGCTGTAGAGCATCAAGTCATAGAAGTCGAATGTCCATCCCGCCCAACTCAGGAGCAGGACTTTGTAGTGTTGCCAGCCGGGCTTTTCGCTGTCGCTGAGCAGCCGCATGTGACTCACGGTATCCGCCATCCTAGCAACCTCAGCCTGAAGGGCTCAGTCTTTGCCGATATTTTCAACAACCTCGATCGTCCAGATCGCCCTTCCGCCGCCAAGCCCCGCCGTGGGCAGTTTCCGAGCACGATCGACAAGACCGGGCTCGCCCATTCCTCACTAGGGGAGTCATGAGCGTCGTCGCTGCGAGCTTATAGATTGTGCCCTCTTCGCCAATGTTCTTCGAAGAGGCCTTTCATGGCTTCGCCCATGCCTTCGTGATGGAAGACGACAGCGGTCCATGTAGGACGCGTGATCACCGGGTCGAGCAGCGCGATCATGCCGTGCTGGCTGTCGAAGACCGCGAGTTTCATGGGCAGCGATTCGGCGACGCGCACTTCGACGCCGGCCGCTTCGTACTCGGCGAGACGCTGGCGGTGTTCGTCGTCGAGTGTGCCCGCCTCGAGCAGCAGACGGCAGGCTACGCCGCTCAAGCCGGCCTGCTTCACCAGTTGTTCGTGGAGGGGATCGACGGCGTAAGGCGGCCGCGAAAACTCCACGTACTCGGTTTTGACTTCGGCCAGCATGCGCCGGTACTCGGCCGCGGTCTGGGTGGGCTCGGAAACGATGCGCAGAAAATCGAGCGTCCCGCGTCCCCCGCGTCCTTCGGAATAAAGCGAATTGAGATCTTCGATGAGAGCGCCGCCGGCGCGGCCGCTATCGGTCAGATCCTGTTCCAGGATCTGACGCTTGCGCCCGAGGTATCCGGGAATCGCGAGGCTGGGCTCGACGGCGGAGAAGAGCTTCGTCTTCTCCTGCACCACCTGGGCAAATCCCTTTTCCACCAGGCTGTCGAGGACCTCGTAGATTTTCTGTCTGGGCACGTGGGCGCGAGCGGCCAATTCCAGCGCCTTGAATTTGTGATGTCCCAAAAGCACCAGGTAAGACCGCGATTCGTACGCATTGAGGCCAAGTTGTTGCAGGCGCCGCCAGAACCGTTGAAAGTCGACTTCGGCCAGTTCCTCGCTCATAGTTCCCACCTTAGCAAAGCACGCGGAGCCTTGTGAGGTCAGGCTGAAAGCCTGACCTCACAGGCACGCCGGAGATTCCACTCTGATGTCGTGCGCCGGAACCAGAGTTGCGGCGGGCGGGACAATCCTTGTATGCTTATAGTTCCCCCGTAATGCGACTCGCTTGGGTGGGAGCATTGCGGGTGATTGGACCGGACGGGTGGCCGAGCGGTTAATGGCAACAGGCTGTAAACCTGTCGCTCCTTGGAGCTACGGAGGTTCGAATCCTCCCCCGTCCACCAGTTGAGTCCGCAAAGTGTGTGAGAGAAGCCGTTGTAGCTCAGTTGGTAGAGCGCGTCCTTGGTAAGGACGAGGTCATCAGTTCAATCCTGATCAACGGCTCCAGAATCTCCCGCCGGAACGAATACCGTACAAAGAAGGCGTCATCATGGCAAAGGAAAAATTCGATCGCAGCAAGCCGCACGTGAATATCGGGACGATCGGGCACATCGATCACGGCAAGACCACCCTGACGGCGGCCATCACCAAGGTGCTGGGCAAGAACAACCC
>JBEKYE010000009.1:0-28563 GCA_049511275.1 Bryobacteraceae bacterium
GGCGCCGGGGCTGCGATTCATCCAGATTTCGGCCGGGCGCGCGAGCGCCGAGGTCACAACATCGATTCTGCCATCCCCGTCCAGGTCGCCGAACGCCAGGCCGCGATGGCGCGCCGCCGGCGAGGCATCCAATCCCGCTTCGGCGGTGAGCGCCTCCCATCGCCCGTTGGCGCCGCCCGCGGCGCCGAGGTTCCGAAATACGGTGTTGTGCTGCTCTACCGTGGTGTTTGGCATCGGGCGGGACAACACGTCTCCGCGGCTGACAAACAGGTCCTTCCATCCGTCGTTGTCGAAATCGAAGAATCCAACGCCGAATCCGGCCATCCGCATGCACAGCGTGCGCATGCCACTCAGCGTGGTCACTTCCCGGAAGTCTTTCCCCGCCATGTTCTTCCATATTGGAAAGGTCTGGTTTTCCAGCGCCGCGGTTACCAGGTCCGGGTATTCGTCGTTGTTAAAATCGCGAAAATCCAGCCCCATTCCGGATATGAAGTTGCCGTCTTCCGGCAACGCCACGCCTTTTTGAAACGCGACTTCCTCGAACTTGTTGCCCAGATTGTGGAACAGGAAATTATAAGATCCGTCATTGGTGACGAAAAGGTCGGGACGGCCATCCAGATCGTAATCGGCCATGCCCCCGCCCATGCCCTTCCCCACATGCGCGCGAATACCCCATTGCTCCGAGACGTCTTCAAACTTGCCATTGCCTTTGTTCAGATATAACTGATTAGGCAGGCCCTTATAAGACCGCGGCGAGCAATAGTCCGACACTCCCTTGTACTCGCAGAGGGGCTCGGTGGCGTAGTCCCATTGCAGATAGTTGACCACGAACAGGTCGAGGAGACCATCGTTGTTGACATCTATCCAGACCGCCGTAATCCCCCACATCGGCCCATATTTGGGGTCGGGGAGATTGGAGATGCCGGCCTTCTCCGTGACATCGGTGAACGTACCGTCGCCGTTGTTGTGATAAAGCGTATTGTGGTGGACGCCTGTCACAAACAAATCGGGATAGCCGTCGTTATCGTAATCGCCCACCGCCACTCCGCTATCGAAGCCCGTGCCGGCCAGTCCCGCGGATTCGGTGACATCCGTGAATACGCCATCGCCATCGTTGCGAAACAGGTGGTTGCGGTATTTCGGATCATCCTTTTTCAACGTGGCCAGATTGGCGCCATTGGTGAAAAAGATGTCGGGACGTCCGTCGCGATTGTAATCGAACACCGCCAGGCCTCCGGCCATAGTGGCGGGCACATGTCGCGCGATGACTTCGCCATGCTCGAGTTGGAAGGCGATGGGCTTGAACTCGAACCGGATTGCTGGCGCCGGTCCGTCCGTCGCGCGCAGCCACAAATTCGCGCTTACTGCCAGCAGCAGCAAACACGACATGCCACTCATCACGGTGAACCCCTGCCGCACCACGGCCGCCAGCGAAATCAGGCGACGGAACTCCATATTCATCCAGAATATCGCATGTGCGGGAGCCGCTGTGGGCCTTGGTGAGGCCTTGGTGGGGCATCCTTCAGCTTACCCACGCAGTGCACCAGGCACTCGCCGAACTCCGATTACAATAGGGGAGTCTGACACCCGCGCCCATTCGCTGGAGGAACAGTTGAAGCGCCCGATCGTCCTGGCTATATCGAGTCTCTGCACCTACTTGTTTTTGGCGCTGCTGGGCCGGCCCGCCCAGACTCCCAAGCGCCCCCACTTCACGGACGTGGCGGCGCGCTCGCAGGTCTCCTACCGCAGCAACAACAGCCCTGGAGGGCACAAGTATTTTCCGCAGCCCATGTGCGGCGGGGTGGCCATCTTCGATTTCGATAATGACGGCCGGCTGGACATATTCTTTACCAATGGCGCGCAGCTTCCGGAGATGAAGAAGACAAACCCATCCTTCTACAACTGCCTGTTGAGGCAGCGCACCGACGGGACGTTCGAGGATGTCACCGGCAAGGCGGGCTTGACGGGCAAAGACCTCGATTTCAACTTTGGTGTGGCGGTGGGCGATTATGACAACGACGGCTACGAAGATCTGTTCATTTGTGGCGCCGGTCGCAACGCCCTGTACCACAACAACGGCGATGGGACTTTTACGGATGTCACGGCGGCTTCGGGCATCGGCGGCAAGCCGCCGAATACGCTGAGCGTGGCGGCCGCCTGGTTCGATTACGACAACGACGGGCTGCTGGATCTGATCGTGGATAACTACACCTTCTGGACGCCGCAGACAGATCTGCGCTGTACCATGGGTGGTGCGGAATACTACTGCGATCCGCGGCGCTACCAGAGCGTGCCGCCGCGCCTCTATCACAATCTGGGCCATGGCAAGTTCGAGGATGTGACCGAAAAGTCGGGCTTAGCTAAGTCACCGGGCAAGGGTATGGGCATTTCCATCGCGGATTTCAATAACGACGGATGGCCTGACATTTTCATCGCCAATGACACCGAGCCTAATTCGTTGTTCATCAACCGAAAGAATGGGACGTTTGAGGAGCAGGGGTTGGAGCTGGGCGTCGCCTATAACGATAGCGGGCACACAGGATCGTCTATGGGGTCGGACGCCAAAGACTACGACAACGATGGCAACGTAGACATCTTCTACAACAACCTGACGGGCCAGGTGTGGCAGCTATTGCGCAATGACGGCAACCTGTTCCAGTTTGCCTTTGTATCGAAGGTGCAAACAATGAGCCTGCCATTTGCCGGCTGGAGCAATGGATTCATCGACTACAATAACGACGGATGGAAGGACATCTACTCGGCAAATGGGGATGTCGACCAGGTGAACGAGAAGTCGCCGCAGCATGACACGATGTTCGAAAACCTGGGAGGGAAAACATTCCTGGATGTTTCCGGGGAGATGGGCAAAGACTTCCAAAGGATCGGCTACCAGCGCGGCTCGGCCTTCGGAGACCTGAACAACGATGGAGCGATGGATATCGTGGTGACCTCGCTGAACGAGACGCCGCGCATTCTCATGAATAGCGCGGATAGCGGCAATCACTGGCTATTGTTGAGCCTAGCCGGTCACAAGAGTGCGCGGGACGCGGTCGGCGCGAAGATCAAATTGACGACCGCTTCGGGACGAGTGCTTTACAATCATGTGGCCATCAGCGTCGGCTTCATGTCGTCGAGTGACAAGCGCGTGCACTTCGGGTTGGGAGACGAAACCAAGGTCAGCTCCATCGAAATCCGCTGGCCGAGCGGAATTCGACAAGTGCTGAAGGATATCAAAGCGGACCAGGTTTTGAAGATTGACGAGCCTGGGAAATAGACCTGTAGGGCATGCCTTGGCTTGCCCGGCGGGCTTCACGGCGGGCTTCAGCCCGCGTGCCCTGCTGTTAATATGAGGTGGAAATGAAGCGTTGGCCCCTGATTGTAACCGCTGGGCCTGCGGCTATGCCGGCGCGAGCGATTCCCGTGTTCACTTTTGGGTTGGGGGCATCCAAGATGGTCCGGGAGATCGACATCAAATGGCCCAGCCGGATCCACCAGGTACTGCGAGACGTCCCGGCGGACCAGATTCTGACCATTAAAGAGCCTGCGCAGTAGCGCCTGTTTTATTTCCGCCTTCTCCGGGGCTCCGGCGCCCGTTAATTCGGGTATGGTTCGCCCGCCTTGGCGATGCGGATCTGGTGATCGGTGAACTTGTGGTGCGCACCCGGCAGATCGATCTTGGACATGTGGCAGGAGACGCAATTGTCCTTCGCCACGCTGCAGACCTTGGCGTTCAAGGCGGTTGAATGACAGGCGGTGCATTTGGAGTCGTAACTCGCCAGGTTGGTCTCGATCTGCCCGTGCGGGTCATGGCAGGCAGTGCAGCGGATTCGCTTATCCTCGACGTCGTAGCATTTACTGTTGGTCAGCCGGTAGGGCTGAAAGCGCACGGTATTCGGGCCGCGCATTCCGGTCAGAGCGACCTGCGCCCAGGTGCGATGGCACCGGCCGCACAATTCGGCCATATCCTCCGGTCCAAGGTCGCCTAGGTGCGGCAGTTTCGCGGCAGCCACGTTCCCGGCGCGAACCGCGTTGGCATGTCTTTCCACTTGCCCATGGCACGACTGGCAGCCGACGCCGGGCACCACCGACTCGACATGCAGCATTGCCCCGGACACACCACCATTGGTGTGGCACCCGACGCAACTGGCCGCGTCGGGGGGTTCTAGGCGGCGGCCGGCGGCTTCGACGATCGTCTGCGGTTTCGTGCCGATGTCTCCGATGGTGATATCGAGCGCCGCCGGCGTGTTGTAGAAACTGACCCGACTCTCGTACATCGCCCCATCGTACTGGAAAACGTAGGTCTGGCCGGCCTTTCCTTGGCCCAATGCCCAGAGGATCGGAACGGTAAAAGTCTCAGTCCCACGGGTCACGGTAATGATGCTGCGGTCACCCTCCCGTTTAATTTGGGTGTGGTAAGAACCCTCTTGAAACTGGAGATCGGGATGGTTTTTGAGAATGTCGCAGGTTGCTACAGTCTCGGCCGCGTGCGCCATGGGTGTGGCCCGAAAATGGGATGCCTGTCGAGAGTGACAGGCGGCGCACGCGGAATCGTCAGATGCCGCGGCAAGATACGGCAGTAACAACAACGCCGGCAGGGCCGATCTCATTTCGCCATCCCTCCGTGCACGGCCGCCTGTTTCTCCGCATTGAGCTGGAGCACAATGGCACGCTGCTGGTTCCCGTCTGCCTTGCGCTTCAACCGGTAATATACCGTGGCCAGAGAAACGTGCGCTTCCACGTCGCGCGGATTCTCGCCGATCAGGCTCTCCAGTTTCGCACGCGCCTGCTCTGCCTGGCCGTCTTCCAGATCGAGCAAAGCCAACTGATAGCGGGCGGCGGGGTCGTGGGGGCGCAAGCCGAGCGCGCGCTCGAAGCAGCGCCGCGATTCGGCATAGTTCTCATCCCCCTTCAGAAGCTTGCCAAGCTGAAAGTTAGCTGAGTAGTCGTTGGGATTCGAGGCTAGCTCTTTACGAAACGACGCCTCAGCGCCGGGAACGTCGCCTGCATGGGCAAGGGCGACTCCGTAATAGCCGTTGACACCCGGTAGTTGTGGGTTGATTGCCAGGGATTTCTTGAATTCCTCGAGCGCGCCCTCGAAGTCGCTCGCTAACAGTCTGGATTCGCCCATCAACAGCCGGCCTTCCGCGGAGTCGCCGTCGCGCAGGATGCGATCCACCAGCAACTGGCCGGGCGCGGCTTGGCCGTCGCGGATCAGGGCGGTTCCCAGCAGGTAGTCTATCGTCTTATCGTCAGGCGTCGCCTGCTGGAGAGGCGAGAGCAGATCGATGACTTTCTTATTCTCACCGAGACGGAGATAGCAGTCCGCCAAGAGGAGGACCGGCTGCCGATCGCGCTGCTGTTCGAGCACCCGCTCCAGTTCGGCAACGGCCTGCGAAATATCCGAGGCCTTGTAGTACGCCAACGCCAGATTCAACCGGACCGGCAGATTGCCAGGCTGCACCTCCAGCGCTTTCCGATATTCGACGATGGCTTCTTCGAAATGGCCGGCGTGCGCCAGGGCCGCACCCAGATTCGATCGCGCCATCACGTTGCCCGGGACCTGATCGAGGTAATTGCGATATTCGGAAATAGCGGCCCCGATATCACCCGACTGGTGCAGTTGGATGGCGTGGCGCAGAACGGTATCTGCCTCTGATGCTTCCTGGCACCAGGCAGTGCCGGCTATCGATAGAACGAGCCCGGCAAACCAGGCAAGGGCCCCCCCACTCACTTGCATCCGCCTCTCTTCCGTCCAGGATCTCACGAATTTGGGTGCTTGAGCGAAACGCTGTCCCCTGCCACCCAGCCGGACCAGGGTGTGTCCGGCGCGGACTCGGGCGTTCGCCCCACAGATTTCCGGCGCGAACTTCCGATCCAGGACACGAGGCCGTTTAGTGCGGTGGGCCGGCTTCCGCCTGATGGTCCAGCTTCGCGACCTGTTCCCGCACCATGGCGGAATCGTGGGCGTTGGGCGCCAGTTCCAGATAAGCGCGGAAGTATTTGGCCGATTCGGCGTACTGCTGCTTTTGCATGAGGATCAAGCCGAGCACGTAGTTCAGCCGCGGGACCTTGCGGTCTTTGTCGACTCGTAAGCCGCCCCGTGCGGCAAGCTCGGCTGCTTCGATCCGGTTCAGCCTGGCATTCGCGACAGCGTTGATGAGGTAGGCGGCCGCGAAATCGTCGGGATCGAGTTGGAGCCACTCTCGGGAGTATTGTTCCGCCGCTGCCCAGTCCTGCTGCCGGTCCGCCACGGCGGCCAGGCTCTCGTAAGGCTTGACGTACTTCGGATCCTGCTTGCGCGCTTCATTCCAGGCTTCTATCGCGCCGGCCTGAGCTCCCCGTCTCTGGCGCACCTGGCCGAGTTGGTACCAGGCGATTGCGAACTGGGGATAGATTGTTACCGCCTGTGTGAGTTCGGATTCGGCCACGTCCCACTTCTCCTTTCCGATCGATTCCATACCCTTGTTGTAAGCCTTCTTTGCGGCGGCGGGAGCGGCCGCGGTGGTGGCGCTGATGGTGAGAGAGCCCGATCGTGAGAGTGGATGGAGAATGATGGTGCCGAGGCGGCCGTCGTCGGCGCTGTCTCGCACGGTGAGACGGACACTCTGGGTGCGAAATCCTGAAAGAACCGCCTGCACCTCGCAGTCGCGCAGGGCAGTGGTAATCGGATTGGTGTATTGAGTGGAGGTTTTATTCAGCGCCTTGCTGAGATCCGCCGCTTCGGCGGGAGCCTGGCCGGCGTCGGCCGTTGCGGTGGTGTTGCCCCCGGCGTCCACCGTGAAGGCAAAGTGCCCCGTGGTATCGGTCCTGGCCGCGATCGTTGTGCGGCCATTGCACGCCCGGTTAATCTGGACCGCATCGGGCGGTGCCGTTCCGTCTTCCAGGCGCACCTCGCCCGATACGAAAACCACCTTTTCGGTCTGTCCCCAAATCCGCGAAATGCCGGCAAGAGCTGTAAGGGAGATCACGAGCGCCCGAACGCGCATAACGCCCTCCTCGGTTATTCTCATTATGCCAGTTTCCGGGGCTTGTCGACGCAAACCTTGACAGGCCGGATTTCAAAACAAGATGTCACGAACTTGGGGAGGGTTGCGCAGCGACTAGCACTTGCCGTTGCCTGACGCGTCTTTCGGTGGGGGAACGAAGATCGCGATGGCTTCGATTTCCACCAGCAGGTCGGGCCGGCACAGAATTGCCTGGATGCCAGTGGAAGCGGGTAGGGGATCCAGTCCCTGCTCCCGGAAGAATTCCGTGCGGCCTTCATTGAACGCCGCGTAATCGCGCTCGATATCGCGCAGGTAGCAGGTGGTTCGGACGATGTCTTTCCAGGTTGCGCCTTCCGAGGCCAGCAGGCCGGTGATGTTGTGGTACGTGCGCCGCAATTGCGCCCGAAAATCGCCGACGTGGACTGTCTGCCCGTGTTCATCGACGCTGGCCGTGCCCGAAATCAGCAGTATCGCGACACCTCCCAGATCTATGCGCAACCCGCGCGAGAAGGAACTGGGCTTGGGGTAATCGTAAGCTTCATTGAGTGCCGACAGCGCCGTGATGGCGCGCTTCTTCACCTCGCTGGTGCCAGCGATTTGGTTGAGCAATTCGCCGTTGGTCATTTGCTGGAATCTCCGGTTGAAATATGAATTTCGTGGCTCACGCCTTTGTCGTCGCTCATGGTATCGCTCCAGGAATCTTCGTCCTATTGGATTCGCTTACTTTTCCATAGACGGTGGTTTCGGGATTGTAGTTGCGCCAGTCGAACCAGTAGTCTTTGAGCATGGGAATCCGCTCGAGACAATAGCCCTTGGCTTTTCCGGAAGTCGCGCAGCCCTGGAAGTTCCACTCGCTCCCGGTTGCGTCGTCGATCAGCAGAATGCCGGAGGGTTTTCCGGCGACGCGGTAGAACTCAGGGGACGACTCGACGCCGGGGATGTAGTCCCGGAACGCCCGCACCGATTGATCGTCGGGACCTACCACCAGCAGGACCGGCTCCGAACCTACGCGATCCTTGACCAGCTTTTCGCCAACCACTCGGTCATATAGAAACGCGCGGCTAGCCCCATAAGCCCGAATTCCCAACATCAAATCGCGGGACGCCAGTTCATGCTCCGGAAAACTCAAGACGGTGGGCGCGCGCTGCATGCGAATGTCCCAGTCCTTTGCGGCATAACCGGCACGGTACGCGGGGACATCATCCAGGACGATGCCCCATGGTTCCTCCGATTTCCAAGCAGCAAAAGTCAGCTCATCGGAGAGCACCAGCGTCAGTTGGCGGCCCTTGAGAGGCCCCGAAATGGCGGCGCCGCTGATCTGTTGCCAATAGGTCCCAGTCTCTTCGTCTCGCATGAGAAAATTCTGGTTATTGATACCAGCCAGGTGAAACGTCAGCCTCAGACCGGCTACCTCTCTCATCCACACCAGACCGGTGTGACAGAGCGTTCAATAAGTTGCGACGATTGCGGCGCCGTCCAGCACATCATTAATCACGTGATGGTAAGACATGATTCGGATGGGATACGCGCGCGCCTCCCGCCCGATTCGTACGGCAATCACCTTCTCGCCCCCATCGAGCCTGACTTCCCGGGCAGCGGTGAACGAAGGATGGATGTCCGGGTGGAACATCAGTTCATAAACATTGATGCGCGCCAGAAACGCGAGCACGACCGACAGGGTAGCGCCTGCCGCCGGCAGGATTCGTTTCCATCTCCGCGGCTGGGCACGCCAGTATCCGATCAGCGCCAGGATGGCCACAAGGGCGGCGATGATGGTGACAATCGGGCGGAATCGGGCGACCACCAGCGCAACTGACAGTTCCTGGACTCCCTGATGCCGGAACGGCCGAATTACATATATGGGATACGCAAAACAGAATAGCGATACTGCCAGACAGGCCAGTAAGAGCAGGGCGAATGTTCGCGGGCGATACTCGGGGCGATTGGTCATATGCGGGTTCATCCCCTCTGATGTGAGAAAAGCATAGCCCACACGTCAACCGACCGTCAATAACGTAAAGAGATTAGAGTCGGAACGCGTTACTTGGAAGACGGTTTTGAACCCTCGACACATTCGTAAGCCCCCGCAGCCAGGGCGCCGTGCTCGTCCACTCGGCCGCTGGGCCATTCGATGACCAGCCGGTCAGCCCGTTCGCGGCGCCCTATGCCGAACGTCAAGGTCAGCTCGGATTGCGACAGGTAACTCGAACCGCTCTTTACCATGCGGGACTGCGTGCCGCCGGAAGTGGTAAGCCGCGCAACCGCGCCAATGGCATCGCGATTCGATTTCGTGCCGCGCAGCCGCAGGCGGATGGACCGATTGCCGTTCGTGACGTCGTTGCGGTATAGGTACGCCGGCCCCTGATTGGTGGTGATCAAGAGGTCCACATCGCCATCGTTATCGAAATCGGCGCAGGCGGCGCCGCGAGCCACCTTCGGTGCCGCGAAAGCTTCGCCGGCTTCGTGCGCCACGTCGCGGAAAAGAGCATGGCCGCTATTCAGGAACAGTTGCGGCGCCTGCGCATAGGCGGTCTTGCCGCGAACATTGCGCATGGTCTCGTCGATATGCCCGTTAACCGTGAGCAGATCGAGGTTGCCGTCCAAATCAGCATCGAAGAACAGGCAGCCGAATCCCAGGCTGTTGAGCGATGGCTGGCCCACTCCGCTCGCCTGCCCGATATCTGTGTAGGCGCCCCCCGCGCCGGGCCGGTACAGCGCTATCATTTCGCCATCGAAGTTGGTGATGGCAATGGATTGCGATCCCGTTCCGTCGATATCCGCCGCGTCGATTCCCATGCCGGCCCGCGCCTTACCGTCTTCGCTGAAG
Source organism: Bryobacteraceae bacterium (assembly GCA_049511275.1). Lineage (GTDB taxonomy): Bacteria > Acidobacteriota > Terriglobia > Bryobacterales > Bryobacteraceae > PALSA-129. Next base: position 9,814 of record JBEKYE010000009.1, read on the forward strand.
GCCACGCCGGCCCGCACGGCAACGTCCTCGAATGTGCCATTGCGCAGGTTGCGGTACAGTTTGTTCGGCTGGGTGTCGTTGGCCACCAGCAGGTCCGGCCAGCCGTCGCGATCGTAGTCCAGCATCACGACGCCCAGCGACTTGGAAGATGTATCGAACACGCCGCTCCGGGCCGTGACGTCCTCGAATGTGCCATCGCCGCGATTGCGAAACAGCCAGCAGGTGGCGCCGCGATACGCCTCCGGCGTGCAATACGCTTTGCTTTTGCCGTCCACGCTGCAAAATACGTCGTGTTCCGGCGCCCACTTCACATAGTTACACACGAAAAGGTCCAGGTAGCCATCGCGGTCGAAATCGAACCACAGGGCCGAGGTGCTGAAACCGTCGCGGCCGCCCAGGCCCGCCTTCTGGGTGACATCGATGAAGTGGCCCTTGCCGGTGTTCTGAAACAGCCGATTCTGGCCCACGGCCGTCACCAGCACATCCGGGAATCCGTCGTTATTGTAATCGGCCACGGCCACGCCCATGCCGTACATCTCGACGGCCAGTCCAGCCTGCTGGGTGACATCGGTAAAGGTTCCGTTGCGATTGTTGCGATAGAGCTGCAGGGTGGTGCGACGGCGCTGGTGCCCGGGCCAATCCATGCCGTTCACCAGCAGAATGTCTACCCAACCGTCGCCGTCGTAATCCACAAACGCGCATCCCGGCCCCAGCGTTTCGGGCAGGTACTTTGCGCCAAACGCGCCGCTATTGTGCTCGAAGCGGATGCCGGCGAGGGTTGTCACATCGACGAGGCCGAAGCCCAGGCCCGCAGCGCGAAGTTGGAGCGGAAGTGCGGACGCGGCCAGCAGAAAATCGCGCCGTCTCACGTGATGCTCGCCAGGCCGTTTCGAATGGCATAGACCACCAGGTCGGCCGTATTGTGAATGCCCAGCGCCTGCATGAGGTTGGTGCGATGGACCGCTATGGTGTTGGCGCTCACCCCCAGTATCCCGGCGATCTCGCGATTCGATTTTCCATTGACGATCAGTTGCAGCACTTGCAGTTCGCGAGGCGTCAGCTCCGGCGCAGCGCTGTCCGGCTGGGACACCGCCTCCAGCCGCGGATCCAGCACCTGCTGGCCGGCGGCCACCTTGCGCACGGCATCGATCAATTCCAGATCGATGGCGTTCTTCAGCAGGTAACCGCGCACGCCCGCATCCAGACAGGTGCGGACGTAACTGGGCTCGGAGTGCATACTGAGTATCAGGATGCCGGTCCGCGGGGCGGTTTTCAGAATCTGGCGCGCCGCCGCCGCGCCATTCATTTCCGGCAGCGCGAAATCCATGACGATCACCCCGGGAGCCAATTCGCGGGCCTTGTCGATGGCTTCCTGTCCATCGCTGGCCTCGCCGACCACAACGATATCGTCTTCATCCTCGAGCATGCGCCGGAAGCCGCGGCGAACCAGGTGATGATCGTCGACCAGCAATACCGAGATGTTCCGGTCAGGCATGCTCCTCCTGCGCGGTCAGAGGAACCGTTAAGCGAACCAGCAATCCTCCACCATCCGCGTGCAACAGCTCCAGGCGGCCGTGCAGCAACTCCGCGCGTTCGCGCATGGAGACCAGGCCCATGCCGCCAAGCCGCGCCGCGCCGTGCAAACCCACCCCGCCATCTTCCACTTCGAGCACCGCGCACTCCGCCGAATAGCGCAGCCGTACCGCCGCGCGCGCCGCCTTGGAATGGCGTGCCACATTGTTCAACGCTTCCTGCATCACACGGTACATGTGAATCGCCGTGGTCTGGTCCGGCGCCGGACCGTCTCCCGAGGACTCATAGGCAACCTGGATGCCCGTCTGCTTCTCAAACAGCGGCAATTGCTGCCGCATGGCCACTTCCAGCCCGGCCTCTTCGAGAACCGCCGGATGCAGCGCCTGCGAGAGCGTGCGCACCTTGTCCAGCGTGGATTGCACGATCTCCTGCACTTCCTTCAGGTCGGTCCGAAGGTGCGAATCCAGTTCCGGCGTACGGCGTCCGGCGCGCTGCATCATGGCGCCGATGGCCGTCAGAATCTGGCCAAATTCGTCGTGCAGTTCCCGCGAAATGTAGCGAAAGGTATTCTCCTGCACGGTGATGAGTTGCCGGGCCAATTCGCTGCGCTGTTCGGAAACCTCGTCCACCCGCTCAAACATGCGCTTGTTGTACTGCACCAGGGACAAGCTGGTGGCCAGCACCAGAATCAGAATCGCCGCCAGGAACAGGTAAACGTTGCGCTCGCCGTGAGCGTAAATCTGCCGCGTCTGGGCGGCTGCCTGCTGTTCGACTTCATTGTTCTGCACCAGCAGGCGCGCCACCGCCGTGCTCAAGGCCCCCTGGCGCGCCTGCAGGGAGATGCGGATGCGCGCGCGCGCTTCGGCTTCGTCGGTCCGCGCCAGAACGAAGATGCGATCCAGCGCGTCCCAAAACTGGGCCATGGAGCCAGAGAGGTATTGCCGCTGGTCCGAGGCAGTTGCCGAAAACTTCGATTCGCGCGCCGTGGCGTCTTCCAAATCGACGCGCAGGCGCTTGAATTGCGCCTGCCAGGCCGTGAGCGGATATGGCTCGTCGTTATCCAGCATGTCGCGCATCGCCAGATTGACCGAGTTCAGATCGTTCTGAATCCGCAAGAGCAGCAGGGAATCCGTTCGATTCCGGTCAATGGTACCCGCCTGCAACTGGCGAAGGCCGTGCAGTTGGATGATTGTATAAGCAGCATAGATTCCGACGGCGGACAAAGTAACCGCGAGTCCCGCGAGCAACCCGATGGTGGGCGATTGGCCTGGGCGCACTACAAGTATATTGTGCATCATCCGAACCGTGCACCGCGCGCCGCACACTATTTCGCAGGCGCTTTCCAACCCCCGAACAGTTCTTCCAGCCGCAGCGCCACCGCCAGCGCTACGTCTTCCCGCCAGGGGCGCGCCGCTACCTGGAGAGCGATCGGCAGACCTTCAGGGCTCTCCCCGCAGCGCACCACCGCGGCCGGCCAACCCGTAAGGTTGTGCGTCATGGTGTAGCTGAATCCGCGAAAAGTGGCGTCATCGACGGATGTTCCGTGCGGCACCGCCGGGTTCGCGCACGCCGGCGAAAGCAACGCGTCGTAGTCCTGCGAAAACTCGAACATGGCGGAGCGAAAGCGGTATAGCGATTCCCAGTATTTCGCGAAGCCTTCCATCCTGGTGCGATACGGCTCCAGCTTGGCGAGCCAGCCATCGAGCAGAGGATGCGTTTCCGTACTGCCGATTTGCCGCAGGTACGCTCGCAGGCCATCGCCGCCATCGGGACCGATCAGCTCCATCTCCAGGTCGTAGCTCTCTTCGATGCGCGGCGGCCGGCGCTCCTCCGCGCCCAGAGCTTGCGCGGCACGCCGCACTAGCGCGTCCGTCTCCGGCGTAGGCGCGGCAATTCCGTTGTCCGCGAACCAGGCGATGCGCAGGCCTGCGACGTCGATTGCGCGCGGATCTCCATACGGCATCGGGACCACGGTATGGTCCTGGCCATCGGGCCCGGTCAGAAGCGCCATCATGGTACAGAGATCTTCCACCCGGCGCGCCAAGGGACCGATCTGCCACAGCGTTTCGATCCATCCGCCCGCGGGTGGCACGTGTCCCGTGCGCGGCAATCGTCCTGAAGTGGGCTTGATGGACGCGATGCCGCAGAAATGCGCGGGCAGGCGGACACTGCCGGCTGCGTCGCTGCCCAGCCCGAACGGCGAGCCACAGGCGGCGATCAGCGCGGCCTCGCCGCCGCTCGAGCCGCCGGAAGTGCGCGACACATCGTAAGGGTTGTTGGTGCGGCCGTAGATCAGGTTGTCGCTTTCGAAAGCGAAAAGCAGATCCGGCAGATTCGTCCGCGCCAGCGGAATGGCTCCGGCTGCGCGCAACCGCGCAACCAGAGTGGCATCGCGCTGGGAGCGCGGGGCGTGCCGCAAGCCGAGAGTGCCCGCGCTGCAACTGGTTCCCGCCACCTCGATGGAATCCTTGATCGAGAACGGCACACCGTCCAGCGGACCCATCGGCGCGGCGTGGGCTCTCCGCTGGTCGGACGCGCGCGCCGCTTCGCGAGCCTGCTCCGCCAGAACTTCGACCACGGCATTCAGGCGCGGGTTCACCTGTGCGATCCGCTCCAGGTGCGCCTCCACCAGATCTGCGGAACACAACGCTCCTTCACGAATGAGACGGGCTTGTGCCGATCCGGAGAGGGTCAAAATATGGTTCACGGTTCCTTGATCACCAGATGCTGGTTGGCTGCCACGTTCGACAGCTTTTGCCGCGCGCCGCTGGGCCATTCGATTTCAATGCCCGTAGCCACCGGGTCCTTGCCCAGTCCGAAAGTCAGCGCCATGTCGCTGGCCGAGCAGTAACTGGAGCCGCTGTGCACCATCTGCCACTGCTTGCCGCCGGCGCTGGTGACGCGAACTACAGCGCCGATGCCATCGCGGTTGCTTTTCGACCCGACCAGTTTCAATTGCAGCCAGTGATTGCGGTTGCCGCCATCGTTGCGGTAGAGAACCGCCGGGCCGTTGTTGGTGGCTACCAGTACGTCGAGGTCGCCGTCGCGATCGAAATCGCCATACGCCGAGCCGCGCGCCACCAGCGGGCGAGTGAATGCGCTCACCTGGTCGAACTGTCCATGGCCGGCATTGTGCAGCAGCAGGGGCAATTCGGCATATTGAATCTTGGGCTGCACCCTCCCGATCTGCTCTTCAATGTGACCGTTGGCGGCAAAAATATCCGGGTAGCCATCCAGATCGAAATCGAAGAAGAACAGTCCGAAGGTGAGGTTCAGCAGGCTGGCGCGTCCCACGGCGGAGCGTGGCGCGTCATCCACGAACAGCCCGTTGCCCTCGTTGTGATAGAGGCCGATCATCTGGTTGGAAAAATTCCCCACGATCAGGTGTTGCCGCCCGGAGCGGTCGTAATCCGCCGCGTCCACTCCCATGGCCCCGCGCGCCACGCCGTCTTCCCCGAACGCCACACCCGCGGTCAATCCCTCTTCCTGGAAGCGGCCGTTTTGCAGATTGCGGTAGAGCTTATTGGGTTGGGTGTCGTTGGCCACGAAGATGTCGGGCCATCCATCGTTATTGTAGTCGAACACCGTCACGCCGAGCGACTTGCCGCTGGAGTCGGCCAGACCGGACTTCTCCGTGACATCTTCGAACTTGCCGCCGCCCAGGTTATGGTACAGCCGCGACGACGTGCCCTTGTACGATTCCGGCGTGCAGTACGACTTCGTCGAGCCGTCCAGGGAACACCAGAGGTCGGCCTCGGGCGTCCATTGCACGTAGTTGGCAACGAACAGATCCAGCTTCCCGTCGCGATCGTAGTCCAGCCAGGCCGCGCCCGTGCTGAATGCGGCGTTAGTGATGCCCGCATCGCGCGTCACATCGCGGAAATGGCCGCCGCCTTCATTGTGAAACAGGTGGTCGCCACCGAGGGCGGTGATATAGACATCGTCGCGGCCGTCATTATCGTAATCGCCGATGGTCACGCCCATGCCGTAGATTTCGATATCGAGTCCGCTGCCCTTGGTCACATCGGTGAATGTGCCGTCGCGATTGTTGCGATAGAGCGCCGCGGTGGTGTGCCGGCCGGAAGGCACCAGGTCCTTGCCGTTGATCAGCAGAATGTCCAGCCAGCCGTCGCCGTCGAAATCGAAAAAGGCGCAGCCCGGTCCCATGGTTTCCGGCAGCCACTTCTTCCCCGAGCGGCCGGCGTTGTGGGTGAAGTGAATCCCCGCCGCGGCCGTGACGTCGGTGAACCGGACTCCGCCGCTATCGCCGGCCGGCTGCGGCGAGATCGCCGGAGCGGCCGCCAACAGGGCCAGAAACGTGATCGTGAATCGGCTGCCTCTCATTGTTGTCCTCGGGACTGAATAACCGCGGTTTGGCCGTCAGCGCCTGCGAGGCTTCATCGGCCTTGAATCGCACAAACAGTTTTTGCTCGCGGGCGGCTCTTTCGGTTTGGCCCAATCCGCGGTAGCAAAGCATCAAGTCGTAGTGCGCCTGCACATCTTCCGGATCCACGTCCAGCGTCTTCTGGAAGGCCGCCACGGCTTCCGCATAACGCCGTTCGAGAAACAGGATGCGGCCTAGTTGATTGGTGGTGACGCGGTCGCGGGGGTATTGCCGCTCGGTCTCGAGCAGGCTGCGGATGGCGCCGTCGTAATCGCCCGCCGCCTTCTGCACCATAGCCAGGAAGAAATAGCCTCGCGCCAGGCCGGGACTGAGCGCGAGCGCCTTTTCCACAAACGGCCGCGCCGCGTCCGTCTCGCCTTCCTGGAGGAGCGCGCGAGCGATGTTCAGCCATCCATCGGCATAGCCCGGTTCGGCCTCGGTAACGCGGTGGAAGGCGTACTCGGCGCCCTTGAGATCGCCCTGGAGCAGCAGACCGATTCCCCAGTCGTTCCATCGCTCGCGATCCTGCTTGCGAATTACCGGCTGCCAGGAGGGACTGCCAAGCTCAACGGTTGTGGCCGCGCGTGCCAGCGTCACAATCGGTAAATCGGGGACTGGCCCGGCATCAAAGGTGTACTCGCGGCTATCGTGATCGAGGCCGGCCGAGCCCGGCTTGGCCACGCCCGCAAACGCAAACTCAGTGTAGTACCTGGTGAATTTGCGATAGTTCAATTTCACTTCCAGCGTCAGCGGGCCGGCCGCATCCCTGGGGATCGCCACGCGGAAGTGCACCGTGTCGGCCGCGCCCGGCGGGATGAGCCGTACATACAGCAAGCTGCGGGTCTGCCAGGCGTTGCGCTTATCGATGGGATTGCCATCGCCATCCAACTGGTAGGAGCGGTAGAAGTGAGCGCTCTTCTCAACCGGGCCGCGGCCGTTGTCTTGAACGCTGCCGCTCCACGCCAGGATGCGGCCGCGCGCATCGCGCGCCTGAAACTCCAGCCACACATCGAATCCATCCACCGTTCCCGCCGGAAAGAAGTGGCCGATCTTACGCGTGCGCACCACGGCGTCCACGCGCACCGTGCTGCCGGGCTCGAAGCGCACGCCAGGTGCATCGACAGGCGCCGCCAGCTTGCCCACTTCGCGCAGCGTCACAGGACCAGACTGCTCGGCTTCCTCACCCACCGCAAAAGTGGAGGCCGCGGCGGGCGCGGCCGCGGACGTATCCGCGGATCGCCGCCGCATCTCCACTTCGCCCTTGGTTTCCTCCACCGGGCTGGCCGCGAACAGATCCACCGTGATGAACCCCGATTGCAGGAATTGCTCAGTGATGCGCTGCTGCTCTTCATCGTGGTTGACGAAGGGGATGGCGGTATTGGCGGCCGGAAAGCGGTGCGAATGCACCTTGCCATCGCGATTGCCGGGGTCCTGCGATTCGACCAGCGGCATGTGGCAATCCGTGCAGGTGGAGGGATTCGGCGGGTAGTAGAATGACCGCGCACCCTGTCCCGAAACGCCGCTGGCCTGCCAGTTGTCGTACTCGTTGAAGCCGCGCAGCCAGCGATAGTGATTGACTGGCTGGTCCAGGTGCACCTTGTGACACGCGGCGCAGAACTCGGGCGAATCCTGCCGCATAAAGGGCCTCAGGAAACTGCGCCGGTGCGGTTCCGGATTCAGGTACGTCAGGAAAGCGTCCAGCTTGCGCACGTACGGATTGTGGCTCGAGGCGATGCGATGCAGGGGCGGATATTCAATGGTGAAATCGCCGTTGCCCATGCTGCTCCCCACATGCACGATGGAGTGACACGACATACAGCCCAGCCCGTTCTGGGCCTCGGGCGTATCCACTTGGTCCTTGATGGGACGGTCGAAGCGCCCGTTGAAGAAAACGGCGTGATCGTGACATCCGGCGCACCACTTGCTTCCCTGGGTTCCGCTCAGCTCCTGCATATGCAGAATGGTGGCGCGATAGAACCTGTTATTGAACGATGCGAAGTGGTGTACCGAGCTCTTCCACTGCTGGTAGATATCCTTGTGGCACTCGCCGCACAGCTTGGAGTCCATGAAAAAATCGGCGGGTATGATACCGCCGGTATTGGTATCGGAAGCGGACGGCCAGAACGGCGAACCGGGGCCGGCGCCTTCTCCCTTCATGGAGAGCGGAACGGTCCGCGGGTTGCGAATGCGCGCTGGCACGGTGCCGAACCGCAGCGTCAACGCCAACACCGCAAGCACGGCCAGAGGCGCGGCGAAGCGCGGCTTCAGCAGCGCCAACCCGGCCAGCGCCAGTGCGATGTGTGCCAGCAGGACCGCGCGATGAGGCGTGGTGGCCCCGGCGAAAGTGAGATAGACTCCCAGCACTCCGGCCAGAAGCAGTGGCACAACCTTGTAATTGCGGCGGTATCTGAAACCAAGCCACGCCACGGACACGGCGCCCAACAAGAGGTGCAGAAGCACATTGGCAATATAGAAGACGGTTGCCGAGGGAGCCGCTGCGACGTAGCCGGCATTGAGCACCGTTACGAGCAGCAGCCAAAACATTATTGCGAGCCTCCCAGCGGGCGGATCAGATGCAGCGCGGGCCGCGTGTTGTATTCCTGGCGGTAGCGCCGGTGTTCGGCATCGTCGGGAAAATGTTCGTTCGCGGGATACGGATAGCGGCTCATGGCGTGAAACGGCAGGGGCTCCACACTGGAAGAAAATGCCGTGTTGGGGTCGCGATCTTTAGCCCAACCTTCCACCTTCAGCAGGAAGTCGCGCGTCCATCCCTCCGGCGGCGATGGCAGCGAAGATGAAAACCGAAACCGGATCTCGTCGCCCGACCCCAGGATTGCCAGGCGGTCGTCCACGTCCCGAAGCAGTTCGCGCACATCGCCATAGCGCGTGTACAACCCCGCCGTCGGGTTCCAGAAGGTGTCCGGCGAAACATTGTCATAAAGGAATGTATCGGGCTGCTTTCGCTCCGGATGGATGCGCGTCCGCGAAAAGCCCCGGAAATGCAGGTCGGCGGCGAGCAGCGGGACTTCGTGCTGCTGCACTCGCGCCTGCGAGGCTCCTTCGCTCAAGAAGATCTCGTCCCAGTACACGCAGAGGTTGGTGACGATCCGGACCTTGCGGCTGGCGGACGGGAACCGCAGTTCAACCGCAATGGTCTTGGGCTTTCCCGAGGGCATCCCCATGTCTTCGTTCACCGTAATCCATCGTCCCGCCGCGTCCTGCATCTGCAGGTAAGGCATGACCAGCCCGCCCTTGGTCTCCTGCGCGGCGGCGCGGAAAGTGCTGCCATCGGGCCAGTCCACCCAGCCGTTGAGCAGCATCACGGCACGACCTCCGGGCGCGGCCTTGCCGAAATCCAGTTCCAACGTGTGAGACGCGGCCACACCGAGTTCGGAGCGCGGGAACTGGTCGGGATATCTTTGGTCGCGCGCCAGCAGGCGCGGCAGCACATCGCGCCCCACGTCGTCCGTAGCGGATTGGGGGTAGATGCGCCGATCGACGCCAAACAGGCGGTACTCGGGATAGGGCGGCCCTTTGAATTTTTCGTTAGTGAAAACCTCGGTGGCAGCCGGATGGTCTATGGCCAGAAGTTGCACCTGGTCCAGGTACGACACCTCACTGAGTTCCTCGGTGACGCGGAGATCGTAACCGCCGTTCACCGGCGCCAAAGCTTCGCCCGGAATCGAGACATACTCGACGTGGTCCACGGGAAAATAAGTTCCCTCGCCATCGCTGGCGCCAAGCGGGGCCACACCCAGCACGTCGGTGATGAACTGAATTCCGTGGCCGTTCCAGGTCCAGATCATGGGACACGATCCGGAGAGCCGTTGCGCTTCCTGATACGTGTATCCGCGTCCCGCCGCCTGCCGGGTTTCGTTCTGGATCAGCCCGTTCGGCCAGGTGATCCGCACCACGTCCACGGAACTGGCAGCACCCGTATCGAACAGGATGGGCACCCCGCTATAAATGGCTCTGCGGTACAAAGTGCCGGCCTTGATTTCCACTTCCGCGTCCTGCGCCAGCTTGAGACTCTTGACGCCCTCGAGCCGGACGCGGATCCAGTGCGACGAAGCGCGGCTGCGATTGAAGGCCACGTGAACTTTGCCGTCGGGCGAAATGCTGGCGCGATCCAAGCGGCCGTCATTGTCGAAATCGGCCTCCACCAGGGAATCGTCGTGGGGGGCGCCCTGGAACGCCTCCGTCGTGTAGTGGCCGCCCAATCGATCGCGATACAGCACCGGCGCACGGCCGCGATAGAATACGGCGAGATCGAACGCTTTGCTGTCGGGCATCACGCGCAGCTTCTCGGCCGCGATGGGAAAGCCATCGGCGAAGGGAAAGTCCGCTGTGCGATCGGCGAAGCCCGCTGCGCCTTCGTTGCGCAAAAGCGCCGGCGACGCTCCCAGGAGAATCAGATCCAGGTCGTAATCGTGGTCGTAGTCCATCCACACCGCCTGCTCAAATCGCCGCTGTGGCAATTTGCTTTCGATGCGGTTGAAGTGTCCCCTGGAATTGGCGAAGAGCATCGGTCCGGCTTCGGTGAGGACGCACAGGTCCATGAAGCCGTCATTATTAAAGTCGCCCGCCGCCACGGAGATGACGCCGGTCACGCCCGCGAGTCCCGAATCTTCTGCCAGTTCCGTGCCATGTCGGTACAGTGCGAGCCCGCGCCCGGACCACACCAACAGGTCCGTGCGCCCTTCACCGGTGGAATCGATTGCCAGGAGTCCGGACGCGACCGCGCCTTCCAGCACCTGATCTTCATAAACGGGCGCGGGCGCCGGTGGCGTCTGCCCCGACGGCTCTGGCGGATCGTAGATTTCGGAATAGACGGACCAATCCACATCCTCGGGGATGGCTGCGCCTTCGGCCAGCTTCTTGAGCCGCTGAAACTCCGCCAGCGCGCCGGCCGCCTCTTCGGCATGGCCGGCCTGACGGTAGAGATTATAGAGCTGGAAGCGGGCCGCGGCCAATTGCGGATCGAGCCTTGCCGCCAGTTCGAACTGCGCCTGTGCGTCGCCGGCGCGGTTCTGCTGCCGGTATAGCGCCCCGAGCTGATAATGCGCGATGGCGTCCTCGGGCACAAGCTGTATCATGTGTTCGAATTGTGACTCGGCGGCGTCCGCATCGCCTGCTTTCTTGTAATAAATCCCTAGGTTGAACCAGGTGTGGGGCAGTTTGGGATCGCGGCGTTGCACTTCCTTAAGTTGGGCCACGCCTTCCGGAATCTTGCCGGCGCGAATCAGCGCGAGCGAGTAATTCAGCCTTTCCCTCACGGAATTCGGAGCAAGGTCGAGAGCCTTCTTGAACTCGACCACCGCCTCGGCCTGCGTGGTAGGGTTCTCGTAAAAGGCTTTGCCCAGATTGCGGTGCTGGGCGAGAGAACGGGAAACCGGGGAAGTGTCGGCTGCCCAAAGGAGTATTGTGCCAAGCGCAAGCACACCGGCGATATAGCCGCGGACGTAGCCGCTCGGGTTGACCCTCCTCATTGGACTAACGGGATTTTACTGAGAAGAGCCGATCCGAAGCAATAGTGTATATATACTAGAGCGCGCCGATGATTGCTTTAGGGGGAGTAGCCGCAAGCCCTCCTGGGAGCAAGCAGGCGAGCAAGACGGTTTTCGCTAGTTCTTCCCGTCCCCGTTCCCAAGGCGCCGGTACCCTAAGAAAGTCGCTCTTGGATCGGGCTCTCCGACAGAGCTCGCCTTTTGGGGCCGCGACTCGCGGTTAATTGAATGGACCAAATCCCTCCCGCTCGCCTGCTGCTCCCAGGAGGTCCCGAGTGGTTTTCGATATTGCGCAGCCAAAAGAGACGTAGGACACTGAAACAGATGACCGAACCCTCATTCAGTTTGGCAGTGTCCGCTCAAAGCAATCCGGGTGTGTACGCCCTTCTGATCGGTTCCGGCGTCTCGCGTTCCTCTGGAGTGCCAACAGGCTGGGAAATCGTAGCTGAACTGATTTGCCGGCTGTCGAAGCTGAAAGGGGAAGAGTGATCATCGGCCAAGAGAATGCAATTGCTGAGATTTGGGAGTCGGAAGCCAGAAGTTAGAAGTTAGTTGAGGATTCAACCATGACCAACCTCCGTTGCTTGACCTTCGCGCAGTGCGCCTGCGTGGCGTTCCTGTGGAGTCCGCTCCTCAAAGCTCAGGTGGATCGGCCGCCCGGCCTGTTGAACGACCTGGTGGATATCAGCGGGGACTTCCGCGAATACCGCAACACCTACTTCGTGGCGGACAAACTCACCGCCTTCGACCCGGCCAGCGGCTCCGGCTCCATCACCTGGACGCGCCATCAACTGGCGCCCCGGATTGCGTTCGACAACATGGAGAACGTGCTGAAGCCCTTCGACGGCGTTACCTTCCCCGAGCACGAGTACGAGATCAACCCCTCGCTGCCTTTTTCCATTCAGTTCGTAACGCCCAGGACCATCCGGATCCGCATCAAGACCGGGCCGCAGTCCCGGCCGGAGCTGCCGTCGCCCATGCTGGTGCGCGAGCCGCCGCGGGATACTTCCTGGAAACTCACGCGCATCGCGGGCGGCTATCGCTACACCAGCACGGTTGGGTCGGTGACCATCCTGGAAAGTCCCTGGCACATCGAGCTTCGCGACGCCCAGGGACGCCTGCTCACCAGGACGGACCATCCCTCGGATAACGCAGCGCAACTCGACACCGTGCTTCCGTTTTCCTTCATCCGGCGGTCCTCCGATTATTCGCGCAGCGTGGCCGCCGTCTTCTCGCTGGCCCCCGGCGAAAAGCTGTTCGGCTGCGGCGAGAGCTTCACCCGCCTCGACAAGCGCGGCCAGAAGCTGGTCCTGTGGGCCAACGATGCCAACGGCGTCGAGACCGGGCGCATGTACAAGCCCATTCCGTTCTTCATGAGCAACCGCGGGTACGGCATGTTTGTCCATACCTCCGCCCCGGCAACCTTCGACTTCGGTGCGTCGTACGGCAATACCACCGAGTTGCTGCTGGGCGACGACCAGCTCGATCTGTTCGTGTTTCTCGGCGCGCCCAAGGACATTCTCGGCGAATACACCACGCTCACCGGCAAGGCGCCCATGCCGCCCCTGTGGTCGTTCGGCCTGTGGATGAGCCGCATCACCTACTTCTCCGAGGAGGAGACCCGCACCGTGGCCGCCAAACTCCGCCAGAATCGCATCCCCGCCGACGTCATCCACCTGGACACCGGCTGGTTCGAACACGACTGGCGCTGCGACTACCAGTTCTCCACCACGCGCTTCAAAGATCCCGTCAAAATGATTGCCGATCTGAAGCGCGACGGCTTCCACATCTCACTCTGGCAGCTTCCCTACTTCGTGCCGCTGAATTCGCTGTTCCCGGAAATTGTCGCCGAAGGCCTCGCCGTGAAAGACGGCAAAGGCAACCTGCCCTTCGAAGACGCCGTGCTGGACTTCACCAATCCCGCTACCGTGCGGTGGTATCAGGACAAGATCGCGGGCCTGCTGAATATGGGGGTGGGCGCCATCAAGGTGGATTTCGGAGAAGCCGCGCCGCTGAACGGAATCTACGCCAACGGCCGCAGCGGGTTTTACGAGCACAATCTCTATCCCTTGCGATACAACCAGGCCGTGGCGGAGATTACCAAAAAGATCACGGGCGAAAACATCATCTGGGCGCGCAGCGCGTGGACCGGCAGCCAGCGCTACCCTTTGCATTGGGGCGGCGATTCCGACGCGCAGGATGCGGGCATGGCCGCGACGCTGCGCGGCGGCCTCTCGTTCGGTTTAAGCGGCTTCACATTCTGGAGCCACGACATCGGCGGCTTCGCTGCCAAAACTCCCGAGGAGCTGTACCGGCGCTGGATGCCTTTCGGCATGCTGACTTCGCACAGCCGCTGCCACGGCACGCCGCCCAAAGAGCCGTGGGAATATAGCCCCGCCTTCATGGACGATTTCCGCCGCGCCGATGAGATGAAGTACCGCCTCATGCCGTATGTCTACGCGCAGTCGAAAGACGCGAGCGAGCGCGGCCTCCCCATGGTGCGCGCCCTGTTCGTCGAATTTCCGGGCGACCCGGGCTCCTGGGATGTGGATGACGAATACCTGTTCGGCTCGGACATCCTGGTGGCGCCTTTGATGGAATCGGGGACCACGGGACGCGACGTCTACCTCCCGCCCGGCCAATGGCTCGATTACCAGAGCCGCAAGGTCTACCCCGGCGGCTGGCACAACATTGAGGCAGGTCCGATTCCGGTGGTGATGCTGGTGCGCGATGGCGCCGTGATTCCCCAGATCAAGCTGGCGCAATCCACCTCCCAGATGGATTGGTCCAATATCGAAATGGTGGTCTTCGCCGCCGCCGCTCAAAGCGCCCAGGGGCTGGTCTGCCTGCCCGCGGATAACGTGCTGCGCCGCGTCCAGGCCGTTCGCCGCAATGGCGTGTTCGTGCTGGCCGGCGATGCGCTGGCCGGCAAAGCTACTTCGACGGTAATGGAAAAATGAAAAACAACGCTGTTCTCGCTGCGTGGGTGGCCCTGTGCGCCGTTGTTGCGCTTACGGCCCAGGTCAAGGAACAACCGATTCCCAGCGTGGTGAAAAAGGATGGGCGCTACGCCTTGTTCGTGGATGGCGCGCCTTACCTGATGTTAGGCGCGCAGGTGCATAACTCCAGCGCCTGGCCCGCCATGCTTCCCCAGGTCTGGCCCGCCATGGAGTACCTGCACGTAAATACCGTGGAAATCCCGGTCTATTGGGAGCAGTTCGAACCACGCCAGGGGCAGTACGATTACACCGCGATCGACACTCTGCTGGCCCAGGCCCGCCAGCATCGGCTCCGCCTGGTTCTGCTCTGGTTCGGCACCTGGAAGAACGGCAGCCAGCACTACATGCCGGAGTGGATGAAACTGGCTCCGGACCGCTATCCGCACATGGTGGATAAGAACGGGCGCGCGGTGGATTCGCCATCGCCCTACGCCACCGCCTCCCTGGAAGCGGACAAAGCGGCGTTCGCCGCATTTCTCGGTCACTTGAAGGCCACCGACCCGCAGCGAACCGTGATCATGGTGCAAGTGGAGAACGAACCGGGCACCTGGGGCAGCCTCCGCGACTATTCGCGCACGGCGCAAAAGCTTTTCGAAGCACCGGTCCCGGCCGAAATTCTGACTGCCATGCACGCGTCACCCGGTACGTGGCAGGAAGCGTTTGGGCCGGAGGCGGAAGTCTGCTTCCACGCCTGGTCGGTAGCGAAGTACGTTGGACAGGTGGCCGCGGCTGGCAAGGCCGTCTATCCGCTGCCGATGTACGCCAACGCCGCTCTGCGCGATCCGCTGAAGCCGGGGGCGCCCGGCACGTATGAAAGCGGCGGTCCTACCGACAATGTGATACCCATCTGGAAGGTGGCGGCGCCCGCGCTGGACATCTTGGCACCCGATATCTATCAGAACGACCCCGCGGCATATTTGAAGGTGCTGGAACTGTATCACCGCGACGATAATCCGCTGTTCGTCCCCGAAACCGGCGGCCCCGCCTCGAACGCCCGCTTCTTTTTCGCGGCCCTGGGCCTTCAGACCATAGGGTACTCGCCGTTCGGTATGGACTACACCACCGCTCCCAACACCCCCGAGTCTCTCGCCCCGTGGGCGCTGAACTACCGTCTGGCCGGTCCGATGGCCCGCGAAATCGCCCGCCTCAACTTCGCCGGCAAGCTGCAGGCGGTGGCGGAAGAAAAGGGCACGGTGACGCAAAGTCTTGCTTTCGGCCCGTGGAGCGCCGTGGTGTCCTACGGAGCCGCGCGCAACAATCGCGCCGTGGGAAACGCCGAGCCCGTCGGACGCGTCCTGGTTGCCCAGTTGCAGGACAACCAGTTTCTGGTGGCCGGTCTCCTTTGCCGGGTGGACTTCCGCCCCGCCGATACCGGCAAGCAGCGCCAGTTCCTGCGCGTCGACGAAGGCGTCTACGAAAACGATGCCTTCCAGTTCCTCCGCATCTGGAATGGCGACGAGACCGATTGGGGCCTCAACTTCGGCGCCGAACCCCTGGTGCTTAGGGTCTCGCTGGCCACTTATTAGATAAGGGAATCTGGGCGGAAATGGGCGCGACCAGGGGCGGAAAAGCCAGCCAGTGACGGCTACTTGGGTTGCTCTGGTTGGTCGTATGGGCCGATCCTGCGGATCCAGACATTGCGGTAGCGCACCGCATCGCCGTTGTGGTCCTGCAGCATCAGGGATTCTTCGGGGTCGTGCCGCGTATAATGCGCCACTTGCCGGTAGACCATGGGTCCCATCAGTTCCTTGTGGTGGTGGACCATCACGCCGTTGTACAGAACCGTCGCGAATGCCGGTCTGGTTAGTTTCTCGCCTTCAAACCTCGGTGCCTCGAACAAGATGTCGTAGATGTTCCACTCGCCGGGCTTCCGCGCCGGGCTGACCAGAGGCGGCCACTGGCCGTAGATCGCGCCTGCCTGCCCATCGGCATATGTCGGGTTGTTGTAGGCGTCCAGCACCTGGATCTCATAGCGGCTCATCAACAGGACGCCGCTGTTGCCGCGCCCCTGACTGGTGCCGCGCACCACGGCGGGCGAGGACCACTCGACGTGCAACTGGCAGTCGCCGAACTTCTCCCGGGAATACAGGTTGCCGGTTCCCCCAACCACCTCAAAGTAGCCGTCACCCAGTTTCCATTGGGCGTCGATCGGCTTGCCGCGATCGGCGCCGCGCCCTATCTGCATCCACTTCGAGAGGTCTGTGCCGTCAAATAGCACGATGGCGTCGGACGGCGCTGCACCGGGCATCTCGCCGGGCGCGATGACCTTGGGATGCGGGCGATCCGGGTCGTGTACGTGCCAGGGAAGGCCGGGGAGCATGGGGGTGTCGGTGAATCCCAGGTCTCCAGGCCTTTGCTGCTGCTGTGCAATTCCAGTTACCACCAGCGCCGCTGCCGCGGCGTAGAGTCTAATGGACGGCGAGAGGGGTTTTCGGGTCATGAGGCTCCTTTCAGAACCTTCAGATTACCGAATCTCAATGACTGACCGCGACGCGACTTCACGAGTGCCGCCGGCCATGCTGGCAGGAAGGGCGGCAACGGTGCGTTCCACGCCGCTTAGTTGTGCTGGCCTCCGTCGGAGATGCGCCCGTCGCCGAAAGCGGCTCTACCCAGGCGGCATTGGCGACTGCAAGCTGTGATATTTATTGGGAATCAGGCAAATACATGCGGAAATCTATCCTTATCGCGCTGGCTGTGGCGTTGAGCACAGCTACGAGTGTTTATTCGCAGGCCGTTCCCCAGCAGACTCCACCGGTCCAGGCTGGTGCACCGGGTGCTCCCGGACAGGTGGCGCGCTCGCAACCCCCGTCGGCGCCGAATCCTTACACTTGCGAGCCGGTTAACCCTAACGCCACTCCGGAAGCACGCGCCCTGCTGAAGACCCTCTGCGCGGTCTCGGGCAAAGGCATCCTGACCGGCCAGCACAATTATCCCAACCAGCGCTCCCAGGACACCGACACGGTGAACCAGATCGTCGGCAAGTACCCGGCCATCTGGGGCTCGGATTTCGGATTCCTGGACGGCGAAGACAAGGATTCCATCATTCACCGCGACCTGATGATCGAGGAAGCCAGGAAGCAGGCGGCCGCGGGATCCATTATTTACCTG
This sequence comes from Bryobacteraceae bacterium, assembly GCA_049511275.1. Lineage (GTDB taxonomy): Bacteria > Acidobacteriota > Terriglobia > Bryobacterales > Bryobacteraceae > PALSA-129. The sequence continues at coordinate 27,345 of JBEKYE010000009.1, forward strand.
TGCTGGCACATGTTGCGGCCGACCGAAGACGAGCCCGGAAGGGCCGGCGAAAACGGCCGGACCAGCGAGAGTTGGCGCGGCAGCGTGCAGGCCCATCTGACCGACGACCAGTGGCAGGAGTTGATCACCTCGGATACTCCCCTGCACCAGCGCTGGGAGAAGTATATGGACACTGCGGCGGGGTATCTGAAGCAGCTTCAGGATGCGCATATTCCGGTCCTCTGGCGGCCCATGCACGAGAACAACGGCAACTTCTTCTGGTGGGGCGGCCGTCCCGGCCCCAGCGGCACCGCGCAACTCTACCGGGAGCTTTATTACCGCATGGTGAACGTCCACCACCTCAACAACCTGATCTGGATATGGAATCAGAACGGCCCAGCGCCTTTCGGCGAGTTCCACCAGTTCTTCCCCGGGCAGAACTATGTCGACGTGGTGAGCTACGACAACTACCGCACACTGGATGACCGGTACTACTGGGAGATTCTCGATCTGGCCAATGGAAAACCGATCGCGCTAGGCGAGGTCGGCCAGCCGCCTTCCGCGGAAACGCTGAAGGCGCAGCCGAAGTGGGCTTGGTTCATGGTTTGGGCGGGGATGGCAGGCCGGCAGCCCGACCGCCTGAAAACCGCTTACGACAATCCCTATTTCATCAACCGGGGTGCCCCGCTGCCGCAAAACTAGCTCAGAATAGGCCTTCGGCAAGAATGAACGCAGCAGGCCAACGCGACACTGCTCAAAATCAGTTCCTCGGCCCCGCGATAGGGTACCCTTGCCATACATATTCCAGAGCCTCGGGCAGGGTTTGTTCTTTCACGGTGCGGTCCGTGTGCCCGGCGTTACGCGCAAATACAAACTGATAATGATAGCCCTGGGCGGCCAGCACTTTGGCCATGCTCTCATTGGCCACGACCCAGTCGTGCATGTTGTCGCGCATGACATTCGGATTGAAAAGGTCCCTGTCGCCGACTTCCATCCAGATGCGGATCGGCTTGGCCGGGGTGTTGGGGATGAGATGTTCATGGAACTCCCATGCGCCGTGAGGAGTCTGCGGGGTTGACGGCCACTGCTGGTTCACGTAGGTGCCTGAGTAGGTCAGAACGCGGTGGTAAAGCTCTGGGTGATACCACGCCATGATCAACGCGCACGAACCGCCGGAGCTGCCGCCCATCGTCGCCCGGCCCTCGGGATCTTTGGTCAGTTTCACGTTGTATTGCTTCTC